>NZ_CP166993.1:1592808-1911369 GCF_048319245.1 Litorimonas sp. RW-G-Af-16
AAACATTCGATTGTTAATCGCCGCTTTCCCGCGATAGTTTTCAATCAATGTCAGGCCATAAGCGACTCAGAAGCGCGTGCCGCATCAACTTTCAAGACCGCCACACAGCCCGCACTCGCGGAGGATAAGCTGGCCCTTAGCCCATGGAGAGACCCTATGAATGAATTGACCGTCAAAACAGAAGGCAAATGCCCCGTCCTACACGGCTCGCCCACCCGCTTTGAAAAGCGCACAAACGCCGATTGGTGGCCCAACCAACTCAACCTGAAAATCCTGTCGCAGAACTCCGCACTCTCCAACCCCCTCGGCGAAGAGTTCAGCTACAAAAAAGCATTCAAAGGCCTGAACTACAAAGCGCTCAAGAAAGATCTGACAGCCCTGATGACGGATAGCCAAGATTGGTGGCCTGCCGATTACGGTCACTACGGTCCGTTCTTCATCCGTATGGCGTGGCACGCAGCTGGCACATACCGCACAGCCGATGGACGCGGTGGGTCATCTGCAGGCTCGCAACGCTTTGCTCCGCTCAACTCTTGGCCAGATAACGCCAACCTCGACAAAGCCCGCCGCCTACTCTGGCCGATCAAGCAGAAATATGGCGATGCTATTTCGTGGGCAGACTTGTTCATCCTGACAGGGAATGTCGCGATTGAATCCATGGGCGGTCCCGTCTTTGGCTTTGGCGGCGGACGTGAAGACGTTTGGGAACCTGAGGAAGATGTCTATTGGGGCACAGAAGAAGAATGGCTTGGTGACAACCGTTACTCTGGCGACCGTGTCTTGGACAATCCCCTCGCCGCTGTGCAAATGGGCTTGATCTACGTCAATCCTGAAGGCCCGAATGGCCGTCCTGACCCAATGCAGTCGGGCCGCGATATTCGCGAAACATTTGCACGCATGGCGATGAATGACGAAGAGACAGTGGCCCTGACGGCTGGCGGTCATACATTCGGCAAATGCCACGGCGCTGGTGATGCAGGCCTCGTCGGGGCAGAACCCGAAGGTGGCGACATCACGGAGCAAGGCCTCGGTTGGACCAGCACGTACAAATCAGGCAAAGGCGTTGACACGATCACGTCAGGCATTGAAGGAGCCGTGGACTACGGAACCGGCCACATGGTCAACAGGTCCGGGAAAAGGCTATTTCGACCTCCTGCTCGACAATGAGTATGAGCTGACAAAAAGCCCAGCTGGCGCACATCAATGGACACCCGTCAATCCAAACCCATCCAACATGGCGCCAGACGCGCATGATCCATCAAAAATGGTACCGACCATTATGACGACAGCGGACATGGCAATGAAGGTCGACCCTGCCTACCGCAAAATCTCTGAGCGCTTCCGCAAGAAGCCCAAAGAGTTTGAGGATGCTTTTGCGCGCGCATGGTTCAAATTGTGCCACCGCGATATGGGACCAAAAGTTCGCTACCTCGGCCCTGAAGTGCCTAAGGAAGATTTGATCTGGCAAGACCCCATTCCTGCTGCACCGAAGAAGAAGATCAGCAAGTCGCAGATCAAAGCTTTGAAAGCTGAAATTCTCGACTCTGGTCTGTCAGTGCCAGAACTCGTTTCGGCCGCTTGGGCGTCAGCCTCCAGCTTCCGCGGATCGGATAAGCGCGGCGGGGCCAATGGCGCCCGTGTCGCTCTCGCCCCGCAAAAAAGCTGGGAGGTCAATGATCCGAAAAAACTCGGTAAAGTTCTGCGGAAACTCAAAGCAATCAAGGGCGATTTTGACGGTGACGTCTCCCTCGCCGACCTGATCGTCTTGGGTGGGTGTGCCGCGATCGAAAAAGCGGCGAAAGACGCGGGCCACAAAGTAACGGTTCCCTTCACGCCAGGCCATACAGATGCAACAGCGAAAATGACCGATGCCGAGTCGTTTGAGCCGATGGAACCGAAAGCCGATGGCTTCCGCAACTATCTGTCCAAGCAGTTCAAAGTGCCAACGGAAGATTTGCTTATCGACCGCGCGCAGCTACTTACACTGACTGCGCCTGAAATGACGGTTCTTGTGGGTGGCTTACGTGTTTTAGGGGCCAATCAAGGTGGCTCAAAGCATGGTGTTTTGACCAAAACACCTGGCAAGCTCACCAATGATTTCTTCGTCAACTTGCTCGATATGAACACGAAATGGGAAGCGGCTGACGAACATCAGCAGCAGTTCGTGGGCAAAGACCGCGCGACAGGCAAGACGAAATGGACTGGCACCCGTGTAGACTTGGTCTTTGGATCAAACTCGCAACTCCGTGCCTTGGCGGAAGTTTATGCGCAAAATGATAAGAAGGAAAAATTCGTCAAAGACTTCGTTGCCGCTTGGGATAAAGTCATGATGCTCGATCGGTTTGAGCTGGCCTAAGACCCTCGCTCCCCCCTTTGGTGGGGGCCGCCAGTCAGAACGGCGTCTCGTAAGTCGAGGCGCCGTTTTTGATGCTGACTATTGACCGGGGCGGTAATCGCGCACAGCGACGGCCAAAACTTCGTCCAAGGTGACAGGCATTGGCTTATACTCGCCGCGCGCAAACATCTCGACTTGGTCCGCATAATGCGGAGACGACTCATTCAGCGTTGCTGCGCCGTATTGATGGATCGTATCAAGGCGCAATTCGCCGTCTGGGTTCCAATCCGCGATGAAGATATGCGTATCGCCTGCAAATGCGTTCATCACTCCCGTCTTGGCCACACCGTCGCGGTCGGCATAGATCGCACGCAACACATCTGGCGCGCCGTTGATCGACACATCAATATCGCCTCGCTGAATACGGTTGACCTCCCCCCATTCGGGGTCAAGGCGATCAAAGCGAGTCTGCAGATCTTTTGCGGTCTGCAAGAGTGCGTCCATCGGTGGCTGCAAAGTCTCGTCATATTGATAGCCAAGCGCGCGCGTACCAGAAATCACCGCCAGCGCCGCCCCGCGACTGTCACGCTCCGTGCTGCCGTCCCAATTTCGTAGGATTTCCTGCGCCTGTTGAATGAGAGGGTCATCAGATTGCGTGCTGACCAATTCGACCACGAATTTCATCAGCGTCGAGTCAGGCGCATAGGTCGCGTCTGCGCGGTACGCCAGTAACTCTTCGCGAGAAATAGCTTCGTCCTTGGAAAGCTGCGCAATCGACCGCTTGGCGCGATTGGTCATGCGGGTCTCAATGCCGAAAGTCTTGGAGAAATTTTCGCGGGATAAATCGCATCCGGGGTCCGTGACTTGAAAAGGTGTGGCATTGGCGGAGAACACCCAACCGCAGTCTGGATTCCAAATTTGCGGAAGGTCTCGCGGATCAGCATATTCGTTCCATGTCAGTTCTGATCGATCCCCTGGCAGAACACCGGTCCAATCTGGGCCCTCAATGCGCTTGGGCATTTTCGCATTGTAGACATGCGCAATATTGCCGTCTTTATCGGCGTAGACGATATTGAAAGACAGCACGCCATTCTTCGCCAAAGTCGCTTTCCACTCCGCCATATTGGTCGCCTTACCCATTTCATACCACTGCTCCAAAGCGCCAACCTCTTGCAATCCTGCAAAACGAATGGCGTAATGACCCGTGGGAGTCGACAGCACAGTACCGTGGTCTGACCACAAGACATCACGTGTGACAGGGAGCGAAAAGCCGCGCCAAAGTTTCACGCGAAACTTGGATTTAGACCGCATAAAGTCTCGCCACTCACCGTCCATTTTGTAGCGCTGTGGGTCGTCTTGATCATCCACGTCCAAGGCATAAATATCGAGCAGATCAGGCATATTGACTGTATGTGTCCACGCCAGATCAGGCGTCACGCCTTGGCTGATAATCGGCACGCCGGGGAATGTCCCGCCCGTAATATTCATGCCCTCATCCGAGATCATATGCGCCTCATACCACGCATATGGCCCTGTCATCGGTTGATGCGAATTGCCAACCAGCCGTGTGTGACCGTCAGTGCTGCGAGCGGGCGCAACGGCAAATGCGTTGGACCCGCGCACAGTCGCCGCTTGCGTTAGGCTTGGCAGGTTGAGGGTTATTTCGCGCCACGGGCTGACATTGGGTTTATTCTCTGCGGTGAATAAATCTTCGAGCCGCAGGTCTAGGCGGTAGAAAAACGGAGTCGCCCAAGTGAAACCCGCCACAACATCATATGCTGTCACGGGTAGCACACCTGGTAAGACGCGGTCAGGATTTTCGACGCCCCAAAGGTTGATCGCATCCGCATAGGCTTTGGCAACTGATTGAGTCTGCGGCGACAGGGTCGAGAATTTGCTCTCAACAGCCTCGGTCACTTTGAACAAATCAAACAGATAATCAGGCGGCGCGACCTCTTGGCCAAAATACTCAGAACTACGGCCACGGGCGGCGATCAAAGTCGTCTGGATCGTCTCCCAATCATCTTCAGCATGAGCGTAGCCAAAGCCAAAGGACGCGTCTGCATCAGCCTTGCCGTGAATATGGGGCACGCCGTAATTATCGCGCAGAATACGAGCGTCATAGGTTTTAGCTGTCGCGAGAATGGCAGCTTTATCGATCTTGGGCGGGGCGGGTGTGCGCAAAACAATCGCGGCGATAATTGCGCCCAGCACGATGAGGCACAGCAATCCCAATCCAACCCATTTGACGACGCGCATCATCTTACTCTCCCAATCTTTCCTGCACCCTGCGGCTCGCGTGAAAAAAATCAAGCAGCATTTGTGAATAGCCCGCCCTTGTCTTATAAAGCTGTCTTACGATGGAGGCCAATATGAGCAGCACACAGTTACAAGCGCAGGAATTACTGGAACAAATCTTGGCGCAAGGGCGCGCGCTACTCGCAGACGGCAAAAGCCAAATCCCTGAATTGACCACTAAAGGCAAGGCGTTAGCGAAGCAGGGCGAAGACGTGTTGATCGACAAACTCGGCATGGACGACACAGAGGCAATCCGCGCAAAAATTCGAAAGCAAGCCAAATATGCAGGTGCAGCGGGCGCGATTGCGCTATTGCTGCAGTCACGCTCGGCGCGAAAACTGGCGACATTGGGGGGCTTAGGCGCGCTTGGCATGGTCGCCTATCGGGCACATCAGCGTGGCGCGATGCCCAAAGATTTCAACGATGCGATCGGCCTCCTCAAAGGGGATGCAGGAAATGCGCGTGCGGAAGTTTTGCTCAAGGCGATGGTGGCCGCTGCCAAAGCAGACGGGCGGATTGATGCTGAGGAGCAAGCCCTGATCGACGCGCATGAGGGGGCGAGCAATAGCGACCTTCAAGCGATCTTGGACACGCCCGCTAGCGCCAAAGTCATCGCATCTATGGCCAAGTCAGACCAGATGGCGGCCGAGATTTACGCCGTCTCTTGCCGTGTTGCCAATGGCCTGAACCCCAAAGAACGTGACTATCTGGATCAACTCGCCATGGCGATGCGCCTTGACCCCGAAGCGGCGGCGCAAATTGAAACAGAGATGCGGACGGGCTAATGCGCGGGCTTTTTATCGCATTCACGAGCTTGCTTTTATTGGCTTGCGCTCCCACCGCAGTAACGCCTGCTTCGCCTGACAAAGCACCTGGATCACAAAACCAACCTCACCTCCCCCCGCCCGGCTTTCCTAATAGCGCACCCGTCGCGAGTGAGCGGTCGTGTGGTGGCATGGTCGTTGGCGGTGGACAAAGTTGTAACACGGGCGAATTTTGCTATCGCACGGTTGAGAAGATGTGCGGTGCGGCGGATGCCCCAGGTATTTGCAAACCAATCCCAGAGGCTTGCACAATGGATTACAATCCCGTCTGTGGCTGCGACGGACAGACCTACGCCAATGAATGTGTCGCCAATTCCAACGGTGTCAGCGCTGCGTCTTTGGGCGAGTGCGAATAGATGTTCCACACTTTTTTCTCAGAACTCCGCCGCGCGAAAATTCCTGTCTCCATCCGCGAATATCTGACACTGCTGGAAGGCGTTGATAAAGGCGTGGCGAATGAAAGCTTGGACGGGTTTTACTTCCTTGCCCGCACGGCTCTCGTCAAAGACGAACGTGACTTGGACAAATTTGACCAAGTCTTCGGCCACAGCTTTCGCGGCATTGATTATCTCGGCGATATTTTCGGCCATGACGCTAGCGAGATACCATCTGACTGGCTGCGCGCGATGGCGGAGAAATATCTGACGCCCGAGGAAATGGCCGAAATCGAAGGACTAGGCGATCTGGACAAGATCATGGAGGCGCTGAAAGAACGGTTGGAAAATCAAGATAAACGTCATGAAGGCGGCAATAAAAACATTGGCACTGCGGGCACATCGCCCTTTGGTGCAAATGGCTACAACCCCGAAGGCGTGCGCATTGGTCAAGATAAAGGTCGCCACGGTAAGGCCGTTAAAGTCTGGGACAAGCGGCAATTTAAGAACCTTGATGGTGACCGCGAAATCGGCACGCGCAATATTAAAGTTGCCCTCCGCCGTCTCCGTAAATTTGCGCGCGAGGGCGCAGCCGAAGAGCTAGATTTGGCAGGCACAATCGCGGGCACGGCCAAGCAAGGTTGGCTCGACATTAAGATGCGACCAGAGCGGCGCAACGCGGTTAAAGTTTTGGCCTTCTTCGATATTGGCGGTTCGATGGACGGACATATCAAGCAGGTCGAAGAGCTGTTTTCTGCGGCGCGTAGCGAGTTCAAGCGGCTTGAATATTTCTACTTCCACAACTGCCTGTATGAGCAAGTCTGGCAGGATAATATCCGCCGCATGAGTGAGGTCACGCCGACTTGGGATGTGTTCCACAAATTCGGCTCAGACCACCGCGTTGTCATGGTCGGAGACGCCGCGATGAGCCCATATGAAGTGTCCATGCGTGGCGGCTCTGTTGAACATTGGAATGAAGAAGCGGGCGCGATCTGGCTGCAACGCCTCGTCGAGATTTACCCGCATCTCGTTTGGATCAACCCGACCGAGGAAAAATACTGGTCCTACTCGCAAAATACGTTGATGATCCAAGAGATCATTGGCAAAGATCGCATGTTCCCGATGACGCTATCTGGTCTGGAAAACGCGATGAAGGAACTCGCGCGCTAATCACGCATTGAATGAATGAATATCAACCACCCAAAGGAAATCTTATGACACGCCTCCTACTCCTCGGCCTTGCAACTGCCGCCCTCGCCGCCTGTGGTAACACTGCCTCTGACGGCCCCGTCGATCCCGCGAAAGCTGTCTATGCCTGCCCTGCTGACCAAGTCCTAGAGGTGACAGATTACACAGATGTTGGCCCTGATGCATCTCTCGACGCGGCGGCTTATCTGGCGGAAAACAAAGCGCGCAAGGGCGTGACGACAACGGATAGTGGCTTGCAATATGTGGTGGCGCAGAAAGGTCTCAAAAACGGCGCGTCGCCTGTTGGCGGCCAAGTCGTGACGGTTCACTATCACGGGTATTTCCCAGACGGGTCTGTCTTCGATAGCTCCTATGAGCGCGGCGAAACCATTGATTTCCCTGCCAATCGTGTCATTCCTGGTTGGATTGAGAGCCTGCAGGGCATGAAAGTCTGCGAGGCGCGGACGCTCTACATTCCTGGCGATCTCGCATACGGCCCGCGCGGCACACGCGGTATTCCGCCCAATGCGACGCTGCTGTTTAACGTCCAACTGATTGGTGTTGCCGAATAAATACAAAAAAGGCCAGATCGGGTGATCTGGCCTTTTTCATGTGAAGGTCGGATGGCCTTAGATCGTCAAACGCAGATCATTCAGGCTCGCCGCGATCTCTTGGAATGCTGCATCTAGATCGGCAGCATTGGTCGCAGAGAAGAATTTGCTGCTATCCGTCGCGCAACTGCTCACCAAGGTCCGTGTGCTGTTATCGGTGATGTCATAGGCGATCGTATAGACAGTAATTTTCTCGCCCTTGATATTGTTACACAAGATGCGCGTCGTGTCGTCGGCAGCATTTTTATTGTAGCCATTGTGACGATCATCCGTCTTGGACCGTGTATTCTCACCATCCGTCATCAGGACTAGAACACGTTCTGTATCAGTCACGCCGCGCGGCGCACTACTTGCCAAAGGCTGCTCACGGTCCAGCGCACGCCAGCCCCAAACAAGGCCTGCTGGCATGTAGGTGTCACCATCCGCGCGTAATTTGCGCACAGTAGATTTCACGTCACGTAGGTTCTTCGTCAGGTCTTGAATCTCTGTCCCGCATTTCACATTCAGCAAGCCAGGGATTTGACGACCCGCATAGGGCGCATCTGTATCAAGCGGAACATCGCGTGATCCGACACAACCATTCCAGCGTGCGCGGTAAGTTGGAACAGAACAGCTTTCATATTCTGGGCCATATTCCGTATCGCAAACTTGACGGTCACATTCATAAGCAACACCATCATTTCGGCACGTCTTGGCGACTGTGCGGCAGTTCGAGCGAGAGACAACGTCGCGGCGCATACGACAGACTTCTTCGCCAGTCGTTGTATTATCGTCAGGTACGTCAAGCCATGGTTCATAGCGGCGCGACAGACCAACATTGACGTATTGTGAGAACGGGATAACTGACATCCGCAAATTCTCATTGCCTGAGCCTTCTAACGTGTCGACAAGATTATTGGCAGCAGCCTTCAGCGCGTTCATCTTCGTCCCGCGCATTGATCCTGTTGTATCTAGCACGAGGGCGATATCGAGCGCTTTATTGGCGTAGGTCGCCTCTGAAACAACACTGACATCCATGCTATTCTTGCCCCATACACGTGCGAAATAAGCATCAATGTTATTGCGAGCGCTGAGGCGAACTGTATCGCCATCACGTTGAATGTCGATCAACTCAATGCGCTCGCCCTTCGCGCCTGGATAAGTAAAGTCGAAATAGGCCTGCGCCGCCGCTGTCAAATCCGCTTGTGATTTGAGGCTGTCTTTCGCGGCCAGAAGCGCGATCGAGTCTGTCGTCGCTTGCAAACGCTGCTTGGCGAAATAAGCCTGCGACATATCAATGGCGAGCGCGAGGCCGCCGGCAAATACGACGCCCAAAACGGCTGTCATAATCGCGATATTGCCTGAGGTGTCGCGTTTCAACAGGCGTGTTGTTTGAGCGAACTTACCAAAGGCCTTATGTTTAACAAATCTTTTCATGTCTATCTCCACATGCTCACGACGCAATGGCGCCGGATTTGGGAGGAGACTTGCACCCACTCTGCCAAGAGGGGAATTTTGTGCCGAAATGAACAATCGGCACAAAAACATGGTTAATCAGGTCTTAAATCTTACGAAAAACTCAATGATTACAGTAAATAGGACGTGAACCGAGTCTTTTACGTGCCGGGTAGAATTTGCACCTTATAGACTGATTTCGGATCAAAAATCTGTTTTGCGACAGCTTGAATGTCCTCAACTGTCATATTTTGATACGTCGCATCGCGTGAGCGGTGATTGTCTAGCGGCACGGGGTCAGTCTGCGCACTGTCGATGACGCTCATCCAATAGCCATTGTCTTCAAGGCTGTTTTCAATACGTTCCCGCGTTGGTTTGATCGCACGGTCAAACAGCGAGGCATCAAAATCACCCGCGCGGAATTCAGCCGCAATCGCTTCTACCTTCTCACTCATCACATCAATTTCAGCGGGCGATAGCTCTAACGACGCGCCGATATAGCCGTAATCGGGAAAAAGCCGCGAGGCATAAGAGAACGCGCGGGGCGAGTAGCTCGCGCCCTCAGATTCGCGCAATTCTTCAGTCAGGCGCAAGCGGAACATGCGCGACAGCGTTGAAACTTTGCGCGACGTTTCGATGTCAGATCCGTCTGGCGCAGGCCAATAAATTTGCAACATCGCGGTTTCAGGATCCCCCGCATGCGTTAGCTTAGTCGGCACTTTGGAGCCCTGCGGAAATGTCAGTTGGCGCAAGGATAGCGGCGGCATGACGGGGAGTTTCGCCCGCTCTGGCAAAGCCCCGAATGTGCGTGCGACAGCGGCAATCACTGCCTCTTCGTCGACATCACCCACAACAGAAACCTCGATCGCGCTACCGTCAACATTGGCTTCGCGCCAAGTTTTAACATCATCAAAATCAAGCTCTAGCAACTCTGCTTGTGTCGGAAAACCGTAGCGTGTGTCGCCAGAGCGGATTAGGCGCGGAACATCGCGCGCGGACACGCCGCCCGGTGTTGAGTCCAGCGTTGGATAGAAGGACTCAATATATTTGTTATATTGTGACTGCGCCTCTGCCCGGTAGCCTGGTGCAATAGCGTAGGCGGCCATGAGGTTGAGTTGATCATCCAAATCCCCCGGCACGGTAGAGCCTGAAATAGTCATATTTCGGTTATCAAAGCTGATCGCCGCTCCGACGGACTTACCCGCCATAAGCGTATGAATATCGTCAACGCTATGCGCCTCTAATCCTGATAAGCCGATCATATTGGGCGCGAAGGTGCGAAACCCTGGCTGATCGGTCGGGAACGTCAAACTGCCCCCACCCATGGCGACTTTCAGGCGTATGACTTCGGTTTCATAGGGCGTTTTCTTGATATTCAAACGCACATTATTGTCGAACATGACAGTCGTGATCTCTATATCTTCGATTTTACTGCGCTCAACGACCTTTCCCGCAGGGCCAAAGTCAGTATAGGCGAAGGTCTGCGCCGCTTTTTCGATCTGCGCTTCCACAGGAATAGCACGGGACGCGGCATAGGCCGCTTCTAGCGTCGCCTCCCCGCCCTCAATGTCTTGATTGGTCGTCAATTCCAGCTGCGGCGCTGTTTCCAGCTTCGCCCATTGCTCACGAAACGCTTTTTCAACGCGTTCTAACGTGATGGCATCTGCTCGTTTTTGGAACAGCTCAAGATCAGCTTGAGGGGACGTTACGACGCTATCTGATGCAAAGCTGCTGAGAATACGGCGCGCGAGACTTGGTGTGCGGCGCGTGGGCGATGTTTGAACTGCGACTTCGAGACCTTTGCGGTAATTGGCGAGTTGTTCATCCAATTCAGCCTGTGTGAAACCAAAGGCCAGCGCTTGCCGTAACATTTGCTCGGCTTGGGCGAGGCCCGCGTCCCAAGCGTCAGACTGTGTATTGACTGACAGCGTGCTAACCTCTGCAGCGTCAAATAGGTCATAGGTTGAGGCCGACGCGCTGATGAATTTTGCGTCTTCTGAGCGTGCGAGCATGCCGAGGCGTCGGGTTAGAATTGTATTGCCGAGGTTATCGATCAACACCTGCTCCCGCGTCTTAGCATTATCGTCTAAATCCACGGGTTTAGAGAGCGTGGATAGCGACACACTCGTCTCAACCTCGGGGTTGGAATAGACGTGAGTGCGGGGTGTATCGAAGCTGACCACCCCAGGATCAAGGTCTGGCTTGGCTTCGCCAACGGCTTCCCAGTCCCCAAAATATTCCTCAATTTTTTCAATGGCATAGCTAGTTTCAAAATCGCCTACGAATGTGATGAATGTGTTATCTGGACGGTAATAGCCGCGGTAGAAATCCACAAATTGTTCACGCGTGACGCTGGCGATTGTCTCTGGCGTGCCGATCGGGATGCGATTGGGCACGCGCGAGCCCTCTAGGTAGAAATTCAGGCTGTCGATGAAGGCTTGAAAAGCGGGGGAATTGCGCGTGCGCTTCTCCGCCAAAATGATGCCGCGCTCTCGGTCAATCGCGTCTGCATCTAGCGTCAGGCGGGAGGCCGTTTCGCGCATAATCATCATAGTTTCATTGACGATCTCCTCATTCACTTCAGGGAGTTCGAGTTGGTAAATTGTCTCGTCAAAACTGGTCGAGGCATTGGTGTCCGCCCCGAAAGCCAAACCGAAACGCTCCAAGCGCTTGATCATCTCGTTTTCGGGAATATTCTCTGAGCCGTTAAAGGCCATATGCTCCAAGAAATGGGCAATCCCGCGTGTTTCGTCTGATTCGTTGAGCGACCCCGTATCAATCCGCATAAGTAGGCTGGCCGTGTTGCTCGGCGTCTCGTTCTGGCGCACTGCGTAGCGCAGGCCGTTGGGTAGCCGTCCATATTCAATGGCAGGATCGGCTTTCAGGTCCGAGGCTTGCTGTGCAAAGTGGACTTCGCCTTGCGGCTTGGTCACGCCTGATCTCGCAAGACGTAAGCAAAACTGTAGACATTACAACGAGATAAAGAGCCAAAAAGCGCATAAGATGTACCTATAGTGTCAGGATGTTATCTGTGTTTTGACCGTTATCCCCCGCGCTCGCAAGATCAAATTGCGGTTGTATAAATATTGACGATGTGTGAGCCGTGATTTTGATTAACCACAGCCCTCCCCCAAACTTGCGAGTGGTGCAGAACTTGTATAGCACGCACAAGAATCACCCTTTAAAGTCGAGTTATTGTGACGCAGCCCCCGCCCAAATCGCTAATTGTTTTCGATTTTGACGGTACAATCACGACGCGCGATACATTTGCGATGTTCCTGCGGTATTATGCAGGCCCCGTGCGCTGGTTTGGCAAAATCATGCGTCTGCTTCCTACATTTATAAGTTACAAGCTCGGCCTGATTGATCGTCATGCTGTAAAAAAGGCCGTGATAAAACGGTTTTTCGCGGGCGAGTCCGAGGCCCAAATGACCGCTCGCGCCCAGCAATTTGCAGCGGAAGTCATACCCGACCTGATTCGCCCCGGCGCACACGCTCGATTGAGCGAGATTTTAAGCGGCCCAAATGCGGCCCCTGAGTCATTATATATATGCAGCGCATCTATCGCGCCATATTTGAAGGCTTGGGCCAGTTCATATTCCATTCATGAAAGCCATGTTCTAGCCGTGGAATTACAGACAGAAGACGGCCGCCTGACGGGCGACATCTCTGGCTACAATATTTGGGGGGCCAACAAGGTTCGCCGCATTTATGACGAATTTGCGCCACATTCAGTCGTAATAGAAGAGGCGTATGGAGACACTCGAGGGGACAAGGAACTATTACACGCCGCTAAGGCGTCTTTTTTCCGTCCTTTTCGCGTGTAGCCAATTAGACGTTGAAATTCTCTTTAAGCCTATTAAAGAGGGATTAACGGCTAGCCAAAGCATTAAGCTTTGGTTAAGTTGAAAGAGTGTCTGCGATTTTGCAGATGATTGTTATTGAGAGTTTTGGGGGTTTTATCAAATGAAACGTACTCTATTAATGGCCGCATCGGCCGCGGTGCTAGCTGCACCATCCATCGCTCAGGAACTGCCACCCGGCAATCCGCTTCCTGGCGAATGTTTTGCTCGGGTAATCGTACCTGCGCAGTATGAAACTTCAACGGAGCAGGTCGTCCTGCGTCAAGCCGGTGAAGAAATCAAAAAGATTCCAGCTGTTCTTGAAACAGTGACAGAGCGCGTTCTCGTTCAGGAAGAAAGCTACGAGCTTGTCCCTGTCAGCGGCAACACGGCTGGCGGTGCTGGCGGCACGTTGACAGCCAATGGCGTGACTTACCGCTTTGACGGCAGCAATGTTGTCTATAACCGCACATCTGGCCAGCGCGCCGGCACAATCGACGCCAATGGCCGCTTTGTGGGTCTTGACGGCAATGTGATTTCAGCCAACCCGTCCCTCGCCTATTCAGGCGGTAGCACGGCAGGCCGCACAGCGGGTTCTTCTTTCCGCACAGTTACTGACACTGTTGTTGTCCAAGAGGCGTCAACTGAGTTGGTCACGATCCCAGCGGTTTACGAGACTGTGACAGAAACAGTCGTCGTTCAGCCTGAGACTGTCGAGTATGTGACTGTCCCAGCCGTCTATGAGAATTATACCGATACTGTCGTGGTGCAAGAAGCATCGACTGAACTCGTCACAATTCCCCCAGTGTTCGAAACAGTCACTGACACTGTTGTAGTCCAAGAGGCCTCAACAGAACTCGTAACAATCCCTGCAACTTTCGAAACTGTGTCTGAAACCGTTGTCATACAGCCCGCTGGTGTTGAATACACTACCGTGCCTGCGACATACGAGACCGTTGCAGAAACTGTTGTTGTCCAAGAGGCGTCAACAGAGCTGGTCACAATCCCAGCGACCTATGAAACTGTTACTGAGAATGTTGTCGTTCAAGAGGCGTCAACAGAGCTTGTGACAATCCCGCCTGTCTTTGAAACAGTGACAGATACAGTTGTGGTTCAAGAAGCGTCCACAGAATTGGTAACGATCCCAGCGACGTTCGAGACTGTGTCCGAAACAGTCGTCGTGACGCCTGCGTCCGTGACTTACGAAACTGTTCCAGCAGTGTTTGAAACAGTTCAAGAGCCTGTTGTGGTTCAAGAAGCGTCGACAGAGTTGGTGACGATCCCAGCGACGTTTGAAACAGTGACTGAAACAGTTGTAGTTCAAGAAGCGTCTACAGAGCTCGTCACTATCCCAGCTGAGTTCGAGACTGTGACAGAAACTGTCGTCGTTCAGGAAGCGTCCACAGAATTGGTGACGATCCCAGCGACGTTCGAGACTGTGTCCGAGACTGTTGTGGTTCAGCCGCAATCTGTTGATTACGTCACTGTCCCTGCACAGTATGAAACATATCAGGAAGCTGTTGTGGTTCAGGAAGCGTCGACAGAGTTGGTCACAATTCCAGCGACGTTCGAGACTGTGACTGAAACAGTTGTGGTTCAGCCGCAATCTGTTGAGTATGTCACTGTCCCACCTGTTTACGAAACAATTCAAGAGCCTGTTGTGGTTCAAGAAGCGTCGACAGAATTGGTCACAATTCCAGCGACATTCGAAACGGTCACTGAAACAGTCGTCGTCACGCCACAAACTGTGGATTACGTGTCTGTCCCAGCTGTTTACGAGACAATTCAAGAGCCTGTCGTAGTTCAGGAAGCCTCAACAGAGTTGGTCACAATTCCAGCGACATTCGAAACGGTCACTGAAACAGTCGTCGTCCAGCCTGCTGGCGTTGAATATGTATCTGTGCCGGCAGAATACGAAACTGTGACTGAAAGCGTTGTCGTCCAAGAAGCGTCAACAGAACTCGTCACAATTCCAGCGACATTCGAAACGGTCACTGAAACAGTCGTCGTCCAGCCTGCTGGCGTTGAATATGTCTCTGTGCCGCCTGTTTACGAAACAATTCAAGAGCCTGTCGTGGTTCAGGAAGCGTCTACAGAGTTGGTGACGATCCCAGCGACATTTGAGACTGTGTCCGAAACAGTCGTCGTGACGCCTGCGTCCGTGACATATGAGACAGTTCCAGCTGTGTTTGAGACTGTGCAAGAGCCAGTGGTCGTTCAAGAAGCGTCAACTGAACTCGTCACAATCCCAGCGACATTCGAAACTGTGACTGAAACAGTCGTCGTGACACCGCAAACAGTGACTTATGAAGTCATCCCAGCGGTTTACGAAACGATCCAAGAGCCAGTTGTAGTCCAAGAAGCCTCAACTGAACTCGTCACGATCCCAGCGACATTTGAAACTGTAACTGAAACAGTTGTGGTTCAGCCACAAACTGTCGATTACGTGACAGTCCCAGCTCAATACGAGACTTACACTGACACAATCGTCGTGCAGGAAGCGTCCACAGAGTTGGTGACCATCCCAGCCACATACGAAACTGTGACTGAAACAGTCGTCGTCCAGCCTGCTGGCGTCGAATATGTATCTGTCCCAGCTGTCTACGAAACGGTTCAAGAGCCGGTCGTGGTGCAAGAAGCGTCAACAGAGCTAGTCACGATCCCAGCGACGTTCGAAACTGTGTCTGAAACAGTTGTCGTGACGCCACAAACTGTGGAATATGTTTCTGTCCCAGCTGTCTACGAAACGGTCCAAGAGCCAATCGTGGTGCAAGAAGCGTCAACAGAGCTGGTCACGATCCCAGCCACGTTTGAAACTGTGACTGAAACAGTCGTCGTCCAGCCTGCTGGCGTCGAGTACGTAACTGTCCCAGCCGAATACGAAACTGTGACTGAGAGCGTTGTCGTCCAAGAAGCATCAACAGAGTTGGTGACAATCCCAGCGACGTTCGAGACTGTGACTGAAACAGTTGTCGTCACACCGCAAACAGTGACTTACGTCTCTGTCCCAGCGGTCTACGAGACGGTTCAAGAGCCAATCGTGGTGCAAGAAGCGTCAACTGAGCTCGTGACAATCCCTGCGACGTTCGAAACTGTGTCTGAAACAGTCGTCGTGACGCCTGCCTCCGTAACATACGAAACAGTTCCAGCTGTGTTCGAGACGGTTCAAGAGCCAATCGTGGTGCAAGAAGCGTCAACTGAGCTCGTGACAATCCCTGCGACTTACAAAACTGTGACTGACACAGTCGTCGTTCAGGAAGCCACGACTGAGTTGGTCACTATCCCAGCCGTCTACGAGACTGTGTCCGAGACATATGTTGTGCAAGAAGCGACAACGGAATTGGTCACAATTCCTGCGACGTTTGAGACTGTGACTGAAACGGTTGTGGTTCAGCCGCAATCCGTTGATTACGTCACTGTCCCTGCGCAGTATGAAACATATCAAGAAGCTGTTGTGGTTCAGGAAGCCTCAACTGAGCTGGTCACAATCCCAGCGACGTTCGAGACTGTGACTGAAACGGTTGTGGTTCAAGAAGCCTCAACAGAGCTGGTCACAATTCCAGCGACGTTTGAAACAGTGTCAGAAACTGTTGTTGTCAAAGAAGCTACGACCGAATTGGTTGTGATTCCTGCGACATACAAAACAGTGACAGACACAGTTGTGGTTCAGCCACAATCCGTCGATTACGTCACAATCCCAGCTGAGTATGAAACATACCAAGAAGCGATTGTGGTTCAGGAAGCAACAACAGAACTCGTTGCGATCCCTGCGACATACAAAAACGTCACTGAAACAATCGTCGTTCAAGAAGCCTCAACAGAGTTGGTGACTATTCCAGCCACGTATGAGACTGTCACTGAAACTGTCGTCGTTCAGCCTGAGACTGTCGAATATGTATCTGTTCCCGCGAAATTCCGCACAGAGCAGCAAACATATGTTCAGCAAGATGCCGCTCAAGACCTCATCGTCATTCCGGCAACTTACGAAACAGTCACTGAGACAATCGTGACTCAAGAAGCTAGCGTGCGCCTCGAAGCCGTGCCAGCGACTTACCGCACTGTCAGCGAGACGATTGTTGTCACGCCTCAGCGCACAGAGATCGACGTGATCCCAGCGAAATACGAAACACGCTCAGAGCGCGTTTTGATTGAGCCAGCTCGCGAAGAGTGGAAGCCAGGTAGCCAAGCCCTTAATGCAGGGTCACTGGGTGCAGGTGGTCGTGTGAACACAAACACACGCGGTCAGTTCACGGTCTTTAACGGCGTCTCTAACCAGGTTGTTGAATCAACACAGACGATTGTGTCTCAGACAGGTGAAATCCTCTGTCGTGTCCTGATCCCAGCGAAATATAAGACGATCACTAAGCAAGTCGTGGTTTCCCCGGCGCGCGCAGTTGAGCGGACTATTCCTGCGGTGACGAAGACAATCCAAAAGCGTGTCGTTGACACGCCTGCGACTACTCGCGAAATCGCTGTTCCAGCTCAAACACAAACGGTCACTCGCCGCGTTGTGAAAACCCCTGCCCGCGTTCTTCGCGCTGGCGAGGCTGGTTACGCTGAATATGCAGGTAGCAAAGGCCGTATCTCTGGCTTTGTTGATGCGAACTCAGACGGCCGTGACGATCGTGATGGTCGCTCTGCAGCCTCAGCCCGTTCAGCGGATGCTGCTGGTGGCGGTGCACGGTCATTCGGCAGAGCCAATGCGTCAGGTTCGACGGGTCAGCAAATGGGCTCAGTTGCAACTCGCGTTGTCGCTGAAGAAGCTCGTGTGGTTGAGCGTCGTATCCCAGCGGTCACAAAAACGATCAGCAAGCGTGTTGTGAAGACGCCAGCGTCAACACAAGAGCGTGTGATCCCAGCGAAAACATCAACTGTCACACGTCGTGTCGTTGATCGTCCCGCCTCTACACAAGAGCGCGTGATCCCAGCTGTGACCAAAATGGAAACACGTCGTCGCGTCAAAACACCGGCACGGACAGTTGAGAAAGTGGTCCCAGCGGTCACGCGTCAAGTGTCTCGTCGTGTTGTGGATCGTCCTGCCTCTACACAAGAGCGCGTCATCCCGGCTGTGACTAAAACTGAGACACGTCGTGTTGTGAAGACGCCAGCGTCAACACAAGAGCGCGTGATCCCAGCGAAGACACAGACTGTGACACGTCGTGTCGTGAAGACACCGGCGCGTACGCAAGAGCGCACAATCCCGGCTGTGACTAAGATGGAAACACGTCGTCGCATCAAGACACCAGCCTCTACGGCAGAGCGGGTTATCCCAGCTGTGACGAAGACTGTGTCACGTCGCGTCGTCAAGACACCAGCTCAAACAGTTGAGAAAGTGATCCCTGCTGTCACGAAAACACGCTCACGTCGTGTTGTGAAGACACCAGCGTCAACACAAGAGCGCACGATCCCGGCTGTCACGCAGCAGGTTCAGCGTCGTGTTGTAGATCGCCCTGCCTCTACGCAAGAGCGTGTGATCCCAGCTGTGACCAAGATGGAAACACGTCGTGTCGTGAAGACACCGGCGCGGACTGTCGAACGTCAAGTTCCAGCGGTGACGAAAACTGTCTCTCGTCGTGTTGTGAAGACGCCAGCGTCTACACAAGAGCGTATGGTACCAGCCGTCACGAAGATGGAAACACGCCGTGTCATTAAGACACCTGCGTCAACTGTCGAACGTGTTGTCCCAGCGGTCACGAAGCAAGTCTCTCGTCGTGTTGTGAAGACGCCAGCGTCAACACAAGAGCGTGTGGTACCAGCGATTACGAAGCCGCAAACGCGTCGTGTCGTGAAAACACCAGCTCGGACAATCGAGCGGGCCACGCCAGCTGTGACGAAGCAAGTCTCTCGTCGCGTCGTGAAAACGCCAGCGCGTACACAAGAGCGTATGATCCCAGCGGTCACGAAGATGGAAACACGTCGTGTGGTGAAAACACCAGCGTCTACAGTTGAGCGCGTTGTGCCAGCTGTGACGAAGACTGTGTCCCGTCGCGTCGTCAAAACACCGGCTCAAACGCAAGAGCGTATGGTCCCGGCTGTGACCAAGATGGAAACACGTCGTATCGTGAAAACGCCAGCCTCTACGGTTGAGCGCGCTATCCCAGCGGTCACGAAGCAAGTGTCTCGCCGCGTCGTGAAAACGCCAGCACGTACGCAAGAGCGTATGGTGCCAGCGGTTACGAAGACGGAAACACGTCGTCGCATCAAGACACCAGCAGCCACCACAGAACGGGTCATCCCAGCTGTGACGAAGCAAGTGTCTCGCCGCGTTGTGAAAACGCCAGCTCAGACTGTTGAGAAAGTTGTGCCAGCCATCACGAAAATGGAAACGCGTCGGATCGTCAAAACTCCAGCGCAAACCGTTGAGCGTGTTGTGCCAGCTGTGACCAAGCAAGTGTCCCGTCGCGTCGTGAAAACGCCAGCGTCAACACAAGAGCGCATGATCCCAGCTGTGACCAAGATGGAAACACGTCGTGTTGTCAAAACACCGGCGCGGACTGTCGAACGTCAAGTTCCAGCGGTGACGAAGACTGTGTCTCGTCGTGTTGTGAAGACGCCAGCGTCAACACAAGAGCGCGTGATCCCAGCGGTTACGAAGATGGAAACACGTCGCATCGTGAAAACGCCAGCCTCTACGGTTGAGCGCGCTATCCCAGCGGTCACGAAGCAAGTGTCACGTCGCGTCGTCAAGACACCGGCTCAGGTTCAGGAACGCATGGTCCCAGCGATCACGAAGCCTGAAACACGCCGCGTCATCAAAACTCCGGCTCGCACAATCGAACGTGCTACACCGGCTGTGACGAAGACAGTGTCCCGTCGCGTCGTCAAGACGCCAGCATCGACACAAGAGCGTGTGATCCCGGCTGTGACCAAAATGGAAACTCGCCGCATCGTGAAAACGCCTGCTGCGACAACTGAACGGGTCATCCCAGCTGTGACAGCTCAAGTCTCCCGCCGCGTCGTCAAGACACCGGCACGGACACAAGAGCGCGTCATTCCAGCTGTCACGAAGATGGAAACACGTCGCATCGTGAAGACACCTGCCGCCACGACAGAACGGGTTATCCCAGCTGTCACGAAGCAAGTCTCTCGCCGCGTCGTGAAGACACCAGCGCAGACACAGGAACGCATGGTCCCGGCTGTGACGAAGATGGAAACACGTCGTCGCATCAAGACACCAGCAGCTACGACAGAGCGGGTTATCCCAGCTGTGACGAAGACAGTGTCGCGCCGCGTCGTCAAGACACCGGCTCGGACAACAGAACGGGCTATCCCCGCTGTGACCAAGCAAGTCTCTCGTCGCGTCGTTAAGACACCAGCCCGCACGATGGAACGCGCTGTTCCAGCCGTGACGAAGCAGGAAACACGTCGTGTTGTGAAGACGCCAGCGTCAACACAAGAGCGCGTGATCCCGGCTGTGACCAAGATGGAAACACGTCGTGTCGTGAAGACACCAGCGCGGACTGTCGAACGTCAGGTTCCAGCGGTGACGAAGACGGTCTCCCGTCGTGTCGTGAAGACGCCAGCGTCAACACAAGAGCGGGTTATCCCAGCTGTGTCTAAGCAGGTTCAACGCCGCGTGATGCGCACACCCGCGCAAACACAAGAGCGTGTGATCCCAGCGGTCATGAAGCCTGTGACACGTCAAGTCGTCAAAACGCCAGCTCGGACGCAAGAGCGCATGATCCCAGCGGTGACGAAAACGGTCGAGCGCCGTGTTGTGAAGACACCCGCTCATGCGGTTGAACGTGCCACACCAGCTGTGACTAAGACTGTCTCCCGCCGCGTCGTCAAGACACCGGCTCAGACGCAAGAGCGTGTGATCCCGGCTGTGTCGAAGCAAGTGACACGTCGTGTCATGCGCACTCCGGCTCAAACGCAAGAGCGTGTGATCCCGGCTGTGACAAAGACGGAAACACGTCGTCGGATTAAGACACCTGCGTCTACGCAAGAGCGTCGTATCCCAGCCGTGACCAAGCAGATCACGCGTCGTGTTGTGAAAACACCAGCGCGCACACAAGAGCGTGTCATCCCGGCCGTGACCAAGCAGGTTACACGTCGTGTGGTGGACAATGCGCCACGTGTTGAGCGTCGTGTTATCCCAGCGCGTTACGAGACTGTGACTGTCCAACGTGTGGCTCAACCAGCCCGCACTGAAACAGTCGTCATTCCAGCTCAGTTCGGCACAATCGAGCGTCGGACGCAAACCAGCCCAGAGCGTGCTGAATGGCGTCAGGTTCTTTGTGAAGCCAATGCAAGCCGTGAAGTGATCTCTGCGATCCAACGTGCTCTGCAGTCAGAAGGCTACTACAGAGGTATAATCGACGGGTCACTCGGCCAGCGGACATATGCTGCGGTCGAAGCCTTCCAGAAAGCCCGTGGTCTCTCCACTGGTGGCCTGACACTGACAACAGTGGATGCCCTGGGTGTTAACTGGCGCTCAATGGTAACTGGTGGCTCTGCCACGATGGAGTACCTCCGGTGGCTTCTCAACAGGCGGCACTGCGACAGGTGGATCAACTGGCTTTACAACAGGCACAACAGTTGGAACATCAGGCTCCATGACAACTGGCGGATCATCTGCCAGCGGTTACACAATCGGATCTGACGGCTCTGTCCGGAATGCATCTGGTGTGATGATCGGACGTCTGAATGCGGCTGGCGACGTTGTGAATGCATCGGGTCAAGTCATCGTTCGCGGATTGTCTGCCACAGGCGGGTCAGTCACTTCGGGCATGACAACTGGCGGCATGACAACTGGTGGAATGTCTACAGGCGGCATGTCGACAGGCGGAAGCACTGGCGGAATGTCAGCGGGTGACTTCACAGTCCGCGCCGACGGGTCAGTCGTTAACGGCTCTGGCACTGTCATCGGTCAAGTGAACGCGAATGGCGAGATCGTGGCTAATGGCCAAGTGATCGGCCGCGTCCGTCCACGCAACTAAGCCAAACTCATTACAGGCTCGCGCGCGCGGGGGCCTGCAGACAAAATTCAAAACCTCCGTAGCTTTGGTTACGGGGGTTTTTCTTTGTCTAAAATTTCTGGATCAAACTTGACTATATTTTGACTAGATATTGGATTGAAAGTTTAAGCAGACCCCAATCCAGAATTCACGCTTATAGTAAGAATTTCACGCTTGGATCTGCACTTTAGGCTCTGCACACTTGGCATCAGCTCTTAGCTTTACCCTTGGAAACCACACGCCAAACCTCACATCGCCGCAGTCCCTGTGTTGACAGGGCGAAACCCCAATGTATAAGGCGCGCTTGAGTTTAGACTCGCTGAATTTGTGTTTTGCGCGTCTGTCATTTTGACACAGTTCGAGCCTACTTATGGCTTTTATGAAGGAACAGACTATGTTTGCAGTCATTCAGACTGGTGGTAAACAATATAAAGTCGCCAAAGACGATATTATTATCATCGAAAAATTAGATGCCGAAACAGGCAAAAAAGTCACATTCGGTGACGTGCTCATGGCCGGTTCCGGTGCTGACGTCAAAGTCGGCGCTCCCCTCGTCAGCGGTGCATCCGTCACTGGCGAAGTGATCGAGCAACGCAAAGGTGATAAAGTCCTCGTCTTCAAAAAGAAGCGTCGTCAAAATTACCGTCGTAAAAAAGGGCATCGTCAAAACGAGACCGTTGTTAAAATCACAGGAATCAAAGGCTAGAGCTCCGCGCTCGCCTTTCAGACTAGGAGCTTAAAATGGCACATAAAAAAGCAGGTGGTTCATCCAATAACGGTCGCGATAGTGCAGGCCGTCGTCTTGGCGTGAAAAAATCAGGTGGCCAAGCGGTCATTCCAGGTAACATCATCATCCGTCAACGTGGCACGAAATACTATCCCGGCACAAATGTCGGCATGGGCAAAGACCACACACTCTTCGCACTGACAGAAGGTCGCGTCACATTTGCAACGAAACGCAATGAGCGCACATATGTCTCCGTCGAGCCAATGGCGAAGGCTGCTGAATAGCAACCCTATTGCATGGGTTGCCCCTGATAAGGCGATCCGATGAATAGCAGGGAAATCGGGTCTCCGGTTTCCCTTTTTTATTGCCCTGCCCGCCCTGCCGCACTGGCTCAGAGGAGGCGCGCATATGAGACTTATATTACACACCGACAGGCTCGTCCTTCGCCCTTGGCGGCACAGCGACGCCCCTGAATTCGCGCGACTGGCAAGTGATCTGGATGTAGCACGTATGACGGGCTCATTCCCCCACCCTATGCCTGAAATGTCAGCCGAATTTAAGATCACTCATATGCTAGCGCGCCAGCGCATGGGCAAAGCCCATCCCTACGTTATAACTCAACCCAATGATGATCGGCTGATGGGCACGACTGACCTGTTTGATAACGGCGAAACCAACAGCTTTGAAATCGGATACTGGCTGGGCAAACCTCATCAAGGACACGGCTACGCAACAGAAGCGGTGACAGCCGTCATCCAAGAAGCCCGTAACACGCTCGGCACGCAGACGATTACAGCCGGCGTCTTTACCGACAATCCTGCCAGCCTGCGTGTGCTGCAAAAACTGGGCTTTGAAATTACGGGAATGGACGACAACTACTTCTCCATGGCCCGCATGACCAAAGCCCCCAGCCATATCCTACAGCTGGACTTGGCGAAGTCTCATCTAGCCATGGCCAGTGAGGACGCGTAAGAGGCGCATATGAAATTTCTTGATCAAGCTAAAATCTATATTCGGTCCGGTAATGGCGGGGCGGGGTCTGTGTCGTTTCGGCGCGAGAAGTTTGTGGCCTTTGGCGGCCCGAATGGCGGCGACGGCGGACGCGGCGGCGATGTGTGGATCGAGGCCACGCGGAGCCTCAACACCCTCATCGATTACCGCTACCGCCAGCATTTTATTGCCAAAACGGGCATGCACGGCATGGGCCGCGATCGGCACGGCGCAGCTGGCGAGGATGTGGTCCTGAAAGTCCCTGTCGGCACGCAGATCATTGAGGACGGCACGGACGCTATTTTAGCGGATCTCACCGAGGACGGCGAGCGTATCTTGCTGGCCAAAGGCGGCAATGGCGGCTGGGGCAATGCGCGGTTTAAGTCTGCGACGAACCAAGCGCCGCGCAATGCTAATCCTGGCGAAGACGGCGAGGAACGCGCAATTTGGTTGCGCCTGAAACTCATCGCAGATGCTGGGCTGATTGGCCTCCCTAATGCGGGGAAATCTACATTCTTGGCGGCTGTTTCTGCCGCAACGCCCAAGACGGCGGACTATCCTTTTACAACACTCCATCCCCATCTTGGCGTCGTCAGCCTCGGTACAGCGGATCGCTTTGTGATCGCCGATCTGCCAGGCTTGATAGAAGGCGCGAGCGAAGGCGCGGGGCTCGGACATCGCTTTCTGGGCCATGCGGAACGCTGTGCCGCTATCGTGCATTTGATCGACGCAACCTCCGATGATCCTATCGAGAGCTACCGCACGATCCGCAATGAGCTTGAAACCTATGACGACGAGTTCAACGACAAGCCAGAGATTATCGCTCTGACGAAATGCGATGCGTTAGACGACGATATGATCGCCCTCGTCGCGTCTGAGTTTGAGGCTGCCATCGACGTCAAGCCCTTCACCATTTCGAGCGTGGCCCAGCAAGGCATGACTGAGTTGATTGCGGCCATTTACCGTCACGTCGAAGTGCGTCGCGCTGAAGAGTTCAAAGCCCGCGAAGCCAAACGCCGCCAGATTGCGATTGATAGCGGCGAGATTGAAGAAACAAAGGGCTGGTCGCCGTAAATCATGTCTGCTCTGCCGCGTTATAACCGTCTTGTGATTAAAATCGGGTCGGCCATATTGGTGGACGCGGAGACCGGCTTATTGCGTTCGGATTGGCTCGATCAATGCGCAACTGACATTAAAGCGCTTCGCGATCAAGGTACGCAGATTGTGCTGGTAAGTTCAGGCGCAATAGCGCTGGGGCGTAAGCGTCTTGCCTTGTCGGGAAAGCTATCATTGTCAGAAAAACAGGCTTGTGCGAGCGTGGGTCAATCGCGCCTTACTCAGGCCTATGAACGGGCATTGGGCGCACAAGATATTATCGCGGCACAAGCGCTGCTAACGCTGCGCGATACGGAAAACCGCTTGCGCTGGCTCAATGCGCGGAGTTCTATGGAGACATTGATCGGGCTAGGCGCAATCCCTGTCATCAATGAAAACGATACTGTGGCAACAGATGAAATTCGCTATGGCGATAATGACCGTTTGGCTGCACGAGCCGCACAGATGTTGGGCGCAGACGGCTTGATATTACTCTCTGATATTGACGGGCTCTACACCGCAGACCCCCGCACTAACACTGATGCAAAACACTTACCAGAGATCGAGGCACTGACAGACGACATCATGGCGATGGGAGCTGGCGCAAATACCAGCGCAGCCGTCGGCACGGGAGGCATGGCGACAAAGCTACTCGCAGCTAAGATCGCCACGCAAGCAGGTTGTGAAATGATCATCTGCGACGGGCGCAAAGTTGGCGCATTAGGAGCGCTGGTCCAAGGTGCAAAACATTCACGGTTCCTCGCGCAGCAATCGCCTAAAAATGCCCGGGCGCAGTGGATTGCAGGCACGCTTAAACCTCGCGGCGCGGTGCAGATTGATGCAGGAGCTGAAGCCGCCTTGGCGAGAGGTAAAAGCCTACTCGCGGCGGGTGTTACGCGCATTATTGGCACTTTCGGCAAAGGCGACGCCGTCACGGTCAGAACGGCAGCGGGACAGGACATAGCCCGCGGCTTGATTGCCTATAGTAGCACTGACGCTACGCAAATCGTGGGTGTCAAATCTTCGGAAATAGAGCGCGTTTTAGGGTATCAAAACGGGACAGCACTGATCCACCGTGATAATTTGGCGATGTTATGATAGTGATTTCCGTCAATATGCTCGCGCTCAGACACGTGGCGACACAACACAGGGCCATCCGTCCGTGAGGCTTGAGGACAACCAGTCTATCGGGCTATTCGGCGGGTCATTTAATCCCGCCCATGCTGGGCATATGCACGTCGCAGAAGCCGGACTGAGGGAGTTGGGGCTAGACCGTATCTGGTGGCTCGTCAGTCCACAAAACCCGCTTAAACCCAGGCAACCGAGCTACGCGTCGCGCGCCAAAACTGTCCGCAATCTCCCGTTAAAACCTCGCATGCAGATCAGCGAGGCGGAGCAAGACATCGGCAGCAATTATACCATCGACCTCATCCGTGGATTACAGCAGCGCTACCCTCTGACGCGCTTTGTGTTTCTGATGGGCGCCGACAATTTCGCACAATTACCCCGCTGGAAGAACTGGCAGGAGATCATGGCGCGTGTCCCGATTGCCGTCATCGCCCGTCCACAAAGTCCGATCAGAGCGCGACTCGGCCAAGTTGCGCGGCAATATGCTGATGCGCGTATTCCAGAGGCGCAGGCCCACCAACTGCAATTTTATTCCGCTCCGTGCTGGACATATCTGACTTTGCCACTACATGCACAGTCCTCGTCAGCGATACGCGCCCAGACGACATAGCGAAGCTTCGCTAGCCATAGCCAGATTGAAAAAACCATGTTAAACGCCACAAAAGATATTCAACAGGAGAGCCTTCTGTCCGCCGAAACAAATCTAGACGCCGCGCCGAAAAAGCCACGCACAAAAGTCGAAAAAGAGATCAAAGCCCTCTCTGATTACATACAGTCGAATCTGGATGAAAATTCTGCTCAGGATATTATCGAGATCGATATTCGCGGCAAAAGCTCTATCGCGGATTACATGATTGTGGCCTCGGGTCGCTCTAACCGCCACGTTGGCGCGCTCGCGGATTACGTCCAGCGCGGCCTCAAAGATCAGGGTCTGAAAAACCTTGGTATAGAAGGCTTAAAAGGCTGCGACTGGGTGTTGATTGATGCGGGCGACGTGATTGTCCACATCTTCCGCCCCGAAGTGCGCGTGTTCTATAACCTCGAAAAAATCTGGTCGGTGCCATTGCCGGAAGGTCTGCAAAACGTGGCCGAGTCTGCGCCAGACGACGATTACGAAGCGCCTGTCTAGACATGAAGATTATCTTGCGTGGCGGCGGCGTAATGCGCTCTGGCCCAGAACGCGAGATGGTGGATGACTATATCCAACGCGCTAATGGCCTAGCGCGCGGCACTGGCTTCACCTCTGTCGTCGAAGAAGGCATCGATTTGCGAAGTTGTAAATCACGCGCAGATGAGACTGATAAACTGCTCAGCGGGATCGATAGCACGGCCCGTCTGATTCTTTTTGATGAACGCGGAAAACAACCAAGCTCTCGCGATATTGCCAAGCAAATAGGCGGCTGGCGCGATGACGGTATCAGTAGCAGCTACTTCCTGATTGGTGGTGCCGATGGGTTCGAGCCGTCCGCGCTACCCGCTGGCGTCACCCGCTGGGCCTTTGGCGCGCAAGTTTGGCCGCATAAGCTAGTCCGCGTTATGGCAAGTGAGCAGATCTACCGCGCCCTCTCGATCTTAGCTGGCACACCGTATCACCGCGATTAAAGCAATCAGGGCTACGTAATTTCATCTGGCAGTTTTGCGCGAATTGACATAGCAAATTGATATGCGTTACCTGTCCGCCATATTGATCTTGCTTGCGATCTGGGCCGCACCCGTCTTCGCGCAGGACGTCCCTGACCCCGAAAAACTCGACAGCTTGACCAAAGCTGAAAAAGAGGCACGGGAGAAGGAAGCGGAACTGGCAAAACGCCGACAATCTGTCACCGCAGAAATCACGGATCTGAAGAAAACACTGCAAAAGACGGCGCAGCAAACGCGTGCCTTTGAACGTGAGGCGCAGACATTAACGGAAGAATTGGCGGCGCTGGAGGCTGAAAACGCCGCGCTGGAGGCGAAACTTGCCTATGATCGCGCAGGCATGATGAATTTGATCGCGTCCTTACAACGCCTAGAGGCTTCTCCTCCACCCGAAATTATCAGCACACCAGACGACGCTATTAGTGCCGCACAAGCCGCGAATTTGATGTCGCATCTATCGGGAGAGCTGCGAAATCGCGCGGATACTCTCGCGCTTTCACTGGATGATTTACAACAGGCCCGCGAACAAATCGCGGAGCGACAAACCGCTCTGGCCGCTAATCAGACGAAACTCGAAAAACGCAGTCGAGAGACTAAATCCCTCGTGGATCGTAAAG
The DNA here is from genome assembly GCF_048319245.1 of Litorimonas sp. RW-G-Af-16. Taxonomy (GTDB): domain Bacteria; phylum Pseudomonadota; class Alphaproteobacteria; order Caulobacterales; family Maricaulaceae; genus Litorimonas. The sequence continues at coordinate 1,620,870 of NZ_CP166993.1, forward strand.
CTAAACTGCAAAAATCTATCGAGACAGAGGAAGTTCGAGCGCGCGAAGACGTCAAACGCCTTGCAGCAGAATCGGCAACCTTGCGCGAGTTGATCGCAAATTTTGAGGCAGAGATCGCCAGCATTAGTCCGCGCGTGAAACCTGGGACAAAACCGCGACGGTCCACTGGCAAGCAACGCATACAATCCAAACCCCTGTCCCTCCCCGGCGGCACAAAACCCTTTGCCAGTGCCAAAGGCAGTATGATTCGCCCAATCACGGGCAAGCTGCTGCGCAATTACGGCAAGGGAGAGAAAGGGCTGACTTATACGGGGCAATCCAAGGGCCAAGTTCTAGCGCCCTATGCGGGTCGCGTCGAATTTGCGGGGCCGTTTAAGAATTATGACCAAGTCGTGATTTTGAATGTTGGAGGTGGGTACTTTATTTTGCTGACGGGCTTGGGCGAAATCTACGCTGAAACAGGCGATAACGTGCGAATTGGCGAACCGATTGGCCTCATGCCCTACAAAACCGGAACGCCGCCTGCGCTCTATATCGAGCTTCGTAAAGACGGCACCACCATCAACCCCGTCCCGTGGCTAGAGCCTCGTCCCGTTAAAAGCGGTTAATACAGACAGAAATAACAGTGTTTTGACTGGAAAGTCATGTTGTCGCTCTTTATGTGAAAAGAGACATTAATATTGGCGTAACCTTTGCAGCTGTCGTATTCTGCAAGAGATCGCCATGGAGAAAACGATGAAATATATTCTGCCGACGCTCGGCTCTGTCGCTGCAATCGCTCTATTTGCTTTCTCGACCAATCAACCGCCCGCAGCAGTCGCGGTTGAGCGTCCGAATTATGACGAGACATTTGAGCAATTAGAGCTGTTTGCGGATGTGCTCGCTCGCGTGCGCAGTGAATATGTCGTTGACGTCGATAATGGCGAATTGATTGAAGACGCGATCAACGGCATGTTGCAATCGCTCGACCCACATAGCTCCTACGTCAATCCAGAGAATTTTAGAGACTTGCAAGTCGACACGTCTGGCGAATATGGCGGGCTTGGCATGGAAGTGACGATGGAAGACGGTTTCGTCAAAATTATCGCGCCGATTGACGACACACCTGCAAAGCGCGGCGGCGTCAAAGCAGGTGACTTCATCACAGAAATCGAAGGCAAATCTATCATGGGTCTGTCCTTAAATGACGCGGTCAATCAAATGCGCGGTAAACCAGGCGAGCCAATCACAATTACAGTTGTCGCAGAAGGCGAAGAGCCGCGCGAACTGACACTCGTGCGCGAAATTATCAAACGCCAAACCGTCAAACATGAAGTCAAAGACGGTATCGGCTACATCCGAATTGCGCAATTTAACGAACTGGCAGATAGCGGGTTGGAAGATGCGATTGACAGTCTGAAAGCGGAAATGGGCGGTAAAATTCCTGGCCTCGTTTTGGACCTACGCGGCAATCCTGGTGGGTTGCTTGATCAATCAATTAAAGTGTCCAGCGCGTTTCTTGACGGCGGAGAAGTGGTCTCGACCCGTGGCCGCGTTTCGACAGATACGGAGCGTTATAACGGCGAAAAAGGCGAGCTGATCAAAGGTGTGCCGCTAGTCGTGTTGATTGACGGTGCGTCTGCGTCTGCATCTGAAATCGTCGCGGGCGCGGTGCAAGATCGCCGTCGCGGGATCATCCTCGGCATGACGTCTTTTGGCAAAGGGTCTGTACAGTCTGTGATCCCTCTTCGCGGCGGCCGTGACGGCGCTCTACGTTTGACGACACAGCGTTACTACACCCCCGCAGGTCGCTCTATCCAAGGCACAGGCATCGACCCCGATATTGCTGTCTCCGCTATCCCAGATGACGGCGAGGATCATTCTGGCCGTAAGGAAGCTGATTTGCCAAATGCAATCCTCAATGAAGATGACATTGATGACGCGGAAAAGATCGAGCTAAAGATTGACTACCCGCCAGAAGACTTTGAAATCGATGATGATTATCAACTTCAAAAAGCGATTTCTCTTCTCAAATCAGGCGAATACGCAACGCAAATGGCGGAACTCGCCAAGGCGGAGCTTATCAAATAAACATGCGTATCCGCCACCTCATCCCTGCATTTTGGCTCGGCACGCTAGGGATGTCAGCAGCTGTCTTCGGCCTACCAAATTCAGCGTTTGCAGCTACAGAAAATGAGAGTGCAGCGAAGAAAACAACGGATGCTGAGACTTACGAAAAGCTACAAATTTTTGCCGATATTATGGCGATCATCAAAGATGAGTATGTTGAGGACGTCGAAGATCAAGCCTTGATAGACGGAGCGCTGAACGGTGCATTGTCAAAGCTCGATCCCCACTCGCATTACGTTGCCCCTGTTGCTTTCGTCGAACAGCAAGAAGCCACAAAGCGCGAATATGGTGGGCTCGGCATTGAGGTGAGTTCGGAAGGCGGATTGGTCAAAGTTAATCACGCCATCGAAGACGGGCCCGCTTATGAAGCTGGTATCAAGACTGGCGATTTTATCACGGCGGTAGACGGCGAAAAAGTACGAAACAAACCGCTAGATGAAGCCGTGAAAGGCATGCGCGGACTCGCGGGCGACCCCGTGACGGTGACCGTCTTATCGCCTGGCTCTCTGCCGCGCGATGTGGTTGTGGTGCGCCAAGTCGTTCGGGGAAGAGCCGTGCGCCACCGCGTCGAAAAAGGCGTTGGCTATATCTATCTCGAAACCTTCAACAATAGTGAATTAACATCCGACATTGAGCGCGCTCTGAAATCGCTTGAGGCTGAGCTTGGCGGCACGCTTCCGGGTTTGATCATCGATATGCGCGGTAATCGCGGCGGGCTTTTGGATCAATCGGTCAGCGTGGCAGGCCTATTCCTTGACGGCGGCGAAGTCCTCTCCGCCCGTGGGCGCGACGCGTCTGACAATCAACGCTACCACGCTGAACCCGGCGAGTTATATCCCGATATGCCCATCGTTGTTTTGGTCAGCCCCGGCTCTGCCTCTGCCGCAGAAATTGTTGCGGGCGCGTTACAAGATCGCGGGAGAGCCGTGGTGATTGGTCGACGCAGCTTTGGCAAGGGCTCTGTGCAGTCTGTGATTCCCCTTCCCAATGACGGCGGTGCGCTTCGTTTGACGACGCAGCGCTACTACACGCCCTCTGGCAAATCGATCCAAGGTCGGGGGATCATGCCGGATATGCTCGTCGCGGCTCGCGAAGATAGCGGTGAAATTCGCAAAAGATTCCGTGAAGATAGCCTACCCAATTCACTCCTTAATTCTGATGATACGGATTATGAGGAAAATTACGGCGATATTCTTTATCCCCCCGAAACGTGGCCAGAGGACGAAGATTACCAACTCCGTAAGGCAATCGACGTGATTAAAACCTCCAACTACCAACGCCTTCTTGATGCACAAAAAACGCCGCTAGAGCGTTAAAACTTGCTGCATCGTCATTTTCTCCTCATAGGCGAGTTTACGCGACTCGCGATTGCCCCTAAGACATCGTCATGACGTTGCACCGCTCACAACCCGTTTCGCAAAGAAGGGCTGCATTAGACTTACCCTCGCGGGGCAAGCATGTCCTTTTGGCGGCAGCGGTTATACTCGTGGGCCTTGCCGTTCCCGTGCTAGCGATGATTTTTCTAGGCGACGCCGAAGACGCGCGCGTGGGAGGTTCGGTAATAGTTGAGCCGCTACCGCCACAACCCATGGCATCTGAACTTGCCAATATAAATCTGGAAACGCCTGATCTGTTAGCGGGAGAAGTTGCGGCGAATACGAACCCGACCGAAGCTATTCAGGCCGAATTGGACGCGCTAGGCAACCCGATCACCTCGTCTCCGACAGTCACCACGCCCGCAGATATTCCCGTCACCAGTGGCGCAAGTGGGTCTACTGGCTCCAAAATGATCAAGATTGACGGCGTTGCTATTGGCCCGACATCCCTGCCCCCTGCGCCCATTCCAGGCCTGACACAGACATCGTCTTTTGGCCCTGTGCCTGCACGGTCGGCAGACGGTGGTTCTGCGCTCACCCACTATAATCGCCCCTTCACCCAGCCCGCAGGAAAGCGCCCTGTGTCAATTATTATCGGCGGATTAGGTATTAACCGCACCCTAACACAACAAGCGATTGATAACCTCCCGCCCGATGTCACATTGTCCTTCGCGGCCCATGCAACTGGCTTGCAAGACTGGATTGATCGCGCGCGGGCGGCGGGGCATGAAGTTATCATTGAACTGCCGATGGAAAGTGATGGGTTTGATCCGTCCGAGCCTGGGGCCGAACGGGCTTTGCGCTTAAACGTGCCAGCGCAGAATAATCGTCGCAATCTCGACTGGCTGATGAGCCGCGCTCAAGGTTATTGGGGCGTGACGAACTATAATGGCGAAGCGTTTTTACGCCGTGCAGATGCGGCAGCCCCGCTCCTTGACCGCCTCTCACAGACAGGGGTTGGCCTGATCACGGATGGATCCTTCCAGACGCCAACACTCGGCGCGTTATCACGGTCGGTCAAACTGCCCTATAAATCAGGCTTCGGTCTTATCGATCCTGATCCCAACACAGCGGTGATTCAAGCTCGCCTCAGCGATCTTGCGACCATGGCCAAAGGCGGCAGCCACCCCGTTGGCGTCGGCTTCGCCTATCCCGAAACGCTCAATAGCGTCATAGCTTGGGTGGCAGAGCTAGACCAACAAGGCCTCGTCTTGGCGCCCGCCTCCAGCGCTGTGAAATAGATCATGGCTGACTTATCTGACTACCGACCTTGCGTTGGCATCGCCGTGTTCAATGCCAAGGGTAAAGTCTGGGTCGGCAAACGCCTCGGCGAAACGGGTCCCTATTGCTGGCAAATGCCGCAAGGCGGGATAGACCCGAATGAGGCCCCAGAGGTCGCGGCGATCCGGGAATTATACGAGGAAACAGGGATCACGCTCGATATGCTAACCCCGTTGGGTGAGGTCGAAGGCTGGTTGACTTACGATTTTCCCGAAAGCCATCAAAAATCTAAAAGCCAAAATTGGCGCGGACAAAAGCAACGCTGGTTCGCCTTCCGTTTTCATGGGAAGAAATCAAAAATAGACCTCAAAGCGCATGGCCCCCAAGAATTCTCAAAGTGGAAATGGGCCAAGCTGACCAAACTTCCAAGCCTGATTATACCCTTCAAGCGCGACGTCTATGAACGGCTAGTCGTTGAATTTGCACCCTATGCGATCCCACGTGAGGTCGCTAATAACGATCATGGCTGACACGCTCCCACCCGCAAATAAGATGAAAACTGGCGGCAAGAACGCCATGATTTTCGTGCTGATCACAGTGATGATCAATTCTGTAGGGTTCGGGATTATGATCCCTGTCCTGCCTGACCTCCTTCAAGAACTGACGAGCCTGCCAGATAACGAAGCCGTGTTGTGGGGCATGTGGCTGACATTTGTTTTCGCGCTGTTTCAGTTTATCTGCATGCCGATTGTTGGCGGCCTATCTGATCGATTTGGGCGGCGGCCGATCATGCTGCTCTCGCTTCTTGGCCTCGGCATAGATTATTTCATCATGGGCCTAGCGCCAACAGTATGGTTTCTCTTTCTAGGGCGCATAATAGCAGGGGCATTTGGCGCCACCTTCTCGACCGCCAATGCCTATATCGCAGACATCAGCCCGCCAGAGACACGGGCACAAAATTTTGGCCTGGTAGGAGCCGCCTTCGGTGTCGGCTTTATGCTCGGCCCCGTGGTGGGTGGCCTGATCGGGGACGGGTTTGGCCCACGAGCGCCATTTATCGCAGCGGGCATCCTGTCTTTTATCAATGTTGCCTATGGCTTCATGTTCCTGCCAGAAACTCTGGCGCTGGATAAGCGTCGTCCCTTTAGCTGGCGACGGTCAAATCCGCTTGGCTCGATAAAGACATTGGGGCGGATTAAGGGCGTTAAGACTCTGATTTTTATCCTCTTTCTGCTTGCGACAGCACATACGGTTTACCCCTCAACCTATGCCTTCTCGACCATGGGCGGCCTTGGTTGGACATCAGGTGATGTGGGCCTATCCCTCGGCGCGTTTGGCCTCGCCAGCATCATTGTGCAAGGCGGCCTTATCCGTGTGATCATCCCCAAAGTCGGCCTGTTCTGGGCAGGTGTCATCGGTATTCTGAGCGCCGTTATCGCTTACACGATGATGGGTAGCGCAGATCAGGGCTGGATCATTTATGCCGCTGGCCCATTCGCGGCCTTTGCAGGTCTTTACGGCCCGGCCCTGACCAATATGATGAGTTCACGCGTATCAGAGAGTGAGCAAGGCGAGTTGCAAGGTGCGATTGGCGCGGCGCAAGGACTCGCCCTCATGATTGGACCATTTATGATGTCAGGAATGTTCTGGTATTTCGGTGATACGGAAAACCGCGCAAGCTACGGCCTGGAGACATTCCCCGCCAATATTATCCACATGATGCAACACGTCATCACAGGCGCAAAACTCCCCTACGTTCCAGGTGCGCCTTTCCTCGCGGCCGCCCTGCTCGCCCTGATCAGCTTCATCACCTATTGCCTTGTCACGACGAAAGCAGACCGCAATGCGCGGTATAAGCCCGCGAAAGCAGCAGACGTGATAGATGAAGATGTGGCCGTAAATACTCAATCGGCAGCCACTTCAGAGATGTAATAGGCTTAGGCTTTGCCCGAACTTACGGGTTTAAACACATTCCAGTGGGACAGGGTCGCCGTCAGGATAGGTGATGTGAATGATGTCGCCGGGCATAATTTTACCGCCCTGAATGACAATACTCATCACCCCCGTCTTCTTATTGAGACTCCCATCAGGTCGTTTTTCAACGACAGCTTTGAGAAGATCAGGGTGGATCGTATTAAGCTTCTTACACGGGTTACGTAAGCCTGTGATCTCAATGATCGCCTCACCGATTTGAAAGCGCGTGCCTGTGGGGAGATCAAGGAGCGGGACACCGCGCGTCACTAAGTTCTCGCCCATTTGCCCTGCACTGACATCAATATCTAGCGCGGCCAGTTCGTCAAATAGCTCGGCATGCATAAAGTGGACTTGGCGTAGATTTGGCGCGTCAGGGTTTCTCTTTTTATCAAAAAGATGCTGCACGGTGACGCCCGCATGCGCGTCGCCTTCCACGCCGAGCCCTGCGATCAAGGTGATCTCGTCTTGGATTGGTTTTGAGAAATTGTGACCGCGATCCGCGGCCACCGCAACGACCGTAGCCGTCTGCGGGAGAGCCATTTAGAGGCTTCCCACCAGAGCGTTCAGCCCGTCAAGATTTTGGCGCATCGCGAGCGCCGCTTCGCCTTCGAGGCCATCCAGACGTTTCGTAACATCTGCGATTTCAGCTTCGATCGCTGTGCGGTTCACATCTGTCAGAGGCGTCGCACGCTCAGCCAAAACGGTCAGACCATCTGGCGTCACATCTGCGAATCCGCCTTGGACGAAATATTCCGTCACGCCGCCATCATTATAAACTTTGATCGCGCCTGTGCGGATCGCCGCCATGATGGGCGAGTGGTTCGGCAACACGCCTAAATCACCTTCTGTGCCGGGAATATCAACCTGGTCCACCTCACCCGAGAACAATTCGCGCTCAGGTGAAACCAGTGAGAATGTAAGTTTATCTGCCATTATTAAGCCGCGTGCCGCTGCCATTTTAGCCGCTTTTTCGATCACGTCTTCAATACCGCCAACCATGTAGAAGGCTTGCTCTGGTAGGTGATCATATTCACCTTCGACGAGGCCTTTAAATGAGCGGACAGTATCTTCCAGCGGCACTTGGATGCCTGGGGAACCTGTAAAGATTTCCGCCACGTCGAAAGGCTGTGACAAGAATTTCTCAACCTTACGCGCACGCGCCACGGTGAGTTTGTCTTCTTCTGACAATTCATCCATGCCGAGAATGGCGATAATGTCTTGGAGTGACTTATATCGCTGCAGGATTTCTTGAACCTGACGGGCTGTTTCATAGTGTTCCGCGCCCACTGTGCGCGGCTCTAGAATACGAGATGTCGAGTCGAGCGGGTCCACCGCAGGATAGATACCTTTTTCAGAAATTGCACGGTTCAGAACGGTTGTCGCGTCCAAGTGAGCAAAGGACGTCGCTGGCGCCGGGTCAGTCAAGTCATCGGCTGGCACGTAAATCGCTTGCACAGATGTAATAGAGCCTTTGGTGGTGGACGTAATACGTTCCTGCATCTGGCCCATTTCTGTCGCCAGTGTTGGCTGATAGCCCACCGCAGACGGGATACGACCCAAAAGCGCGGACACTTCGGAACCAGCTTGGGTAAAACGGAAGATGTTATCCACGAAGAACAACACGTCTTTACCTTCTTCATCGCGGAAATATTCAGCTTGAGACAGACCTGTCAAAGCGACACGCGCCCGCGCACCGGGAGGCTCGTTCATTTGACCGTAAACGAGAGTCGCACGGCTTTCGCCTTCAAGGTTGATCACGTTAGATTCGATCATTTCGTGGTAAAGGTCATTCCCTTCACGTGTCCGCTCACCCACGCCCGCAAACACGGAGTAGCCGCCGAACAGCTTGGCAATATTGTTGATCAATTCCATGATCAAAACGGTTTTACCCACGCCCGCACCACCGAAGAGACCGATTTTACCGCCTTTTGAGTAAGGGCAGAGAAGATCGATAACCTTGATGCCTGTCGCGAGGACTTCTGTCTCTGTTGACTGCTCGGTGAAAGGCGGCGCTGATTTATGGATAGACGCCATGGCCTTCGTTTTAAGCGAGCCGCGCTCATCAATCGGCTCGCCGATGACGTTCATGATACGGCCAAGTGTTTCTGGACCCACTGGCACAGTGATTGGCTTGCCCAAATCGACAACGGCTTGACCGCGCACGAGTCCTTCCGTCGCGTCCATCGCGATAATACGAACCGTATTCTGACCCAAATGCTGCGCCACTTCGAGAACAAGGCGGCTGCCCTGGTTATCTGTTTCGAGCGCGTTCAGGATTGGCGGCAGATTGCCTTCAAAGACAACGTCAACAACCGCGCCAATAACTTGGCTAATTTTGCCAGAGCCGAGCTTGTTTGTGTTCGCTGCATTGCTCATTTTTGTGACCTTTTTGGCCGCTGGCTTGCGCTTTGCGGCGGTCTTTTTCGCTGGGGCCTTCTTCGCCGCAGTCTTAGTAGCTGGTGCTTTTGCCATTGGTTTTTCCTCTAGCTTTCTTTACCTGATGTGGCTGTTAGGCCGCTTTACATTCTAAATTTTCACCGTCCCAATAGAGGGCGGTATCCTGATTGACTTTCACGAACATCGAATTACCGTTTTGATCTCTAAACCCTACGGCAGAGCCTTCATCCGCCAATACGTACATTTTGCCGTTTCTCTGCATGATCCGCTTGCGAGTTTTCTTACGTTTAGCTTCAACACGGACACCGTTTACATCAAATTCGTCTTTGCGCTTACGTTTCACACGACCGGTGTCATTGCGAAGCCATGGGATCGTCTTCCAGTCAGATTCCGTGATGCCCAAGCATCCATTTTTTTCAACGCCAATTTCGACATATTTGCTTTTGGGACTGCTCGTTTCGACCGAGCAACCCGTCATGGCAAGAGCCGTTGATATGACAGCAATCCGCAACATTAGAGCGCTTCCGCGCCTGAAATAATCTCGATCAGTTCAGATGTAATCTGCGCCTGACGTGTGCGGTTAAATGTGAGGGTCAGCTTGTCGATCATGTCGCCCGCATTACGCGTTGCATTATCCATCGCTGTCATTTTAGAGCCCATCTCGCCCGCTTGGTTTTCCAACAAAGCGGTGAAGACTTGCGTGTTAATATTGCGCGGCAGAAGGACACGCAGGATACCCGCCTCGTCTGGCTCATACGTATAGATCGCGCCTTTGAGATCGGGTGCAAACACATCGTCCGCAGCGTGATCGCCTGGCGTTTCATCCTCAACACCCAAATCAGCAATCGCTGGAATAAGTGTCTTAGCGACAGCCGTTTGTGTCATCACGTTTTCAAACTCGGAATAGATCAATTTGCAGACATCATATTCACCGGCGTCGAACATATCAGTGATTTTCGTACCGATATTCTGCGCGATACCTGCGTGGAGTTTGCGCTCTTCTTTCAGCGAGATATATTCAACGATACGACTCTTATAGAGGCGGCTAAGTTGATCATAACCCTTCTTACCAATGATGAAGAGTTTGACTGTTTTGCCCGCCTTTTCGAGTGCCACGATCTCCTCGCGCGCTTTGCGCACGATATTTGTATTAAAACCACCGCAGAGCCCGCGATCAGCTGTCGCCACAACCAGCAAGACCGTATCAGATTGACCATTGCCGACGAGCAATTCTGGAGCCGCCCGCTGTGTCCGCCATACCGTTAGCGAGATTGATGATAATGCTGCTCATGCGCTCGGAATAAGGACGTGCTTTTTCAGCCGCGTCCTGCGCCTTACGCAATTTCGCTGCCGCCACCATTTGCATGGCTTTGGTGATCTTCTGCGTGTTTTTTACGCTTTTGATCCGATTTTGAAGCTCTTTCAGGGATGCCATATTCTAAGCCTGTGTATAACGAAACTGACGGTTAGGTGAGTCTTTAGAGGCAACTTCCTGCAGTGCTAAGCAAGCCTCATAATTCCCCATGTAACCAAATACCAAAATCGTTTTCTCCCATTCATTAAACATGTTGAGCATTTCAAGCCAGTAAACAGGCTCATCAAAACTCATTTTTTCTACTGCGGCTTGGATTTCCTCACCACGCGTGTCATATTTTTCACCGCAACCCGTCATAAAAATGATTGAAATTGCGATAATCCATTTCATTTTCTACGCCGCAAAATTCTTTGTGAAGTTATCCAAAGCTGATTTCAGGCGTCCTTCGATATCGTCAGACAGTTTTTTCTCTGTCGCAATGTCGTTGAGTAGCTTCGCATGATCGGCGTGCAGGTGAGCCAGAAGCTCTTTTTCGTATTTCTGCACAGATTTCACAGGAATTCCGTCGAGATAGCCGCGTGTGCCCGCATAAATCACGGCCACTTGCTCTTGCACTTGTAACGGCGAGAATTGCGGCTGTTTTAGCAGTTCTGTTAAGCGTTCACCACGGGCGAGGAGCGCCTGAGTTGACGCATCAAGATCAGAACCAAACTGTGCAAAGGCCGCCATTTCGCGGTATTGCGCCAACTCACCCTTAATCGGGCCAGCCACTTGTTTCATGGCTTTGATTTGCGCTGATGATCCCACACGAGACACGGACAGACCGACGTTCAGCGCGGGGCGGATGCCTTGGAAGAACAAATCTGTTTCCAAGAAAATTTGGCCATCTGTAATGGAAATCACATTGGTCGGGATAAAGGCCGACACGTCATTACCTTGTGTTTCGATAATCGGCAGAGCGGTCAATGAACCGCCGCCATTGGCTTCGTTCAACTTCGCCGCACGCTCGAGCAAACGGGAGTGAAGATAGAACACGTCACCTGGATAAGCTTCACGACCCGGAGGACGACGCAGCAGAAGTGACATCTGACGGTATGCGACAGCTTGCTTGGACAAATCATCATAAATGATCAGGCCGTGCATACCATTATCGCGGAAATATTCGCCCATCGCACAACCGGCAAAGGGGGCCAGATACTGCAAAGGCGCAGGCTCTGATGCTGTCGCAGCGACGATGATAGAATATTCCATCGCGCCATTTTCTTCGAGCGTTTTGACGAGTTGCGCCACAGTCGAGCGTTTTTGGCCGATCACGACATAGATACAGTATAGCTTGTCGTTATCGCGACCTTCGTCGAAAGCGGCTTTTTGGTTCAAGATCGCATCGACCGCGACGGCTGTTTTGCCTGTCTGGCGGTCGCCGATGATCAATTCACGCTGGCCACGACCCACAGGGATCAAAGCGTCAATGGCTTTAATACCAGTCTGCACGGGCTCGTGTACGCCTTTACGCGGCATAATGCCTGGCGCTTTAACATCAACGCGGCGGCGCTCTGATGATTTGATTGGGCCTTTGCCGTCAATCGGCTCGCCCAGCGGGTTCACGACGCGACCAAGCAGACCCATACCCACTGGCACGTCCACAATTTCGCCAAGGCGCTTAACAGTGTCGCCCTCTTTAATTCCGCGGTCATCGCCGAAGATCACGGCACCGACATTGTCGCTCTCGAGGTTCAGCGCCATACCTTTGATACCGCCCGGAAATTCGACCATCTCGCCAGCACGGACATTGTCCAGACCGTAAATACGGGCAATACCGTCACCGACTGACAGCACTTGGCCGACGTCAGAGACTTTGGCTTCTTTCCCGAAGCCTTTAATCTGTTGTTTTAGAATGCTGGAAATTTCAGCAGCGCGAATATCCATAATATTACCTCTTAGGGAGTGTCCTCTTAGACGTCTTTGAGTGTCAAACGAAGGTCCTCAAGTTTGGTCTTGAGGGAGCTATCATAAAGACGCGAGCCGATACGCACAACAAAACCACCGAGCAAGTCGGGGTCAACAGTTGTTTCAATATCGACAGCGCGGCCGAGCGATTTTTTTAAACTGGTTTTGAGAGACGCAACTTCCGCTGTCGTCAATTTCTTGGCACTGGTTACCTTCGCGACTTGGCTGCCGCGACGACGCGCAACCATGTCTTCGAAAGCCGCAATGATTCCCGGCAATTCGTCAGCGCGACGATTTCCTGCGACAAGGCCGAGGAACTGCGACGTCAGAGCGTGATATTTGGCCTTTTTCGCAACCGCCATCAACGCCGCAACCTTATCTTCAGTCTGAAAGACGGGGCTTTGAACAAGGCGCTGCAAATCTTGGTTGTCAGCGAGAACTGCCTTGAAGTTTGCGAGGTTTTTCTCTACAGATTTCAAGGCCTTAGCCTCTTCTGCCAGCTCCAACAGAGCTGTAGCATAACGAGCGGGGGCTTCCCCAATAATGACGTCTGTGTCTGACACGCAGGTGGTCCGTATTTAGGGCACATCGACAGCAGTGCCGAAACGCGAAAAAGGATTGCAGCGAGGCTGGGGAATCCCCGACCTCACCAACTCGCGCGCGCTTTAGCACGGCGTTTTTTGAAAGCCAACCCATGAATTCATGCGACACTCTGGCGGGGTGTGCGTGATATAGTTACGATAAAATAAACGAATTAGCGACTTTTATGCAACAGATTTTGAAAAAGGTCACTTTGAGGTCACAAAAGCTGCAAACAATCGGCCTGAAGAATTGATTTCATTAAAATATCGCAATAGGGCTTCCTGTAAGCATTTATATGAATGCGAAATTCTTCAAAGGGAATCATAATGGATATGAAAACCAAAAACAGACTATTAATGTCTAGCCTCCTCTGCAGTGCAATCCTGTCTGCAGCTCCGGCATTTGCGCAAGACACAGCCGACGAAGTTATCGTTACCGGGTCACTGATCCCGCGTTCAACGAACCTTCAAGCAACTAGCCCAGTGACAGAAATCGGCGCAGCTGATTTTGAAGCACGCGGCGTTCTACGTGTCGAAGACATCATCAATACACTGCCACAAGCGTTTGGCGCACAGGGTTCAAACCTTGCCAACGGCGCGACAGGTACGTCATCTATCAACCTTCGTGGTTTGGGTGCGACACGTAACCTCGTCCTGATCAACGGCAAACGTATGCCTTATGGTTCACTTAACACAGCGGCTGCTGACGTTAACATGATCCCATCAGCTCTCGTCAAAAAAGTTGACATCCTCACGGGTGGTGCTTCTGCGACATACGGTTCTGATGCGGTTTCTGGCGTTGCCAACTTCATCATGGATAAAGAGTTTGAAGGCGCACGTCTTGATACAAACTTCTCATTCTATCAGCACAACAACAATAACAGCGAAATCCAAGACATCTTGAGCGGTTTCGCAGCTGACAACCCATCACAGTACACAGTGCCAAATGGCGGAACAACTGATGGCGAGTCACTCGACATCACGGGTATCGTCGGCGGCAAATTTGCTGAAGATCGTGGTCACATCACAGCTTACGCTGGTTACCAGAAGACAAAGCCGATCCAACAAGCTGATCGTGACTATTCACAGTGCGCATTGAGCACACGGAATGACGGCGAAGACTTTACGTGTGCCGGTTCGTCAACAAACCAGTTCGCAAACATCCTTGATGTTACTGGCGGATACACAATCCCAGGCATCGTTAATCCTGATGCGCGTACTCAAGGTATCTGGTCACGTGTCAACCCAGACAATGGCGAGTTTCGTGCACGTGATTTCACGACCGACACATTTAACTTTAACCCATTCAACAACTACCAGCGCCCGAACGAGCGTTATACATTTGGTACATTTGTTGAGTATGAAGCTGCACCAAACTTGAACCTCTACTCTGAGTTGATGTTCATGGAAAACAGCACAAACTCACAAATCGCACCGTCTGGTGTCTTTGGTCTGGGTGTCAATGGCAGCGCTGGTGGCGTAAACTGTGATAACCCATTCTTGTCAGCCCAACAGGTTGAGTATCTGTGTGGTGAAATCGCTGATGGTGCTATCGATCGTTATCGTTTCAACGATCCAGCAGATCCAGATAACCCAAATAACGGCCTCTACACAGATGCTGCTGGTAACATTCTGCCAGATCAAGATAATCCAGACACATTTGTTGCTCGTTTTGACGGCAACCCTGACCAAGCAGCTCTTGCAGCAGACGGCGTAGCCCCTGTTTTGATTCTGCGTCGTAATGTCGAAGGCGGAAATCGTAACAACGATATCACGCACACAACATTCCGCGGTCTTGTCGGTGCTAAAGGTGACCTAAGCGGTACGCCTCTGTCATATGATGTGTCTGCATCTTACTCATCTGTGCGTCGTGCAGAAGTTTACAACAACGACCTTTCAATCACGAACATTAGTCGTGCGCTGAACGTCGTAAACGCTGGTGGTGTCCCAACATGTGCGGTTAACGCTGATGCGATTTCATCAAATGATGACGCAAACTGTGTGCCTTACGACATCTTCTCAGGTGCCGCTCCGGATCAAGCTGCGATTGACTACATTCGTCAACCACTCCTACGGTCTGGTAAAACAACACAAACAGTCATCAACGGTACTCTAACAGGTACGTTCGGTGATAATGTTGCAATGCCTTGGGCAGAATCACCAATCGGCTTCGCGGCTGGTGTTGAATATCGTTTGGACACACTGGATTCCAATCCAGATGCAAACTTCCAATCAGGTGACGGTGCGGGCCAAGGTGGCCCAACAAACCCAATCGAAGGCGAACAGGACGTTTATGACGTGTTTGCTGAGATGTACGTTCCATTGATCGAAGGCCGCCCAGGTGCAGAAGTGCTAGCACTTGACCTCGGTTACCGTCGTTCACACTACTCCAACAATACGACAGATTCGTATAAAGTTGCGGGCGAGTGGGCACCAACGAATGATATTCGTTTCCGTGGTGGCTATCAGCGTGCTGTGCGTGCTGCGAACATCTTTGAATTGTTTGCTGCACAGTCCATCGGTCTGTTTGACTTGACAGCTGGCGAGAACGACTTGTTCGACCCATGTTCAGGTCCATCACCACAAGCGACTGCAGCTCAGTGTGCTAATACAGGTGTTACACCTGATCAATACGGCACGATTGCGGATAACCCAGCTGGACAGTTTAACAACTTCACAGGTGGTAACCCTGATCTTGCGCCTGAAAAAGCGAATACGTTCACAGTTGGTTTCACAGCGACACCGTCTATGATCGAAGGTTTGACAGTCTCACTTGATTACTTCGACATCAAAGTCGACGATTTCATCGACACTGTGTCAGAGAACCAAGCGCTTAACTCTTGTCTCGAAACAGGCGCAGAGTTCTTCTGTAGCTTGATCAATCGTGGTACAGGCGGAACGCTTTGGGCCAACAACACTGGCTTCATCACAGCTACAAACATCAACACAGGATACACTCAGCACGAGCGGTCTGGACCTGTTGGCCAATTACGGCTTTGGTGTCGGTGGTGTGGGTGACTTCAACCTGTCATATGTCGGTACATACCTGTTCGACCTGACAACGAAGCCACTTCCAACGTCTGGCGACGAAGACATCTATGATTGTGTCGGGTTCTACGGCGCAGCATGTGGTGCTCCAAACCCAGAATATCGTCATAAAGTCGATCTCGCATTGGTTCCAAACAACGATAAGTTTGGTGCACGTGTGACATGGCGTTACTACGATAGCGTTGCGATCGCACAAAGCTCTACACAAGAAGCTTTGGCGGGTAGCTTTGCTGCGAGAAACGAGAACTTCGCATCACAGAACTACTTCGACGTGTCAGGTAGCTACATGATGAACGATACTCTGAGCTTCCGTCTTGGTGTGAACAACATCTTTGACCGTGAGCCACCGCTTAGCTCTGTCGTTGGCACAGCGCCGGGTAACGGTAACACATACCCACAAGTCTATGACGCCTTCGGTCGTTATGTCTTCATGGGTGCGACAGTCGACTTCTAGTCTCTGTTAAATCACAATAGGAAAGCGGCCTTCGGGCCGCTTTTTTTATGCGCGACGATAGGAAAAAGTCACACATAAAAAGGCCAATCTGCTTCCCTTCGGCAGCGCTAGATTCGACAGCCCTATCGCGCTACAGCAACGTCATGATCTTAGACCTCATCAATATTTTTAAAGCTCGCCGAGATCCTGTCCTCGCTGCCAAGCTTGGCGGGCAATTCGCAACAGAACAGGCCTTGGACAAATTTAGTTGGCCTCTCATCATTGTAAAATTCTGGCTAGGACTTGCGGGCTTGATCTGCGCCGCGCTGATCATAATGTTTATCTACGCCGCCTATAAGCTCGGCTGGGCCGCCGCCCTGCCCGCATTCATCCCCGCTGCGGTCATTTACCTGATCGTCAAGATATGGAGGGGCATCAATACCGGCCTAGAGCGCGTGAAGGCTGTCGCGCAATCCTACACAAATCGCAGCGTCGATACTGTCAGCGCGAAACTCCATCAAATCCGAGCGGCAAAGGCAGATAACGGTCCAGCGCAAAACCCGCCCAGCTAAGCCTACATAAAGCTTTGCGGATCAATATCGATTTGAATCTTGTATTTGGAGGGTGGGCGGAGCTTTGACTGCCAGACTGACATATATTTTGAGAGGTTCACCTGCGCCTCCGCCTGAATAAACAGCCGCCAGCGAAACCGCCCGCGCAAGCGACCAATCGGGGCTTCCGATGGGCCGAGTATCTCGATGCCCTTTGCACGCGGGGCCAATTTGACGAACTTCGCCGCCAAGGCCTCAACCTTTTTAAACTCTGGCCCGCTTATAATAACGGCCGCGAGCTTCCCAAAAGGCGGTAGGCCCAGCATTTCGCGCATCGCCAACTCAACGCCAATAAACATCTCGCGATCCCCAGCCGCCAGCGCAATGAGGGCTTCATGATCTGGCTGGTGGGTCTGGATCAGGGCGTGACCTGGCTTATCCGCGCGCCCTGCTCGCCCCGCAACCTGCACCAATGTCTGGTAGGTTCGCTCTCCCGCCCGTGGATCGCCCCCTGCGAGACCTAAATCTCCATCAACCACACCTACAAAGGTCAAATGAGGGAAATTATGCCCCTTCACGACCATTTGCGTCCCAACGAGAATATCAATTTCGCCATGAGCCATGCGGGCCAAGCGCTCTGCAATCGCATTGGGGTTCCCCGCTGTATCAGAGCTAAAGACCTCGACTTTGGCGTCAGGGAAATGCCGCATCGCCTCTTCGGCAACGCGTTCAACCCCTGGCCCCACGGCTGTCAGGCCGTCTTCCGCCTCGCATGTCGGGCACCGCTTTGGCATGCGCATCGAAAACCCAGTCAGGTGGCACATGGCGCGGCCTGTCGCTTTATGTTCGACCAACCAGCTATCCGTATCGGGGCTTTTAAGCTTCTCCCCACAGTTTCGACAGATGATTAGCGGGGCATAGCCTCTCCGATTGAGGTAGAGCATAGCTTGTTCGCCGCGCTCTAAAACATCTCCTACGGCCTGTATCAGCGGCGCAGAAAGAAAGTCGCCCTTCTCTGGCGTGTTGTCCTTGAGGTCGACTAAGGCAATCTCTGGCAAGGTAATGGCGCCAGGGCGTTCTGGTAGAACGATATGCGCGTATTTTCCCGTGCGCGCATTATGGAGGCTTTCAAGGCTAGGCGTGGCGGAGGCGAGGATGACCGCATGACCGCTGATCTTGCCGCGTACAATCGCCATATCGCGAGCATTATATATGACACCCTCATCCTGCTTGTAGGATGTGTCGTGCTCTTCGTCGACAATGATGCAGCCGAGGTTAGGGAATGGCAGGTAAAGCGCCGATCGTGCGCCCACAACCAATTTCGCGCGGCCTTGCGCCACTTCCCGCCATACGCGGCGTCGGGGGGCTTCGCCCATAGCAGAATGCCATGCCGCGGGTTCGGCCCCGAAGCGCTCTTTGAAGCGAGACAGTCCCGCCTGCGTCAACGCAATTTCAGGGACCAAAACCAAGACTTGCTGCCCTCGCCGCAACGCCTCTGCCGCAGCCTCAAAATAGACCTCTGTCTTGCCCGATCCCGTGACCCCATCTAGCAATGATACGTTGAAGTCACCCTTACGAACCTGCGCCGCCAGATCTTCACCTGCCTCAATCTGCGATTGGGTCAATTCGCGACTTGGTAGGTCAGGATTAGGAGTCTCAAATGGGGCGTCAACAGGTCCGTCAATCGCGCGCATCGCTTTAATCTTGACCATGCCTTTGACCACACCCGCTGACACGCCCGCCCGCGCAGCAATCTCGCTGGCTCTAGCCGGGAACGGCCCACCCTCTCGCAGGACAGCCCGCCGTGCAGGTGTCAGGCTTTGCAACACCTCCCCCGTCGGTTCATAGAGCGTAACAATGGGGCTAGGGTCGAGGGCTTTATAATTGCGCATCACCATGCGCAGCACATTGCCAACAGGTGCCCCATTATAACTCGCCGTCCAAGCAAGGAAGTCGATCAGATCAGGCGAGAGCGGGCGCGTAGCTTTGACATCCACAATGTCTTTTAATACCCGTGGCTCGCCTTTTTGTGTCAACGTCGCCGCTTGACCTACAGACCAGACCACACCTAATTTCACCTGCTTTCCAATCGGGGCAAAGACAAAGTCCCCGCGCGCAACATCCATGCCGTCAGGCACCGCATAATCGAACGGTTCTGAGACATTCACAGGAAAAAGAATTTGAGCATTTTGCGTCACAGTGATTCGTGATAGCAGACCTGCAACAGAATCGACCCCTTTTTTCGGAGCCTCCCATGAAGTTTTTTGTTGATAGTGCTGATCTAAACGCGATTGCAGAACTAGCTGACATTGGTCTGGTCGATGGCGTGACGACTAATCCGTCTATCATTGCTAAGTCTGGGCGTGACTTTAAAGAGGTCGTCAAAGACATTTGCAAGCTGACAGAGGGCCATGTGTCCGCTGAAGTGGTTGCAATGAACGCCGATCAAATGGTTGAAGAAGGCCGCATCTTGCGCAAAATTGCTGATAATGTCTGCGTCAAACTGCCTCTGACGATGGACGGGCTGAAGGCCTGTAACGTCCTGTCGCGCGAAGGCACGCCGACCAATGTCACGCTCTGCTTTTCAGCTAATCAAGCATTGCTGGCTGCCAAATGCGGCGCGACTTATATTTCACCTTTCATCGGACGCCTCGACGATCTCTCGCTGGACGGGATGGAGTTGATCGAGGACATTCATACAATTTACGATAATTACGGGTTCGAGACTGAAATCCTTGCGGCCTCTATCCGCAATGCCAACCATGTCAAAGAATGTGCGCTCGTGGGCGCTGACGTAATGACCGCCCCGCCCAACGTGATCAAGGCTCTATCCAATCACGCTCTGACCGATAAAGGCCTCGCTGCCTTCATGAAGGACTGGGAAAAGACAGGTCAATCCATCTAAGCCTTTGCCCCGCCCACTCTGACTTAAAATAAGAGACTACTATGCGAAATTGCCCCGTTGATGACTTCACCCTCGCAACTGAAACTTATGAAGGCGTGACAATCGACAAGTGCCCACATTGCCAAGGGGTTTGGCTTGACGCAGGCGAACTGGAAGCGATCCAAGAGCGCGTGGAGGTCGACCATAGCGCCGCCCTCGCCCGCCCAGAGAATACAATCGCCGGAGCCTATGCCGTCGCAAAAGCCAAGTCTGAAGGGAGCCTGTCTTGCGTGACATGCAATACGGGTCTGGTGAAACGCGAATACGGCTTTGCCTCGCAAATCGTGATTGATAATTGCCCGAAAGGTCATGGTATCTGGCTAGATGCGGGCGAATTGCAAAAGCTTGAGCAATTTTTCGAGCGCGAGCAAGAGATCGCTGATGAGGTGGAAGACGAGATCTGGGCCGACCTAAAACCCAAAGGCATTAGCGGGTTTTTCAAGGATTTGTTCGGCGCGATAAAAGATTAATCCCTAGCGCTTGTGGCTTGCTTTAAGCGGCCAGTCTGCGCAAACGCCGACGCCCCATAAATCGGTGCCACAGCAGCCCAAAACCACTGATAGCGAAAAGCATGGCGAGGAAGCTCGCGAGTTTGAGCCACCACGCATTGAAATTATCTTCACCCGTGATGTCGATAATGTGAAACCGCCACGCCACATCAAACACGCGCCATAGCCGTGTCCGCACCGCTTTTAACTCAGCCGTTTTCGTATCCAGATAGATGCGAGTATTCGACTTGTCCGCAAATTCCACCTGCCATACGGGCAATGCCCCTCTATATTCTCGGGGTGCGGCGTCTAGTTTTCGTAAAGAGGCAATCGCCGCCTCACCCATATAATATTGTTCAGCAACCTTTCGGACTGAGGCTTCATCTAACGACGATATAAATGTGCCGTCCTTGGCGTTCATCACGATTTCTCCCGTATCACCCATCAAGATATAAGCTGGTCCCGTGGGGAGCGTTGTAAGACGCGCGCCCGTCAACTGTCCCTCATAGGCTGTCATGGCGATCTCAATCGGGATGATATGCGTGTCAGTTAGCGCAACAGGCTCAGCCGTCGCTATATGCCTCCCGCGCACTTGATCGATCGGGAAGAGCGTCATGAAGAAACCCGATGCGAACCAGATGAAAATCTGAAGCCCCAAAATCAATCCCGCCCATTTATGAATACGTGTCAGATATTTGGCAAAATTACGGGACATAGGTGCGAACTAGCGATGAATTAAGGAATTCTCAACCATAAAATCCGACTATACAGTCACTAAGAGGGCTGGCTATGAGACTTATTCTATCACTATCATTGTGTCTGGCGTTGAGCGCGTGTGCGTCCGTATCAGAGAAGATTCCGACAGTGAAAGTGGAGCGAAAAAAGCCAAAAATCGTGCGCCAAGTCAGCTATTCTGACCCCGTTGTGCAAAAGGCCGAAGCCGCGATGGTGTGCGACAATGCCAATATGCGGGCACGGGCTGCTGATAAAAACTCAAAAAATGACACAGCGCGCGTGCTGATCTTGGAGGAAGGATCGCGGTCTAACACGATCCTAGCGGATGTCGAAGTGAATTGCCGCGAATACTTCCAATCGAAAGCCTACGGCGCGCCTGCGCAACCGAGCCGCGCTATATTTGAGGACACTCAAGTCGTTGCAACAAAGACGCTATACAGCAATGCCCCTGTTCCGACCCCTAAGCCTCATCCGATCATTTTAAAACAAGACGAGACGGAGAATGACGCGGCGGCGGGGCATTTTTACGCCGTTGCGCCGGGCGACACGCTTTATGCTATTGCCCGAGAAAACTGCACGAGCGTCAACGCTATTTCAAAGCTCAATAAAATCAGCGATCCAACGATGATTGATCGCGGGCAAATCCTACGCCTGCCCGCGACGAAGTGTAATAAACGCTAGCTGACACTCAATTTCCAAACACAAAAAAAAGCGCCTCGTAGATTTTACAGGGCGCTTTATTTTTATTTCTTTATTTTTAACGAGAGAGCGGTTTATTTCACCGCTTTTAGGCGCGGACCGTCTTCGGTCACACCCGCAGAGTGTAGCGCTTGGCCGACAGACACACCGCCAATGGCCGCGTAACGCTCCAGCTTTTGCTTTTGTACCAGAGTGATCTTGCGCAGGCTCTCCAAATCTTCCGACGCCGCCGCGTATTTCGCTGAAAGCTCTTCATATTCAGCCTTCGTGCGTGCGAGTGAGCGAGCATTGCGCTCCACTTCTTCCATCTTATTGCGAAACCGCTCTTCATTCCGATCATTGCGCTCACGTTCAGTTTTAAGCGTATTGCGAAGCGACACAATTTCTTCGTCAAAGTGGTTGGACATATTGTCCTTGATGCGGAGTTGTGTGTTCAGCTGCTCGATCCGACGTTCCAGCGCAAGGTTCTCATTGTCCCGACGCTTGAGCGTTTCTTCAAAGACTTTCTTCTGCGTATTGTTGTTATATTTTGCATTTTCCAGCGCACTATTGGCTTCGAAATAGCGGGCCTTCATGTCGGTCAGGTCCATGCGAAGATTTTTTGTCTCAACGGCTGATCCATCAACTTCTTTCGTTTTCGCTTCAAGTCTTGCGGACAATTCTTCAACGCTTTTACGCAAGGATACTATCGTATGCTTTTGCGCAGACAGATCAGCTGCCTGTTGCGCCAAATCATCTTGGATACCCTGATTGGTCGCCGTAACGGCAGCTAGGCGTTCATTCTTTTGAGCCAGTTGCGTTGAAAGCGTTTCAACTTCGCGGCTTTGCTTAAATAGCTTCTCGCGCGTTTCTGTTTCGCGGTCCGTGCGCTGCGCAATGTCAGCTTTCGCGGCTTCATACTGCTGGCGCATTTCATTATGTGACCGTTCCAAATTGATCAGCTTGTTTTCCTGCTCTGACGCCCAAGATGTCTTCTGCTCCAACTTTGTCTTGAGGTCTGCGAGTTCAGCAGACAGGCGCATATTGTCAGCTTCAATCCGGCTGGATTGGCGCAAACCGCTTTCCATTTTCTCAAGCGACTTGTTCAAACCCGCTATACGGCGGGCGGCCTGCGCTTGCTGATCAGCACTGGATTTTAGCTCGGCCGCGATGCGGTCAACTTCAGCCTTTGCGATTTGCGCATCCGCATTTTCACCCGATGTTAGCGATCCGATCGGACGGCGTTCATCTGTATTATCACGTTTAAAGAAACTCATATTATCCCCCAAGGACCCTTCAGCAGAGACAATATCCCGCCGAATCAATTAGGTTAACGATACATAAATCGGATTTACCGACAAGCAATCTGACGCCCTCGATTGCCACTTTTTCGCCACTTTTGCCGCAATTCCTTGCGTAGAGCCGAAACGAGTCTATTCAGACAGCGTGAAACTGGGTTTAATCATCATTATCGCGGCGCTGGTGACGGCTACGATTTCTGGCTTATTCGGCATGGCGGGCGGGATGATTTTCATGGGAATCATCGCGGCTTTTCTGGGTGTGGCCGAAGCGATGGTCGTTCACGGCGCAGTGCAGAGCGTGTCCAACTCCTTCCGAACCTATCTCTTGCGACCCGACATTCGGTGGGACATTTTGGGGTGGCATGCGTTGGGGGCGGTGCCATCGGTCGGGGTCTTGCTCCTGCTCTCGATTACGTTGAACAAGTCGCAGCTCTATCTGGCGTTAGGCTTATTGCCATTGATATTGTGGCTGCCGCGCAACTGGCTGGCGGGGGATGCGGAGAAGCCGGCTCATGCTGTGCTGTGTGGTGCGATGGTGATGGGGTTGAATTTGACAGCAGGCGTGGCGGGGCCAGCGCTGGATTTCTTCTACGTCAAGACGGGACTTACGCGCCTAGAAATCGTGGCCACAAAAGCGATGACCATGTTCGTCAGTCATCTCGCCAAAATCTTTTATTTCGGAGCCCCGCTAGCCATGTCAGCGGGGCTCGCAGGATTGCCGCCGCTTTGGGTGTTTATCGCCGCTATACCAGCCGTATTGCTCGGCACATTTATCGGGACGCGCCTGCTGCACCGTCTTAGCGACATCCATTTTCGTAGCTATACCAAATATCTCGTGACGCTAATCGGGGCGGTTTATGTCTTTAGAGGGATCGCCCTGATGGGCTGAGATCGGCGCTCGAAGAACGTGTAGAGCGCGATGCCAGAAATCGTGATCGCTGTGCCGAGCGCATCAACCCAACCAAATGGCTCGCCCAGCAATATGATCGCCGCAATAATCGTGGTGATAGGCCCTATCATGGCCAGCACTGCCGTGGTTTGGGAGCCAATCTTATCAATCGCGATATTGACCAAAAATGACGGGATGATCGTGCTAAAAAACGCGATTGCTGCACCGATAAAGATCACACGTGGCGGCAGATCAAGCGACGCGGCTACACCCTCCCCCATAGAGGCAGATATAGTAAAATGCAGAAGAATACTCACCGCAGCGCCTGTCATCGCCGTGCAGGTAAACACCCAGCTACCCATCTGATTGATGAGGCCTTTAGCGAAAAGCTGAAACATGGCGAATAAGAAGGCCGTAAAAATGATTAGCACGCTGCCCAACATCACATTGGCGCCCGTCGCGATCTCCCCGCCCGCGAAAATTACGCCAATCCCAGCATAGGCCAAGAGGATCGCCAGCACGCTCCAACGCGTGATCTTGCCGCCAAAGAACATCGTGCCAATGATTACAACAAAGATCGGGTAAGTGAACAGCAATATACGCTCAAGCTGCGCAGTGATATATAATAGCCCCGTAAA
This sequence comes from Litorimonas sp. RW-G-Af-16, assembly GCF_048319245.1. Classification (GTDB taxonomy): domain Bacteria; phylum Pseudomonadota; class Alphaproteobacteria; order Caulobacterales; family Maricaulaceae; genus Litorimonas. The sequence goes on from NZ_CP166993.1 coordinate 1,645,495, forward strand.
ATCGAGCAATGCGCAGAGGTAGTAGCCGAGTATGCCGAGCGCGAAAGCTTGCACGACGGGCAAGAATGAAGGTTTATCGGCCAGCTTCCGCCACGCCCAGAAACCAATCAGGATATAAGCTGGCACGGAAAAGCCCATACGCAGCGCAAGCAAGGTAATTGGCTCTAATTCATTTTGCGCCAATACGACATTGGCTCCCTCGCTCGGCAAATAGGCGAGCTTCACCAACACGGCTTTTAGCGAGAAGAAGCTCGCGCCAATCAACGCCATCGCGTAGCCGAGCAAATTGCTCGATTTCATCGTTTGCGACGCGCTTTGAAAAAAGATTTCAACAGAGCGGCGGCGTCTGCGGCCCGCACGCCCCCTATCACCTTTGGCCGGTGATGGCAGCTTGGCTGGGCGAAAAACTGCACACCGCTCTCCACCGCGCCGCCCTTGGGATCAGACGCGCCGTAAACGACCCGTGCTATCCGCGCATTGGAAATCGCGCCGACGCACATCGTGCAAGGCTCTAGCGTTACATAAAGGGTCAATTCTGACAGGCGGTAATTGCCCGCGTGATAACACGCATCACGTATTGCTAGTACTTCTGCGTGGGCCGTTGGATCATCCAGCGCAATCGGCGCATTGCCAGACCGCGCCACAACGTCCCCCGCTGCGTCCACGAGTACCGCCCCCACAGGCACTTCACCGCGGCGTGCGGCAGCTTCCGCCTCAGCCAAGGCGATCTGCATATATTCATCATCGGTCACAGCCTCCCCTTGCTTTGTTCGCGCGAAAGGGTCAAGTGAGCGACTATGGAAAACAAGATGCCCACAGACGGCGAACGCATCGCCAAAGTCCTCGCGCGCGCAGGCGTAGCGTCCCGCCGCGATTCAGAAAAATTGATTGAAGAGGGCCGCATCAAAGTCAATGGCCGCGTGCTGACGACCCCTGCTGTCAAAGTCACGGCCAAAGATAAAATTCTTTTTGATAACGCACCAATCGCCGCCAAAGAACCGCCACGCCTCTGGCGCTACCACAAGACAGACGGCCTCGTGACCTCGCACAAGGATGAAAAAGGTCGCAGCACAGTCTTTGACACCCTGCCCAAATCGCTGGGTCGTGTCATCTCTATCGGTCGGTTGGATATGACCTCAGAAGGCTTGCTTCTGCTGACCAATGACGGAGAGCTCGCCCGCGCGCTGGAACACCCCAGCACAGGCTTCTCCCGCCGCTACCGCGCTCGCGCCTATGGTCGCGTGACGCAGGAACAACTCGATACATTGATGGAAGGTATCTTTATTGACGGTATCAAAACTGGCCCGATTGAAGCGACACTTGAAAGCACAAAGGGCGACAATCACTGGATTGGCGTCACCATCCGCGAGGGCAAAAACCGCGAAATTCGCCGCGCCATGGAAACGCTTGACCTGCGCGTGAACCGCTTGATCCGCATTAGCTTTGGCCCCTTCATGCTCGGGGCGCTTGAAAAAGGCGGGATCGAGGAGGTGAAACACAAAGAGTTAAGCACCAAACTCGGCCATTTAATCGACATACCCGACGAAGTCGTAAAACCCGTTAAAGCCCCCAAACGCGGCAGCCACGCCAGCGCCAAACGCTTTCAAAAAGACACGGACAGCAAACCGTCCAAGCCTGCCCCGAAAGGCCGCGGAAAGTTCGCAAAATCGCCGCCGAAAGAAGGCAAGTTCAAACCCCGCACACACGCCAAGAAAGACGGTGATAGCGGAGGGCGACCTGCTCGTGGCAAACCAACTGGAAAGTCTGCTGGTAGGCCTGCCGGGAAATCTGGCGGCGCAAAACCGCGCGGAGGGAAACCAGGCGGGCCTAAGCGATGAGAATTGTGTCAGGACGCCTGCGCGGACGTAATATCGCCACGCCCAGCGGACGCTCAACGCGCCCAACCTCTGACCAGACGCGAGAAAGTATTTTCAACATCCTCGCCCACGCGGACTGGGCCCCACCCCTCGAAGACGCGATTGTTACCGATATTTTCGCAGGGTCAGGTGCGCTAGGGCTAGAGGCGATTTCGCGCGGAGCAGAGTTTTGCTTGTTTGTCGAAACCGAACCCAAAGCTCGCGCCGCCATTCGCGAGAATATCGACAAAATGGGGCTTTTTGGCTGCACCCGCCTGCACCGTCACGACGCGACACGGCTCAAGATCGCGCCCGGCAATCTGCGCGGCGCTTTCACGCATATCTTTATGGACCCGCCCTATAATAAAGGCCTCTGGAAACCCGTCCTACGCAAGCTGAAAGAGCATGACTTGATCGCAGAGAACGGCGTCATCATCCTAGAAGTCGCCGCAGACGAAGAAGATGTCGAGTTCCGTGGATTTGAAGTGCTGGCAGATAAGACGTGGGGCGCGGCACGGGTATTGTTTTTACGCTCGATCCGTTAATTCCCCATACACTGTCATTTGCTAAGTTTCCTGCATGTGGAAGCGACATACTGTAGCGGCAGCGCTTTGGGGAGTGCTCATCTGGCTGCTCGCCAGACCGCTAGCACATGCGCAAATGCTAACCACTGATTTAGAGATTAAGCTTGTCCCAAATGTCGGCGCAGCGTGGCAGACCGTGGCGCTGGAAAACACTTATTCGGACGCCATTGTTGTTTGCAAACATAACCTTGTCAGCAGCGCTAGCCCATCTGCCACGACCCGAATCCGCAATGTCACCGCAACCAGTTTTCAGCTGCGCCTGCAGCAATTTGAAAACAGCTCTATCGTCCCCACATCCAATGTGCATTGCGTCATTGCGGATGAAGGGGCGTATAATTCTGGCGGCTTGAAATATGAGGCACGCAAAGTCGTCTCTGACGGCACAAGCGGGCTGTCCGTGCCGGGTGGTTGGGGCATTGTGAATAATGAGAACGTCACCAGCGCCATTACCCAGACTTACGCCAATCCGCATGTTGTGGGGCAAGTCATGTCTTTCAACGACGCCAATGCCAGCGTGTTTTGGAATTATGATTGCGAAACACGCGGAAATGGTGCGTTCTTTTCTGGGCAAGCGGACGGGATTTGCGTGGGCAAACACATCGGCCAGATCAACGGTACGCGCGCCAATGAAACGCTGGGTTATATTGTGTTGGAAGCGGGCAGCGCCACCGTCAATGACATCAGCTTTACCACAGCCGTCGGGGCAGATACGGGCGCAGGTGTTGGCAATAGCCCGCCTTATAATTATAGCGTGTCCGGCGATTACGATATTGGCGTCGTTGAACAGCAAGGCGAAGATGGCGGACAAGGTGGCTGGGCTATTCTTTACGGCAGCAACCCTCTGCCCAATAATTCTGTGCAATGGGCGATTGAAGAAGAAATCGTTGCGGGCGACACCTCCCGCAGCCATACAACGGAAAATGTCGCCTATTGGTTATTTGATAATAATCAGGCACCCACCCTCGCCGCGCAAAAGACGGTCACGGAATATAGCGGGAATTCCAGCCCCTATATGATCCCTGGATCAGAAGCGGTTTATACCATCAGTGTTGAAAATACCGGGAGCGGGCCTGTGGATGACGATAGCCTTTTTTTAACAGACCGCCTGCCAGACGCGTTGGGCTTTTTCACAGGCGACTTTAATGATGGCGGGCCCGGCACGGATATGGTGGCATTTCAAAGCACGGATAGCGGGCTGACCTTCACCCAAGCCACAGACCTCGGCTTTTCCGATAGCGCCACCGCCCCCGCGAATATGAGCCAGTGTAACTACATCCCCACAGACACCTATGACACGGGCGTGACCTATATCTGCTTCGCCCCCCAAGGCGAGTTTAGCGAAGGGACGATAACGCCGTCATCCTACAGCCTGAGCTTTCGAGCCAGAGTCGAATAGACAAGTGGAGTAGCCTCAATCATCCCCCTTACGCATGGCGGGGTGGACGGTTTTATCCAGCAAGCTATCCGAATTGCTCAGCACATGATGGGTGCCGCCGACAATCAGCGGATCCGCGCCATGCACCAACTCTGTATTGCGGTCCGTATAAGGCAGGCTGGACAGCACATGCTGCATACATTCCAGCCGCGCGCGTTTCTTGTCGTTAGATTTCACGATCGTCCACGGCGCGTCGGCTGTGTCGGTGTAAAAGAACATCGCCTCTTTGGCTTCGGTATAGTCATACCATTTCCCCAGCGAGGCCTTGTCTACAGGCGAGAGCTTCCATTGTTTTAGCGGGTCAGTGCTGCGGCTCTCAAAACGGCGCTTTTGCTCATCTTGGGTGACAGAGAACCAGAATTTGAAAATCTTGATGCCGGAGCGCACTAACATACGTTCCAGATCGGGGGCTTGGCGCATAAATTCCAGATATTCGGCTGGCCCGCAAAACCCCATGACCCGCTCCACACCCGCGCGGTTATACCAAGAGCGGTCAAAAAAGACCATCTCCCCCGCACTCGGCAGGTGTTTTACGTAACGCTGAAAATACCATTGCGTCTTTTCTTCATCCGTCGGTTTGTTAAGCGCCACAACCCGCGCGGAACGGGGGTTTAAATGCTCCATAAAGCGTTTAATCGTGCCGCCTTTGCCCGCGGCGTCACGCCCCTCAAAGATCAGCACGACTTTCTGCCCCGTTTCCTCGACCCATTTTTGCAGCTTTAACAACTCCACCTGTAACTCGGCCTTTTTCGCCTCATAGACTTTCTTGCCGAGTTTTTTGGGATAGGGATATTGCCCGCTTTCAAACGCTTCGCGCATAGCGTCGGGTGCGGCATCGCCCATAACCTGGGTATGCAGGGTCTCGCCCGCAATCGGGGCGTCGCTGCTAGCAGTTAAAGTCTCATTCGCTGCTTTTGTAGACTTAGCCGCGCGCGGTTTTTCAGCTTCGGACACAGTCCCCCCCAATCTTTGGTCAAAGCAAGCAGCTTAGCCCATGATTGAGCCGCGAAATTTGAGGTAGGTCAAGTTTGGGGGTATTTTAACGCCGCCCAAATAACCGCTCAATATCGGCGAGTTTAAGCTCCACATAGGTGGGGCGGCCGTGATTGCATTGGCCGCTGTGAGGGGTCGCTTCCATTTCGCGCAGCAGGGCGTTCATTTCGGCCCCGTTGAGGCGGCGACCGGCGCGGACGGAGCCGTGGCACGCCATGGTGCCGCAGACATGCTCGAACTTTTCCTTGAGCGAGAGGGCTTCGTTATATTCGGACAGATCATCGGCGAGATCGCGGAGCAGGCCTTGCACATCCATTTCGCCAAGCAGGGCGGGCGTTTCGCGCACGGCGACAGCCCCTGCCCCAAATGGCTCGATCACAAGGCCCATTTCCGCAAGTTCTTCGGCGCGTGATAGCACAAGCTCTGCGTCTGTTTCGCCCAAAGTCACGATATCAGGGATTAGCAGGGCTTGGCGCTCCACGCCTTTGCCTGCCATATCCCGCTTCATCCGTTCATAGACGAGGCGTTCATGCGCGGCGTGCTGATCAACTATGACGATGCCGTCCCCCGTTTGCGCGACGACATAGGTTTCGTGAAGCTGCGCCCGCGCGGCGCCGAGCGGGTTCGCGGTGAGGTCCGGTGCATGAGGCGTATAACCCTCTGCCTGATACCCCTCACCTGCTTCTTCGACACGCGCGGAAAACCCGTATTCATCTGGAGCCACAGGCGGGGCCATGCCATCGACCAAAGGCTGTAAGGCAGGGTCGTTTTGATAGGGCGCAGCGGCATAAGGTTGCCGATTATAGTTTTGCTGAAACGCATATTGCGGTTGGCTGGTCTGAATTTTGCCGAGGGCATAATCGCTAACTGTGGTCGACGCACGATGGCCTGCAGCAGCGAGCGCGTGACGTAGAGCCGACACAATTAGCCCGCGCACGAGACCGGGATTGCGGAAGCGCACTTCGGTCTTGGCAGGGTGGACATTGACGTCTACATGCTCACGCGGAAGGTCGAGATAGAGCGCGACGACGGGGTGACGATCGCGAGCGAGAAAGTCCTTATAAGCGCCCCGCACTGCGCCGTGTAGCAAGCGATCTTTAACGGGGCGGCCATTCACAAACAGATATTGATGCTGTGCATTACCACGCGAATAGGTCGGCAGACCTGCAAATCCCGTCAGCGAAATTCCCTCGCGCTCCGTCTCAACCGCTAGCGCATTGTCACCGAAATCGCGACCCAAAATTGCTGCCAAGCGTTCGAGTTGATCTGCGGGTGCGAGCTTGAGCGAGGTGCGCGCAGAGGTGCCAAGGGTGAAGCCAACGCTTGGGTTTGCCATGGCGAGGCGTTTGATCACGTCGCTAATTGCCATGGCCTCAGACCGTTCGGATTTCAGGAATTTCAGTCGCGCAGGCGTGGCGTAAAACAAATCTCGTACATCAACCCGCGTGCCAGAGAGCCCAAATTTTGGGGCTGGTTTAAGCGGACGGACTGCCCCGCCCTCTACTGATAATTCCCAAGCGTTTTCAGAGACTTCTGTCTGACTTATTAATGTCAAACGTGCGACTGATCCAATGCTGGGCAAGGCTTCGCCGCGAAAGCCCATTGTTGCGATATTGAGCAAATCCCAGTGGCCCGCAGCGTCCTCCGATAGTTTGGATGTTGCATGCCGTTCAATCGCGATTGGTAAGTCAGTTTCGCTCATGCCGCGACCATTATCAGTGACAGTGATCACTTGCCGTCCGCCGTCTTCATAGCGAATGTCGACTTGTGTTGCGCCCGCATCGAGCGCGTTTTCAACCAACTCTTTAATCACGCTGGCGGGACGCTCAATAACCTCGCCCGCCGCAATGCGGTTGACGGTTTCATTGGGCAAGCGCCGAATCACTGTTGGGGTTGAGGACATAAAAAAAGCCTAGCTGCGCGGACGCGGCTAGGCCAGATTTTAGGTCATGTGAGCTGTGGACTAAAGGCCTGGCAACTTCGGTCCGCCGGGACGACGGGAAATTTCGACTTGACCACCGCCTGTTGCGGCTTCGATAGATTTCAAACGCGCGGCCTCAGCTTCTGGGTCTAGGGGGTGTTCACTCCCAGCACAAGATCAGACAAAGCATCTGTCTTGCGCTCAACGGAATTCTGTCCGTCAATTTCAAGACGAATCTCTTGATTGGCTCTGGCGACGCCAGCCTTGCTCATCAAAACAATTTCCCCGCGACTCGGCTCTGCATCATCGACGTCCCCGATTAGGGCTTGGCGCGCGGCGGCCTGAGAGTAATTTTCTTCTGCGCTACTCTCGCCGACACGTGGCGGACGAAGATTATATTCTGGCGGAATAACCAAAGGCGCCTTGGTAAGAATGTTGAATTCATTCGGCACGCTCTTTTTCAGGCCCAATGCTTTCGACGTGCTGGAACAGGCACCAAGGGAGACGCCGAGCGTGGCAGCCAATGCCAAAGATGTAATCAGACGGGTCATAGGAGACTCTTTCATAAATTCGATTAAGGGCGGTCTAGCCAATCTGGAGCCGCTCGCCAAGTGAGCATTTCGTCAGGAACTGTTTTTCGCAGCCTTCTCAAGCCGATCATTACGAAAACTCGCCAAAATCAGGCCGACAACGCCGACACTGATCGCGCTATCGGCGATATTAAAGACCCAATGAAAGCCAATATCGCCAAAATTGATAAAATCTGTGACAGCGCCAAAGAGAAAACGGTCAATACCATTGCCAATCGCGCCGCCAATCACCAATCCAAGGCTCAGCCGCGTTATCCAATCCCGCGACTGGCGGAAAATATAGATCATGACGCCGCACATAATGAAAGCAAAAGCCGTCAGAAGCCACCTCTTGATAGAGCTATCACCCTGCAACAGCCCCCAGCTGATTCCTTGATTGCACACGAGGGCAAGATCAACGATTGGTGACACTTCATATTCCAAACCAGGGCGGGGATTGGTCTCACAAATGCTCATCGGCACGTTAAAAAACTGTGTCGCCCACCATTTAGAGAGCTGATCAGAGATGATCACGACAAGCGGGACCGCTAAGACAAATGTGAGCCAGTCACGGCGTTGCGGGAGTGTTCCGAAATCAGTCATGGGCTCGCCCTGCCACGACTTCTCGCTCTGATCAATGCTTTGTGCCATTGAACTGCAAAAGTAACCATGTTTTCATTGGCCTGCGCATCGAATATGGTTAGAAGCAGGCGAAGCAGACTCGCAACTGTCGGTTATTTGGCCGCTAGAGCGATTAATACAAAGACCCGGGACCGCATTATGCGCAAGACATCTACTCCAATCAGCGCAAAAATGACGGCAGCGCGCCTTCTGAGTTCTGCCGCTATTTTAGCACTTGGAACCGCAATATCCCTGCCCGCCTTCGCACAGGTTACAGTCACGGACGGACGAACAACGCCCGTTCAAACATCTACGGCAGGTGACGGTGATACGCCGTCTGATGTGACCATCGAATCTGGCGGCAGCGTCACGCTGACCACACCTGGGCCAGCGGTTATTCTCGACTCGGACAATGCGCTTGATCTGTCTGGGGCCGTGGTGATCGCAGATGTGGATAACGCAACGGGTGTTTCTCTGCAGGGCGGCGCAGATCGTAGCTACACGCAAAGCGGGTCAATCTCGATCACAGAAAACTTTACCAACACCAATACGGATGACGATGTCTTCCCAGACGGCCCATTCGCTCAGGGAACAGGTCGCACAGGTATCCTTATCTCTGGCGCGTCTCCGTTCATTGGCAACGTCGAAACAACCAGCACATCCGCCATCACAGTTGAAGGCAATGACAGTTTCGGCATCAACCTAGCCAACACACCCATGATGGTTGGTGGCCTGACGGGGAGCATGACGACTGAAGGCGCGATCAGTGTGACAGGCGACAATAGTTACGGCGTCAATGTGGCATCCAATGTATCGGGTGATCTGAACAACACAGGCAATATCCAAGTCGCTGGCATCGGCTCAACCGGTTATAATGTATCAGGCGACGTGCAAGGCGGTTTCGTCAACTCTGGAGCCGTGGCGGTTAATGGCTACCGTTTCTCCACCCGCCCAGGACTATCGACGCAAGGTGCAGGGCGTGATGATCTGGGCGCAGAAGATCTCGGCCAAGCGGGATCGGCAATCGCGATTAGCGGCAATGTCGATGGCGGCGTTTACTTACAACGGCGTTTGATCCCAGCTGTCGACGCGGACGGCGCCCCCGTTTTGGACGACGACGGCAATGAGCTTTTCACACTGGCTAGCACAAGCACGGTCACGCAATTCGGTAGCGCACCTGCGATCTTGTTAGACGGTGACGGCACAATCATGTCGATTGGCCTGGTTGCAGCTATCACTGATCCAGCAGACGCAGATTTTGATGAGGACATGCAATACGCCTTTATCAATGAAGGCCAAGTGGCAGCCTCTGGCATTTACGATGATTTTGATGCCACGGCGTTACTGGTAGAAGACGCGACTCTTGCGGAAGGTCTCAGCAACCAAGGCACAATGCGTTCGACCACCTTCCGCTCTCCGACTGAACTTGCTGATATGCGCGGCACGGGTCTCGCCCGCGTCATCGTCCTCGGCGATCAGGCCATTGCGAATACGATTGACAATCAAGGCATCATTCTTGCCACAGCCTCAGAAGCCACTGACGCCGTATATGCAGACTCAGACAACCCACTGGCCCCGCGCGACGTGACTGCCATTGCGATTGATATTGGCGCCAATGCGACGACACAAAGCCTCACAAACTCAGGGTCCCTCAGCGCATTGATCGTCGCCCGCCAAGGCAGAGCCGTCGCAATCCAAGATGCCTCTGGCACGCTGACAAGTATAACAAATACGGGCAACATTATCGCAGCCGGCAGTAATTCAGATGGAACACTAGAAGCTGAAACAGATTTCGAGCTGATCGCGATTGATGTATCGCAGAACACAACTGGCTTTACCCTGACACAATCTCAAACCCCCGACGATGACCCCGACGACGATATTTCGCCTATTGAGCCACGTATTTCAGGCAGTGTACTCATGGGATCAGGTGATGACAGCTTGATTGCCAGCGCGGGCGCGATCTCTGGTCAAACCGTAGCTTTCGGCGCAGGTAATGACACCCTTGCACTCTCTGGCGGCGCGTCCTTGAACGCAAATGTGACGAACTCGGGCGGCCTCGACATTTCCGTGATCGAAGGTTCCTCTCTCGTCTTGCGGAGTGGCGACCCGCTCTCAATTACGAGTGCAAATTTCGACGGAACATCGTCATTTTCACCCGTCATTGATGGGTCGGCTGGCACAGCCTCTACGCTAATCTCAAGTGGTGACATTACATTTGAGAGCGGCGCGACGATTGCCCCGATATTGAACAACGTCTCTTTCGTGCCAGGCAATTCGCAGGTCTTTGACATCGCCAGCGCGGGCGGCACATTGACCGTCGGAGATATTGCCGCCTTATCTGCAGGCGAAACACCATTTCTTTATAATACTGGCCTGTCTCTCAACGCAGCGGGTGACCTTGTTATCACGCTCGATCTTCGCGATCCGAACGTCAGTGTAGAGCAAGGCGGACTGGGCCTCGACCAAGTTCAGGGCCAAGCCTTCAATGCGGCGCTGCAGTCCCTGACGTCCAATAATGGGCTAGGCAATGCCTTCGCGAATATAACAAATTCGAATGATTTCTACGCGGCCTACAATCAAATCCTACCAGAATTTGCCGCCGCCGCGCGTCAGTTCGTCGTCGCCAATGTTGACGGTGCGACAGGTGCCGTCGGGTCACATCTTGATACAGCACGTCGTTCCCCCGATAAGCCAGGCGGCGCTTGGTTACAAGAATTCGCCTATTTCGCAGATCGTGAATTGGCGGGTTTGTCAGAACAATATCGCGGCGCAGGCTTCGGCTTTACGGGCGGGCTCGACACAGCCTTGGGACCGCTTCATACCGTTGGTGTTAATTTTGGCTTTGCCAGCACGGAGATCGAAGACGTTGTCGGCATTGACGAACCGCTTGATGTGATCACACTTCAAGGTGGCCTCTACGCAGGATGGCAGTCTGGTGGTTTGAGCGTCGATGTTTACGGCGGCGGCGGCTACAATAAATTTGAGCAACAACGTCGTGTGCGTATCAATGAATTCTTTGGCGAAACCAAAGGTGACTGGGCGGGCTACCACATCAATGGCTCCGTTCGCGCAGGTTATGACGTTGAGCTTTCCGAGAAATTCTGGCTCCGCCCAACCGTATCGCTTGATTATCTCAGCCTCACGGAAAACGCCTATGAAGAGACTGGCGTTGCTGGTCTGGCCGTGGGTGTGGATAAACGCAAATCTGATTTAGGGTCCGCGACAGCGATGATCAATCTTGGTGCGAAGTTCCAAGGCAAGCGGACATGGATCCGTCCAAGCATTCGCTTTGGCTATCGCAATGACTTTATTAGCGATCCCGTCATGACGACCTATCGTTATGTGGGACTCAATGACGGAAATGGCGGCCTATTTGATAGCCAACGCGCAGAGCTCGAATCCATCATGTTCCCCGATAGCGGTGTTCTAGTGGGCTTCTCTGTCGCCGCAGGGTCTGCCTACTCTTCCATCGGATTTGACTTTGACAGCGACATCCGTGACGGATTTATCCGCCATACGGGCCGTGTCGTTGTGCGTCTCCTATTCTAATAGCACCCACGCTGCAGCTATCAGCTAGCCCTTATCTTGCGGGGCTGGTTGACACTTATGGTGCGCCCAAAGCGGATGATGCCATTGAAGCTATGGCCGCGCTTGCGCAGCTATCGCCAACCGACCCGGATTTCGTCGCCAAGCTATACGCCCTAAAGTCGCACTTTGACTTGGCATGGGCCGCCTTGGCGTTGATGCCCGATAATGACTTTTCAACACTGGGTATTTTGCGCAGTGATTTCGCCGCCAAGTCGATAGACAAAGCGCTGCATGCCGCTTGGCATCAAGAATTGGCGGCGCAGCGAGTTCCCGATATTCCGCTGACCAGCCTGTTCATCCTCGGCCTTGGAAAGCTGGGCGGTTTCGATCTGAATTTCTCTTCCGACGTCGATTTGATTGCGTTCTATGACGCGGAAACACTACCCATCTCTGCCAATAAGGGGCAGAAATATGTGATTAACAAAGTCCTCCAGCGCCTCGGCAAAATCCTCAAACCCAATCATAGCGCCGAATTTGTCTGGCGCGTCGACTGGCGGTTGCGGCCCGAAAGCTCCTCTGGCGGGCTGTCTATGACAACCGATGAAGCCAGCGCGTTCTACTTTTTCCGCGCCCTGCCGTGGCATCGCCTCGCCCTGATGAAAGCGCGGGTCGTGGCGGGCGACAAGAGTGTTGGCGCAGAGTTTCTCAACGACATCGCGCCTTTTATTTGGCGGCAAAATCTAGACTTTCGCGCCCTTGACGAATTGGCCCATCTCAAAACTCGCATCAACTTGGAGCATCCGGGCTTACAACAGGAACGCGCGCAGCCCGACCCGATTATCCCTGATCCGATCGGGTTTAATGTCAAACTTGGCAGTGGAGGTATTCGCGAGATCGAATTCATCGCCAATGCGCAGCAACTTGTGTGGGGCGGGAAACAATATGAATTGCGCACACCCAACACGCTCAAAGCGCTGCAGTCCCTAGCGTCCCTCGGCCATATGGACGACCGCGTTTGCGGAGCGCTAAGCGAGCATTACATCGCCTTACGCCGCTTGGAAAACGCCATCCAAATGCTCGGGAATGAGCAGACGCATATGGTGCCCGATGCGCCCTACCCCCTATCGCAAATCGCGCAAGTTTTGGGGTATGCTGACTGGGAGTCGTATGCGCCGGAAATCTATACTCGCCGCAATGTGGTCAATAAGCATTTTGACGCGCTGTTCCACGCCGAAGCCAAACCAGACGATAGCGCAAGAATTTCTACGGCGGACTTGTCAGACGTCAGTCAAGCGATTGCGAATAGCTGGCTCGGCGGGTTCAATGCCCACGGCGTCGCGCGTGACCGCCTCTCCCGCTATCAACCGTTAGGACAGTCGCTGTTAAACAGGGTAATAAACTCTTCGGCGGACGCCAATGCAGCCTTGCCGCGCATTGATAGCTTTCTCAAATCAATCGCTCGTTCAGAGCAATATCTCAGACTTTTGCAACGCAATTCCAAGCTGCTAGATGCGCTGATCGTGCCCCTGCTCTACTCCCCGCATATGACTCGACTGCTTGAGCAATCCCCGCACATCATTGATGTATTTTTAGATCCCCAAAGCCTGATAAATACTGGCCTGACCCCGAATACGGATTTCATTTTTACAGACCCAGACTATGAGACGCGGCTAGAGCGGCTGAGAAGGTTTGTGAATGAAAACCTCTTCCAAGCTTATCACGCTTTTTTCAATCACTCCGAAGAAGATTTTGGGAGCCTACCGCGACGTCTAACCGATTTGGCCGATAGAACGATTGAAGCCGCGATCAAGATTGTCTGTGATGACTTGAAGATTGAGGACGTTGAAATATGTGTCTTAGGCTTGGGGAAAATGGCAACCCAGCATATGGCGCCTATGTCTGATATTGACCTGATTTTTATTTTCGGAGACGCGGTAGAAAGCGAGCTATCAGCCAAAATTGTGCGGCGCCTGCGTACCACGTTGACAACGCCGCTGCGCGAAGGGATCGCGTATGATTTGGACATGCGCTTGCGCCCCTCGGGACGGTCTGGCCCGCCCGCAGTAAAGCTGTCGAGCTTCAAGGACTACCATGCAACCCGCGCAAAAACATGGGAGCATATCGCGTTATACAAAGCGCGTATAATCGCTGGCGATCCAAATTTTGCGCCCAAGGTGCAAGCCGCGATAGACGCGGTCATGTCCCGCCCGCGCAATCGTAAGCAATGCTTGATTGATGCCAAATACATGCTCAACCTGATCGCAAAAGAGCGTTTTACGGAGACGCCGCTGGATGTATTCAACACCAAATTAAGGCGAGGTGGCCTGATGGAGGCTGACTTTTTGTGGCGCACATACTCGGTCGCAGGACTGAATTGGCCAACGCCGTTATGGTCAGCGATGGAGGAATGGCGAACGATAGAGTTATGGGAGCGTCTCCTTGGATTGACGGGTCAATCATTTGACGCTGTGCCGAACAGGTTTCGGGCTGATATGCACATAAACGGCATGGCCCAGCGCAACCAGCGTCGCGAAAGGGCGGTTAGTAATGCACGCCAATCTCTCTTCAGCACTTATTCCGTCCCCGATGACTACGAAATGCGGCCTGTGCGGTGGGAAGACGAATAAAACCGTTGCACCCTCCGCGCTATGATTCATAGTGTGTGCTGATTCACTGATTACCCCTTAGGACGTCATGGCCGCTTCAAAGAAAAAAGACCTGTTCGCTGGAAAAAAAGACACAACGAGCGAGAGCTACTCGGCCAAGGACATCGAAGTCCTTGAGGGCTTGGAGCCCGTTCGTCTTCGCCCCGGCATGTATATTGGCGGCACAGATGACCGCGCCATGCACCATTTATTTGCCGAGGTCATCGACAACTCGATGGACGAAGCTGTGGCGGGTCACGCTTCCCGTATCGAAGTTGAGTTAGACGCTGAAGGTTTTTTGTCTATCTCTGATAATGGCCGCGGTATCCCGATTGGCCCTCACCCAAAGTTCCCAAAAAAGTCTGCGCTGGAAGTGATCTTGACGGAGCTTCATTCGGGCGGGAAATTTTCGAATAAGGCGTATGAAACATCTGGCGGTCTCCACGGTGTAGGTGTGTCAGTCGTGAATGCGCTGTCGGATTTCTTGGAAGTCGAAGTCGCGCGGGACAAAGTATTGCACCGCATGCAATTCTCGCAAGGCAAGCCTGTTGGGAAAATCGAAAATCTTGGCGCGATCAATAATCGACGCGGCACGAAAGTCCGCTTTCATCCTGATCCCGAAATCTTCGGCCCTAAAGCGGCTTTCCGTGCGGCGAAACTATTTACCATGACACGGGCCAAAGCTTACCTTCAGCCAGGTGTTGAAATCCGCTGGAAGTGTGCGCCTGAAAAACTCAAGCAAACGCCAGAAATTCCAGAAGCGGCGACCTTTTTGTTTCCTGGCGGTTTGGCCGACTATCTCGCCGATACGATGGGCACGAAAGCCACCGTCACTTCGGAAATTTTTGCGGGTCGTTCTAAAAAGGACTCAGGCCATGGTCGTGTCGAATGGGCGATTACGTGGTCCCCTGAAGGCTACGGCGAAGCGGATAGCTTTGTGCGCTCGTACTGTAACACTGTTCCAACCCCTGGCGGCGGCACGCATGAAGCCGGGCTACGGGCGGCGATTACCAAGGGCCTCCGTGCCTATGCCGACCTGACGGGTATGGGTAAAAAAGTCAGTCATGTGACGCCCGAAGACGTGATGTTTGGCGCAGGCGCCCTGATTTCTGTCTTCATCAAAGCACCCGAGTTTCAAGGCCAGACCAAAGATCGCCTGTCTAACTCAGAAGCCAGCCGTTTGGTCGAAAACGCGATCCGCGATCCCTTCGATCACTACCTCGCCAGTTCACCCAAAGATGCAACGCAACTCCTCGAATGGGCGATCGAGCGAGCAGATGAGCGCGTCAAACGCCGCAAAGCGCGAGACGTCAAACGCAAATCCGCGACCAAAAAACTTCGCCTCCCAGGCAAGCTCGCCGACTGCTCCCGCAAGGGCTCGGACGACACGGAAATCTTCATCGTCGAGGGTGATTCTGCTGGCGGTTCTGCCAAGCAAGCCCGCAATCGCGAAACGCAAGCTATCCTCCCACTCAAGGGTAAAATCTTGAACGTCGAGAGCGCGACTATGGCAAAAATTCAAGCCAATAACGAGATTAGCGATTTGATGACAGCGTTAGGGGTTGGCCTCGGCAAGAAATTTGATCTGGATGATCTGCGCTATGAACGGGTTGTGATTATGACCGATGCGGATGTGGACGGGGCGCATATTGCAGCACTGCTGATCACGTTTTTCTATCGCTATACACCCGGCCTTATTGATGCGGGACGGCTCTATATGGCCATGCCGCCGCTCTATAAAATGACGCAAGGCGCTAAGACAGAATACGCGATTGATGACGCCCACCGAGAGGAACTGATGCAGACGGTTTTCACGGGCAAAGGCAAGGTTGATATTGGGCGCTTTAAAGGCCTCGGGGAGATGAACCCTGCCCAGTTGAAAGACACGACAATGAACCCAAAGACGCGACAACTCGCGCGGATTACAATAGATCAGGATGACCTGATGACGACAGAATCTCTCGTCGAAACTCTAATGGGGAAGAAATCGGAATTGCGCTATGAGTACATCCAAGAGCATGCGCAATTTGTGGAAGACGTCGATATTTAACGGCGGCCTAAGTGAGGTGTTTAGTCTCTATTTATCCGTCACTTGGATTGACGTTAAATAGGCCAGCAATCCCTCAGTCTCTTTCACCGTGAAATCGAAATCAGGCATATCAGGGTGACCAACATGGATATGCTCGCGGAAATCATCAGCTAGAGATTCGGCATTATAGATACCCAGCACAGTGCGTAGGGGCGGCGCATCACTGCGCGGACTGTCACCAGATTGACCAATACTATGACAAGAGACACACTGCGTTTGCGCAATCTCTCGCCCGATTTCAATAAACGCAGGATCAAATTGCTGTGGGGGCGTGTCCTCTTGTTGGCAGGCTGATAAAGCGGTCAATGATAGGGCAGACAAAATAAGGGCTACGAGCCCGATATGTTTAAGTGTCCTCATAATAGGACCGTAAAACCAAAATACGGCTTTTTCTAGCAATTAATAATTCCCAAGCCGCTTGTTTCAGCTCGCCAACACCCTCGGCAATACCGCATGCAACGGGGAACAATGTCCTAGGCCGTCATAGATCTTTAACTTTGTGCACGAGAGAATAGCCCGCTCCAAAGCGCGAGACATTTTAATAGGCGTCCAGTTATCGGCATTTCCGTGACGTAAAATAACAGGACACTCAACATTTCAATTTGGTCGGCCTAAGGTTACGCAAAAGCAAATCCCCAGCTAACTCCTCCCTTTACACGTTTAAGTCTTTATCGCTAAGCATGTAGAAAATCGTATCTGAAGGGGAAGCAGATCATGAGCTTAGCGAATTTATATCCAGAAAGCCCGCGGGACGTGCCTGCCAATCTGACTGAGGCAAAGCCGAGTTATAAACGACAAGCCATTTTGGCAATGCTCGGCCTTATGGCGTTTATGGCGATCTATCTCGCTGTAACGGCGGGCTTTGCGTACATCACCTATAAAAATGCAGTGCGCCTCTCAACCCCCGGTGATTTTGGCATTTTGAGCGCGATCATGTTGGTGTGTTCGGCGATCCTGACCGTGTTCATGGTCAAATCGCTTTTCGCGATGCGCAAAATGGGAACGCCGCGCGGTATCGAAGTCACAGAGGCGGATCAGCCGCAACTTTATGCCTTCCTCCATCAACTTGCCGATGAAATTGGCGCGCCGAAACCCCACCGCGTGTTCATTACGCCCGAAGTGAACGCAGCCGTGTTCTACGACTTGTCGCTCCTCAATTTAATCATCCCATCGAAGAAGAATTTGATCGTCGGTTTGGGTCTCGTAAATGTTCTGACACTGACTGAGTTGAAGGCTGTGCTGGCCCATGAATTTGGGCATTTTGCGCAAAACTCTATGATGGTGGGCCGCTGGGTTTATGTCGCGCAACAGATTATCGCCCACATGGTGAGCGTCCGCGATTGGCTAGATTCTGTGGTGCAGTTTATCTCTCGGATTGATCTTCGGATCGCTTGGATTGGGTGGATTTTATCTCTGATCATCTGGTCGCTGCGGTCACTCATGGACACGCTGTTCAACATTGTGATCATCGCTGAACGTGCGCTCTCGCGGGAAATGGAATTCAATGCTGACCTCGTCGCCGTGTCCGTGACGGGCAGCGACGCGCTAATCAACGCGCTATATAAGCTACAAGCCGCAGACCAAGCGTGGCGCACGGCGATGGATGTGGCGGGGAATGTCGGGAATAATAAGCAAATTCTCAACGACTTGTTTGCCGCGCAATCAGAGACGATCAAGGAAATGCGGCGTATCTTGGATGACGCCAATTATGGACTGCCGCCTGCTGCCACGGGGGACGCTGTTTCCCACCGCGTATTTGAGGAAGCGGCCGCGATCCCGCCACAAATGTGGTCAACGCATCCGCCCAATACAGACCGGGAAAACAATGCCAAAGCGACCTACGTCCCCGCGATCAATGATGACCGCTCGGCATGGCTACTGTTCAAGGGTTCTGAAAATTTACGGCAGAAACTAAGCCTCGATTTTTACAATCAGGAGGCCGTCAAAGGCTTTGCTATTGGCAATCCTGCCGAGGCCGTCTCGGCGAAATTTAGCGATATTTCTTATTCCCCCGAATATCGTGGGGCTTATTTGGGCCGCAGTCCTGTGCGCGACTTTGCTAGTGTCGATCAGATGTTTGATATGTCTGACGTGACCGAAGGCAAGATCGACCTAGAAATGCTTTACCCCGAAACAATCAATCTCGATCTCAAAGCCGTGCGCAACTTAGAAGTTGAACAAAATACACTCGAAGCCTTGATGACGGGGCAAATGAAACCCTCTGGCGGCGTGTTGCGTCACCGCGGCGAAGAAATTTCCAAAGAGGACATTCCCGAAGCGATCGAAGACCTCAAGGCTGAGAAAAAAACGGCGCTACAAAAACTCATGCTGCACGAAGCGAACTGCCGAAAGACCTATTATTTGCTCGCGCAAAAACACCAAAATGGCTGGCCAGAACATCTTCGCAACACACTGGAATTGCTGCATTGTTCGGATCATATGCTCGCCACTGTCAGCAATGAACAGGCGCAGTTAATCAACACATGGAACGTCATTACCGCCGACGGAAAGATCGGCCATTTTGAGAAAAAGCGCATGATCAAGGTTTGTGAAACCGTCGATAGCGTCATGACGCGCGTGTCCAAAAATCTGCAAGCGCTAGAACTTCCGCAGAGTATTCTTGATGACCTAGGCGTCAAAGCCAAATGGTCTGAAGCCTCGCCGATTTTTGACTTCGCGCCTGTTGATAAGAAAAACTGGCCGCAATGGACGCAAGAAGCGTTTAAAGTCATGGGCAATTTCCAAGGCGTTTTGTCCCTTCTGCATAATTTATTCTTGAAAGAATTGCTGCAATCTGAGGCAACATTGAAGGCCCATCATCTGGCAGGGACAACCCCGGAGCCTGCCCCGAAAGCTGGAAAATGCGTCACAGATTACCCGACCCTGCTGTCAGGGGATGAGTATGTGTTGCAAAAGAAATTGGATTTGTGGAACCGATTCCAACTCGCGCATGGATTAGGCCCATCACTCGTGCGCACTCTGGTCGCTGTCACGATTGTCGGGGGAACAATTTATGCAGGATTTGTCGGGTTGGGCTAGGCTCTCCAGACAAATTCTGACTTACTGACGCAGACCTGCAATCTCTGGCGTATTACAGCGCAGCACCCACACATCATAAACACCATGATCCAGCGCGGAAACTGCAGGATTACTCGCAAACATCCAGCCAGAGAAGATCGGCTCTGTCGGCTCAACTGATGTGCCTTTCCCGTCCAAACGCGTATCAAAAATCTTGAGAAACGCGAACGTCTCGGGAATTTCCTCGGGCGGTCGCTTTTCGCAATGCGCAACTTCAATCGTCAGCGAGCCATAATTGAGGGTATCGCCGACTTTGACCGTATAATCCTTGGTCGTCGCCGTAACCTTATCAAGCGTTCGCAGAACGACAGCCGTGCCGTCAATATTAGCGGCCAATGCTGGACTGCTAAGCCCTGCTAGCAATAGGAGAGACAGCGCTAGCTTACGCATCGGGGGTCCAAGCCTCGTAATCAGACGCAACTTTATCGCGCGCACCGCCACGATCAAGGCTACCCTTTGGCTTATAGGCGTGAACGGTGCCCGTCAGGTTCGGCAAATGCTCTTTCTGCCAGTCATGGACTTTGATGCCCATTTCACTCGGCAGATCATCATAGGAGTGATGCAGCCAGCCATGCCATTCTGGCGGAATACGCGACGGATCAGCATAGCCTTTATAGGTGACGTAACGACGCTTACGCCCGTCATAAGTCAGCTTATTTTCTTCGAAATACGTATTGCCATATTCGTCTTCCCCAACCTTTGAGGCACGACGACGAATTTGCAAGGTCGTGCCAAAAGTTGACCCGTTCCACCATGTAAATAGACGTTTGATAAATGACACCGACGACTCCAGACCCGTTTGTTTCAAGCGCGTTATGCCCGCCTACGCCTCGCTCGTAAAGCGGCGATGTGACACAAATATGGCCAAGAATGGCGCGCTCTTGTTGCGCAGCTGTAAAAGGCTTATCTTATGCACATGGAAATTAAGCGGTATTTTACGAAAACAGGCCAAAACGCCTATGAGGGTATCAGTTTCGTGCCGCGCGATAGTGTGGTGCGTCATCTCTCTGGTGCCAAGCTCACTGATACGGTCAGCTTTCACGCGCCGGAAAATTGGTCGCAAGTCGCGTGCGATATTTTAGCGCAAAAATACATGCGTCGCGCGGGTGTCCCAGACACCACCACCGCCCGCCGAGAGACGGGTGTTCCGACTTGGCTGCAACGCCGCAAACCTGCCAAGAATGCCAAACTCAGCAGTGAAAAAGACGCCCGGCAGGTGTTTGACCGCCTCGCAGGCTGCTGGACTTACTGGGGCTGGAAAGGCGGCTATTTCGACAGCGAAGACGACGCGCAGACGTTTTATGACGAACTTCGCTATATGCTGGCGACCCAAATGGCAGCCCCCAATTCACCGCAATGGTTTAATACAGGCCTGCACTGGGCCTACGGTATAGAAGGTCGCGCGCAAGGCCATTGGTATGTCAACACGGACGGCCAGGCTGTGCTGTCAGACAACGCCTATGAACGCCCACAACCTCATGCCTGCTTCATTCAATCGCTTGGCGATGACCTGATCGGCGAAAATGGGATCATGGATTTATGGCAGCGCGAGGCGCGACTGTTCAAGTACGGCTCTGGCACAGGCACGAATTTCTCAAACTTACGCGGCGCAGGCGAGCCACTGTCCGGCGGTGGAACCAGCTCTGGCATGATGAGCTTTCTCAAAATCGGTGATGTGTCAGCGGGCGCAATCAAATCAGGTGGCACAACACGTCGCGCTGCCAAGATGGTGATTGTTGACGTTGACCACCCTGATATCGAAGCCTTTATCGGCTGGAAGACAGCGGAGGAAATGAAGGTCGCGGCTCTCGTCGCAGGCACGAAAGTTCTCAAACAGGATTTAGGAGCCGTCATGGCGGCGTGTGCAGACGGGACAGATCCTGCGAAAAATCCTAACTTGAAGCGGGCTATGGCGAGAGCTTTGCGGAGTGGAGTCCCCAGTGGAGCCATCGACCGCGTGATCCACCTAGCCAAACAAGGCGAAACAGAGTTGCATATCACAGAGCTGACAGCCGATTGGGACAGCGAAGCTTACCAAACTGTGTCAGGGCAGAACGCCAATAACTCAGTCCGTGTGACCGACGCTTTTATGGCGGCGGTTGAAAGTGATGAAGATTGGACACTGATCCGCCGAGTAGACGGCGCGGTTAGCCGGACGCTCAAGGCCCGTGATCTATGGCAAGCGATCAGCCGTGCCGCGTGGAGCAGTGCCGACCCTGGATTGCAGTTTCACGATACGATTAATCGCTGGCACACTTGCTCCAATGATGGCCCTATCCGTGCGTCTAATCCATGTTCTGAATACATGTTTTTGGACGACACCGCCTGCAATCTCGCCTCCCTAAATCTGGTGAAATTCTATGACGGGCAGGACTTCGATATTGCAGCGTTTGAACATGCTACACGGCTCTGGACAATCATACTGGAAATCTCTGTCGCCATGGCACAATTTCCTAGCCAAGCCATTGCGCAACGGTCTCACGACTACAGAACTTTGGGACTAGGTTACGCCAATCTCGGCGGACTATTGATGCGTGCTGGACTGGCCTATGACAGCGATATGGGGCGCGGTGTTGCTGGAAACATCACCGCTCTCCTGTCTGGCGTCGCCTACCAAACCTCTAGCGAGATGGCAAAATCACTGGGCGCATTTGATCGATATGACGCCAATAAAAAACCGATGTTAGATGTCATCAATGCCCATAAATTAGCCCTTGAAAAACTAGAGTTGGAATTAATTAATTCGCCGTTTTCAAGTCTTCGTCCTGCCGCGCAGATGGCATGGGGCGCTGCGCTAAAGAACGGAAAGTCATACGGATTTCGCAATGCGCAAGTCAGCGTGATCGCCCCGACAGGCACGATCGGCCTACTCATGGATTGCGACACTACGGGAATTGAACCTGACTTCGCTCTTGTCAAATACAAGAAACTCGCAGGCGGCGGGTTCTTCAAAATCATCAATCAAGCCGTCCCCGAAGCCCTTGCTAAATTGGGGTATTCTCAGGCTCAAATCGATGATATTATTACCTATGCGCTCGGTCATAAAACGCTCGCGGATGCTCCAGCTATCAATCATAGTGCGCTGAATTCAATAGGTTTTTCAGAGGATGATATTGCTAAAATAGAGAATGAAATTACTGCGAGCTACGATATTCGATTTGCCTTTAGTGTTGATGTTTTAGGCAAAGATATGTGCCTCAAACAACTCGGCTTCACGGACGAACAACTCACAAAATCAGGAAATGATCTCTTGCCGCTTCTGGGGTTCAGCCAAGCCGTAATTGAGGCCGCCAACCTTCATGTCTTAGGGGCCATGACAGTAGAAGGCGCCCCGCATCTGAAAGCCGCCCATCTTCCCGTATTTGATTGCGCGACGCCTTGCGGGAGAATTGGAACACGTTCGCTATCAGCGGAATCTCACATTAAGATGATGGCTGCGGCGCAGCCGTTTATCTCTGGCGCTATTTCCAAAACAGTGAATATGCCTCGCACTGCCACGATCAAAGACTGCGCGACAATCTATCAAAGCGCATGGGAGCTTGGCCTGAAAGCTGTTGCACTTTATCGCGATGGATCCAAACTCAGCCAACCGCTCAACAGTGCTGTCTTTGATGACGGAGACATTGAGGCGATGGAAGAGAGCCTGAACGATAATACTGTCGAGCGTATTCGTATTGTCGCTGAGAAGATTATCGAGCGCGTGGTCGAGCGCCCCGCCCGCCGCAACCGCCTGCCGGATCGGCGCAAGGGCTATATTCAAAAGTCATCCGTCGGCGGGCATAAGGTCTACCTTCATACGGGCGAATTTGCAGACGGCCAGCTCGGCGAAATATTTATTGATATGCACAAAGAGGGCGCCGCCTTTCGCTCGTTGATGAACAACTTTGCCATCGCGATTTCTATCGGCTTGCAATACGGCGTCCCGCTCGAAGAATTTGTCGAAGCTTTCGTCTTCACCCGGTTCGAGCCTAGTGGGTCAGTGACAGGGAATGACCGCATCAAATTCGCAAACTCCATCCTCGACTATATTTTTCGCGAACTCGGTATTTCCTATCTCGGCTGGAACGATCTCGCCCATGTTGATCCCAATGCAACAGCACCCGATCAACTTGGATTAGGCGAAATCGAGCGCAATGCAGACCGCGATCGTAGCCAAGCCTCCAGTGGCTTCCTCCGCTCGGCAGCCCATAAAACGGTCAATGAGGGACGGGAGGAAAGCAATATTGTGCCATTTACACCGACGGAAGCCGACGACTCGCCCGACACCCCTGAGGCTGATCCGCTCTCTCTGGCACTTGATAGCGACCCAGTGGAGGAAATTGTCACTCAATCGGCCAAGGCCGCGTCTCCCGCAAAAACAGCGAGATTTAGGGGCTATACAGGTGACCCCTGCCCCGAATGTGGACATTTCACCCTAATCCGAAATGGCACATGCTTGAAATGCGATAGTTGCGGGACGACGACAGGCTGTTCCTAACACAGCTCTTCCGCGCAAACTCCCCGCAATAAATATTGTCCCTAATTTGTCACACCCACTGCTATTTCCTGAAACCTTACGGCTTTTTAAATGGGGAAGCGTCGCGAGGACGCGCTATATTGCATCTATGAGATTACACGTCCCAACACTGACGGTTTTGGCAGTTTTTAGCCTTGCCGTTCCTGCGCACGGGCAAATGCGCGTCGATGCCCGCGTCCACGCCTCGTCAGGCTCTTGCGCGCAATGCGACCTGTCCAATAAGCGCATGAACGGGATGCAGCTCAAAAATGCGAATTTTGCAGGGTCTGTGTTTAACAATTCAAACTTATCTGGCGGACAAGTCCACGGCTCTGACCTGACAGGCGCACATTTTCGTAAAGCTTTGCTCTATCGCCTAGAGGGGGATGACGTCAAAATGGCAGGCGCGATGATGGAAGACGCGACACTGACGGAGGCGCATCTGTCTAATTCTGCCATGAAAGACATCAACTTCGAACGTGCTGACCTCTCCCGTGGCCAATTCATGGGCAATGATTTGCGGGACTCCAATATGATCAATGCCAATGCGACATCTGTTGATTTCACAGGATCTAATTTCGAAGGTTCGCGCTTGGATCATGTGAACCTTGAAGACGCGAAACTTAACGGCAGCAATTTGCGTGGCGTGAAATTTGGCAATGCTATTCTACTTCGCACAGACCTCTCAGACTCTGATCTATCGGGCGCTGATTTATCGCAAGCACAAGGCTTAAAGCAGGAGCAATTA
The DNA here is from genome assembly GCF_048319245.1 of Litorimonas sp. RW-G-Af-16. Classification (GTDB taxonomy): domain Bacteria; phylum Pseudomonadota; class Alphaproteobacteria; order Caulobacterales; family Maricaulaceae; genus Litorimonas. The sequence continues at coordinate 1,670,060 of NZ_CP166993.1, forward strand.
GATGCAGCCTGCGGGAATATGAATACGCGTCTGCCGCTCGGATTTTCTGTGCCGTATTGCGAAGGTTCTATGGTTGCGGAACTGTCTCACAATCACGACAATATGGACCCTGAAATGGCATTGGCCGCCCGTCGCTTAGAACGCGCAATCAAAGATGTTGAAGTGATTTTGGAAGCGACACCTTCGGACAATCGCCCCCTCCGTCGCAAGTTGCAAAGCATCCATTCAGACCTTGTGAATTCTAAGCGCGCGATTGAACGTTAAACCTAACCCCGCCGCGCATGGAGCAGGTATTCAGTATTACCTGATCCGCCTTTGATGGGCGATTGACACGTCGCGATAACGTCCCACCCTTGTCGTGTAACCCAAGCGGCGACGTCAGATAATGACTGCAGTGCGAGGCTTTCAGACTGCACAATTCCACCACGTCCAATGTTGGATTTACCGACTTCGAATTGTGGTTTGACCAAGGTAGTTAATTCAGCTTTTCCAGCCGCCAAACGGAGAGGTGTTTCCAATGCTTTCATCGCGGAAATGAAACTGACGTCGCAGACAATTAATTGCGGCGGCGTTCCAAAATGATCCATAGTCAGCGTCCGCGAGTCTTGCTGCTCCATTGAAGTTATTGACTTATTTCCTTGTAATCGTTGATGTAATTGACCCTGACCGACATCGACAGCGTAGATATGTGCTGCGCCGCTTGACAGGAGGACATCGCAAAACCCACCCGTCGATGATCCAACATCTAGGCAGATTTTATCTTTCGGATTTACAGAAAATGTCTTGAGGGCATGCACTAATTTCAGACCGCCCCGCGACACCCATGGATGCTCGTGCCGAGCCGACACGTCGGCGTCATCGGCGATAGATTCGGAAGGCTTTTTCACGCGCTGTCCGCCCACCGTGACAAGCCCCGCCTTTATCGCCGCTTGCGCCCGCGCCCGCGACTCGTAATGCCCATTCGCGACGAGCCAGAGATCAGCACGCATGGTTATGCGAGGCTAACAGAAGAGCTTAAACTTTGTCCCAAAGCCTTGAACACAGTCTCGACAATCGCGTCAGCATCAAGGCCCGCTTGTTCATACATCTTAGCAGGCGTGTCATGATCAATGAATGTATCTGGTAGAGTCATGGTTCGAATTTTCAGGCCGTTATCCAGCCGTCCAGCATCAGCCAGAGCGTGCAAAACAAATGCGCCGAAACCGCCCACAGACCCCTCTTCAATCGTGATCAAAACCTCATGCTCATCAGCCAGTCGATTGACCAATTCTGTGTCCAGTGGCTTCGCAAAACGGGCATCGGCAACCGTCGCTGAAAGTCCCAAAGTTTCGAGCTGTTGCGCAGCCTGCATTGCTTCGCCCAAGCGTGTCCCATAAGACAGCAGAGCGATGCGTGTGCCCTCGCGCAAGATACGTCCTTTGCCGATGTCCAGCACTTCGGGGGTTTCAGGAATTTCAATACCCGTCGCTTCGCCGCGCGCATATCGGAAGCCCATAGGGCCTTCATTATAGGCGACTGATGTGGCGACCATACGCGCTAAATCGGCTTCATCCGCCGCCGCCATCAAGACCATATTCGGCAAGCAGCCAAGATAGGCAATGTCAAACGCCCCCGCATGGGTCGGCTCCGTCGGCGCCCACAAGACCCGCGCGGTCCATAGCAAAGCGGACTGGCAGGTTTTGAATACAGACATCATGCACGACTTGGTCATAACCACGCTGCAAAAAGGTCGAATAGATCGCGCAAAACGGCTTAAAGCCGTCAGCTGCAAGACCTGCGGCGAAGGTCACCGCATGTTGCTCCGCGATTCCGACATCAAACATGCGGTCAGGAAAGGCTTTGCCAAAGATATTCATGCCTGTGCCGCCAGGCATAGCGGCAGTGATACCGACGATTTTGTCGTCTTTTTCGGCTTGCTTCACTAATTGCTGTCCAAAAACAGACGTATAACTGGGCGCATTGGGAATAGATTTGCTCTGCTCCCCCGTGACCACATTGAATTTACTCACGCCGTGATATTTGTCGGCGGATGCTTCGGCAGGGGCGTAGCCTTTGCCTTTCTGCGTTACGACATGAATGAGGACTGGGCCCTCTTTCATTTTTTTGACGTTTTCTAGCACAGGAATCAGCGCATCCAAATCGTGGCCATCGACTGGCCCGACATAATAAAAACCTAGTTCTTCAAACCATGTCCCCCCCATAAACATGCCGCGTGTATATTCTTCGGCCTTGCGAGCGGTTGACTTGATCGGACGCGGCGCATTGGCAATCGCGGACTTCGCTGCACTGCGCAGGGTTTGATAGCCACCGCTACTGATAGTTCGGGAGAGCAAATGGCTCATCGCGCCGACGGGCGGCGCAATCGACATATCATTGTCGTTGAGGATCACGATTTGGCGCGAGTCTGTCGCCCCCGCATTGTTCATCGCCTCATAAGCCATACCCGCCGTGATCGAGCCATCGCCAATGACGGAGATCACGTGGCCCCCTTTGCCAGCGAGGTCGCGCGCGGTCGCAAAACCCATACCAGCTGAAATAGAGGTGGAACTATGGGCAGCACCGAATGGGTCGTATTCACTCTCGGCGCGTTTTGTGAAGCCAGACAGACCTCCGCCCTTACGTAACGTGCGAATACGATCCCGCCGCCCCGTCAAGACTTTATGCGGATAACATTGATGCCCCACATCCCAAATCAGCTTGTCGTCTGGTGTATTGAACAAGTAATGGATCGCAACGGTCAGTTCGACCACGCCGAGGCCAGCGCCCAAATGTCCGCCCGTGACAGACACCGCGTCAATCACTTCACTTCGGAGTTCATCCGCCAGCTGCTTGAGTTGCTCACGCGAAAAATTCCGCATATCTGCGGGGTATTTTACTGTGTCTAATAGGGGCGTATCCACCATGTATTCGTCTTTCCTCAAGTCCTTAGTGAGACCTGCCAATCACAAAATCGACTGTATCACACAGTGTTTGTGCGTTTTCACCAAAGGGCGCAAGGTGACTCTTTGCCCGTGCGCCTAATTCTGCAGCTGTCTTTCGCGCGCCCTCAAGGCCCAAGATTGACACAAATGTGGCTTTCCCGAGGTTTTCGTCCTTGCCCACAGCTTTACCGACGATCTCTGCATCGCCTTCAACGTCTAAAATATCGTCTTTGATTTGGAAAGCGAGGCCCATATCGCGGGCGTAGCTTTGCAAAGCAGACTTTTGATCATCGCTTGCCCCCGCCAGCACAGCACCCGCCAGCACAGCATATTCTATCAGTGCGCCTGTTTTGAGATTTTGAAGCTGTGTAATCAGGGCTTCGTCACGTTCTTTTTCGGCAACGGTCATATCTATAACTTGTCCGCCTATCATGCCGTGCGTCCCGCCCGCTTTGGCGAGCATCGCGATAAGTTGAACTCTGGTCGCAGGGTCCGCATCGCAAGTCGCGATCATCTCAAAGGCCACAGTCAGTAGCCCGTCACCCGCCAGCACCGCCATTGCCTCGTCATAAGCCTTGTGAACGGTAGGCTTCCCGCGCCGCAGATCATCATCATCCATGCAGGGCAAATCGTCGTGAACAAGGGAGTAAACATGCAGACATTCCAGCGCCGCCGCTGTCGCCTCAACGGCTTTGCCAGACGCGCCGAGCATCTTCGCGGTTTCAATCACTAAGAAAGGACGCAACCGCTTTCCACCGCCCAGCGCCGCGTAGCGCATCGCCTCCATAATCACCGCTTGATGACCCTGAGTGACAGGCAAAAGCGCGTCGAGCACGACCTCAATCCGCGCGGCGCACTCGCTCAATCTGGTTTTGAAATCAGCCGACAAGGTTTAGCCGTCAAAGTCAGCCGTTGATGCATTGCCCTGCCCGTCCAGCACAATCTTTTCGACTTTCATCTGGGCATCTTTGAGCTTACCTTCACAATGCGCTTTCAGTTTTGCGCCGCGCTGATATATCGTGATGCTCTCTTCCAACGGGGCATCGCCACGCTCAAGTTTTTCAACAATGTTTTCCAACTCGGCCAGCGCCGCCTCGAAACTCATCTCTTTGATTGGTGTATCTGCCATAATTTAATCTCTAGCCATTTCGTCTTGTGTGGGGCGCGTGAAACGCCGAAAACTCCAATGCAAATCGCCGTTCTGAGCGACACATTTCCAGCCGCGCTTTTTTAACGACCCTTTGATCATGCGGTTGATCCAGCCATGGGCTGAAACATAGACAATTTTTCCGCCCGCCGCTTGCTCGCCTAATTTATCTGCAGCCAGATTAGCGCGCTGACGGGCTTCGCCGTGACTTTCCATACCATCAGGCCAGCCCCAAAACCAAACGATTCGCGACCATGTTCCCCAAGTTTTTGGACGAAATTTCAGCGTTCCCAGATGTGGCGAAGGCAAAGCCGCCTCGACTAATTCGGGCCAGCTATGATCGGGCTCTTTCCCAGCGGCCAAAACGAGGCTGTCATACGCGCGGGGCAGCGGGCTACTAATCAGAATATCGGCTTTTTTAGCCCATTTCTTCAATTTCTTAGGCACTTTCTGGTCGGGGACTATCGTGCCCGCATCATATTTCACCCACCAATCCCGATATTCACGCCACACCATGCGCTGCTTTCGCGATAGCGCAGGCTTTCCGTGGCGAGCAATAATGATGGTATCGTGTGACATATCGGAGCCTGAAATAGTCTGCGCCGCCCCGACTGTCGAGTCGGTTATCGCTGCGCGAGCGTGCAATCAGAGCTTTTGCATGAAACGCTTGGGCGGACAGCGAAGCCCCTCTTCCTTGTCGCATTGTTTAAACGAGAACATCATCAAATCCGCGCGGCCCATCAAATGATCAAGCGGTACAAATCCGGGGCCATTAGGATCCCGAGAATCGGTAGAATTATCCCGATTATCACCCATGAAAAACACCGCCCCAGCAGGGACAGTGAAAACCCCCGTATTATCCAGCGGGCCTTGGTCCGTTTGCTCGTAGATATAATGCACGTCTTTTTGGCCTGGCAACTGCTCCGTATAGACATCGACGCCGACCTTGCGGCCTTTATGCTCGCGGTAGAGATAGTTATCGACGGGAGCGCGCGCGATTTCTTTGCCGTTTAACGTCAACCGTCCACGGTTGATTTGAATTTTGTCGCCCGGCAGGCCAACAATACGCTTGATCATGATCATACCAGATTTTGGATTCCGAAAGACCGCCACATCGCCGCGAGTCGGCAAGCTATCCATAAATTTTCCGTCTGGCAGTCCAGGAATGGCGTGCAAGCCAAATGGCAAGGAGTGACGGGAAAAGCCGTAGGCAAATTTTGAGACATAGATATGATCGCCGACTTCTAATGTTGGCAACATGCTCTCGCTTGGGATTTTGAAATGCCCCCAAACAAACGTCATCATGCTGAGCAAAACAACGGCCAATCCGCTGAAGAAGGTAAGTTCCTCAACTATACGGCCCTTGAGCGACTTTGGCTCGACCTCAGCTTTGGGAATAGATTTTGCACGTTTGAACATCAAACTGGGCATGGGCGAAGGTCAAAAAATTTTCAACACTTTCTTTCACCTTCGCAGAGGGTTATATCGCAATGATGATCAAACATATCTTTCTTGCGCCCGCAGCTATTGTCTTATTGGGCTGTATTAGTCCCGCCGTTCAACAAGTCAGTGCGGCGCCCAGTGGAAATTACAAACTCGACCCTACACATGCGAGTGTGAACTGGTCTCTCTCTCATGCGGGGCTGTCGCAATATACGGCGCGGTTTGATAGCATTTCGGGCGCGCTGGAATTTAATCAAGACGCACCAGAGACAAGTCGCATAGACATTCGGATTGACCCACGCAGCGTCAATACGGGCCTCCCTGACTTTGACGAAACTCTCGCGACCAGCGCCAATTACTTCGATGCAGATAGCTACCCAGAGATACGCTATGTTTCGGCGGCTATTGTAAAAACAGGTGACAATCGCGGCACGGTAACGGGCGACCTAACTCTGCGCGGCGTCACAAAACCCGTGACTTTAGATGTCGTCTTTAACGGGGCAGGCAAGAGCTTTGGCAATCCAGGAAAAACACTCGGCTTTTCGGCAACGGGCACCTTTAATCGGTCGGATTTCGGGATGGACTACCTCATCACGCTCGGTAATATCGGCGACAAGATTTCTCTCAATATTCAAGCAGAGTTCAACGAAGCCCAATGACCACCCTCGCCCAAATCGAAGACATTTTAGATGATGGCGGTGTCTGTGTTCTGCCGACTGAAACCATTTACGGCATAGCGGGTCGCGCCCATGATCAAGACGCGATTGACCGTATTTACGAGATTAAAGGCCGCGTTTTTACCAAACCCCTCGCCGTCTGTATTGGCTCTATCGCGGCAGCAGAAAAGTTTGCAGAGTTTAACGATATTGCACGGCAACTGGCGGATACATTTTGGCCTGGGTCGCTCTCACTCGTCCTGCCTGCGACAGATATTTTGCTCGATCCGCGCTGTTACGGCCAACATGGCACGACAATTTCACTGCGCTTTCCAGACATAGAATGGACCGACACACTGCTCAAAACCCCGCTCGCGCTGACCAGCGCCAACCGCGCGGGCGAACCAGAGAGCGCAACGGCGAATACGACGATCAATGCAAGAGTTGATGCGGTATTAGACTCTGGGCCTTGCGAAAATGGGGCCCCCTCAACGATTTTATCTGTGACGGGTAAGGGCGTGAAATTGCTCCGCCAAGGTGCATTGCCGATAAGCGTACTCAAGCAAATCGATATGAATTGGCTCTAGATATGCAGGACGGGATTGCAGAGTTGAAAGCTGCCCTGCCCGCTGGCGCATGGACACAAGACATCGACATTATCGCACCGCACTTGACCGAATGGCGCGACAAATATTTCGGTCAAACCCCCATCATGCTCACCCCCCGCAGCACGCAGGAGGTCTCGGACGCGGTCAGAATTTGCGCCAAGCATAAGCTCCCTATCGTGCCGCAGGGCGGAAATACGGGCCTCGTGGGGGGTCAAACACCGCAAAATGAAGTTCTCCTTAGCCTCAAGAAGATGACCGCTATCCGCGAGGTAAACCCCACATCCAACGCGATGATCGTCGAAGCGGGCGCGACTGTGCAAGCTGTCCACGACGCCGCAGACACAGCCAACCGCAAATTCCCTATGCTGATCGCCAGCCAAGGCAGTTGCACAGTGGGCGGGATTTTATCGACCAATGCGGGCGGTAATCACGTGCTGAAATACGGCACAACGAAGGAATTAGTCTTTGGCGTAGAAGTCGTTTTGCCGAGCGGTGAGATTTTCAACGGGCTAACGAGCCTGCGCAAAGACAATACGGGCTATGATTTAAATCGACTATTTCTCGGCGCAGAAGGCACGCTCGGCATTATCACAGCAGCAAGCCTCAAACTGTTTCCCAAGCCGGGGTTTGTGCAGCGAGCCTTATTGGCTGTGGAGAGTGCGACGATCGCAGTTGCATTACTGGACACACTTCGCGCAGGCGGACAACTTGCCATGTTTGAAGTCATGCCTGCCATTGGTTACCGCGCTGTGGTGGATAATATCGACAGTGCGAAAGACCCGTTCGATGCGCGCCACCCCTGGTATGTATTGGTAGATTGGGAAGTCGGCAGCGAAGCAGAAGGGGCGGCGTTGGCCGAGAACTTGCTGGGCAAGGCGTTTGAAGCTAACCTCATACGTGACGCCGTTATTGCGCAATCAGACACTCAAGCCATCCAGCTTTTGAATATTCGTGAACATATGAGCGCAGGGCAAAAATTCCTCGGCGGATCAATCAAGCACGACATCACGGTTCCGATAGATAAGATTCCCGAATTCTTCGCCCTCGCCGATGCGGCGGTTGAAGCGGTTGTTCCCGGCAGTCGCCCTGTCGGGTTTGGGCACTTTGGTGATGGGAATATCCACTACAACATCGCGCAGCCAGAAGGTGCCGACCGCGAGACGTTTCTGGCTAATTGGGACGCGCTTTCGCAACCGATTTTCGATATTTGCGATGAACTCGGCGGGTCGATTTCAGCCGAACATGGAATCGGAATAATGAAACGGGAGGATTTGGCCGCGCGCGCAGATCCTGTGAAAATGTCACTATTGCGCAGCATCAAAGCCGCACTAGACCCCGACCGAATCATGAACCCGCGCGTTATGGTCTAGCCAGCTTTATGGGCAAGCCTTGCCATCCGCGACGGCTCTGTTATCGTAATATTATCATGAACCCACGCATACGGGCTTGAGTGTTTCAAGCTGATGTTATGAGGAAAGGATAGACAATGATTACCCTACTCTCCCCTGCTAAAAAACTAAACTTTGATCCCGCCGACACGGCGCTGGAAGCCACGAATCCGCAACTCCATTCGGACATGGTTGAGATCGCCAAAGTCGCGAAACAGCAATCGGCCGCTGATCTGAAACGCTTAATGCATATCTCCGATAATCTGGCTGAATTAAATGCAGACCGCTTCAAGAGCTTCAATCTCGATGGGCAAAGCAACTCCGCCAAACCCGCTGGGTTGACCTTTGACGGTGATGTCTATTGGGGCTTGGACGCGAAAACTCTGTCAGATCAAGACCTAGAATTTGCACAAACACATCTGCGCATTTTATCAGGTCTTTACGGCGTCCTGCGCCCTCTCGACCTTATGCAAGCCTATCGTTTGGAAATGGGCACGAAGATGGAAAACCCGCGTGGGAAATCGCTTTATGATTTTTGGGGTGACAAGATCGCCAACACATTGCGCGATGATCTGAATGGACATCACGACCATACCATCGTCAATTTGGCGTCCAATGAATACTTCAAAGCTGTTGATCAAAAAGCACTCGACAAGCCTGTTGTCTTTGCCAAGTTCCTAGAAACAAAAGATGGGAAAACGCGCCCTGTGCAATATTATACAAAGTTCGCACGCGGACTGATGGCGCGTTGGATCACGCAAGAACGCGTCGACCGCGCGGACGGATTAAGAGACTTCAATCTCGGCGATTACAAATTTGATGCATCACAGTCATCAGACGACAAGCTCGTCTTTACGCGTCCTCAACCCGCGCCAAAAAACGGCTAAATTTTGAATCAGAATTTCGAATTCGAGCAAACAACAGCCGATAGTCCTTTCAGGTTTACCCTTAAGGATTGGTGGGCCGTCATCAAGCGAACTGCGGTCACGTGCCAACAAGACAATGTTACCGTCGTCGCGGCAGGCGTGGCGTTCTTCTCTCTTCTGGCAGTTTTTCCGCTGATCTCCGCAGCGATCTCACTATTTTCGTTTTTCGCGAACCCCACGGACGTTGACGACATCACAGAGACGGTCAGCGCCCTCATGCCAGGCGAAGCATTTGACGTGATCCAAAACCAGATCGTCACAGTTCTTGATACACCTGACCAAGCGCTCGGTTGGGGCATTGTGATCTCGCTCAGCGTCGCTGTGTTTTCCGCGGGCGCAGGTATTCGGGCTATGATGCGGGCCATGAACATCGCCTATCAAGAGTTGGAGAAACGAAATTTTATCGTTTTTTATATCTATGCAGGACTGATGACACTGGGCAGCTTAATGTTCATCTGGGTATCACTTTTCGTGATTGTCGGCATCCCAGCTTTCTTAAAATTCATCAGACTAGAAGGCCTCACAGATATGATTGCGCGCTTTTTGCCGTGGTTGTTACTGATCGCAATTTTTAGTTTTGCGACAGGCGTTATGTACCGATTTGGCCCGTCTCGGCGTCCCGCCCGCAAGCGTTGGGTCTATCCTGGTATTGCTTTCGCGACATTGTCGTGGCTGTTAATCTCTTATGGTTTCTCAAAATTCGTGGCAGAGTTTGGGAATTACAACGCGACTTACGGCAGTTTATCGGCTGTCGTCATTTTACTTGTCTGGCTATGGCTGACGGCGAATGTAATTATTGTCGGTGCGGAATTGAATTCTGAATTAGAGCGTCAAACCATTGCTGATACCACACGCGGCCATGTGAGAGCCTTGGGACGACGCGGCGCTTTCATGGCGGATTACGTCGCCAGCGACACGGCTTTGTCAGACGCGCAGGATGAAATGATCAACCCACAGGAAACCGATAGCGTGATCTAAAAAATTCGGGCAAACCCTCCTTATGCGATTTATCAAAGCCAACTTCCCCGCTGACAAAGCGGACGCTGTCATCAAAATCATCGAAGGCTGCAAGCCTGTCGATTGGTCAATGGATAGTGGATATGGCCGCTACGAAAAAGCCGTCGAAATAGTTGTCGCCAAAGGTGAAGGGCAAGACCTCGTGGATCGGTTGCAAAGCTTACTGGGCGGCGGGGATGATTGGCGCGTTGTCGTGATGCCGATTGAAGCGACACTCCCGCGGCCAGATGACACCATCCTCGAAGCTGACAAAGAGGCCACACAAAAAGCCAAGACGGTTTCTCTGCGTGAGGAGCTATATCAAAAGGTCGCAGGCGATTGCACACTCAATACCGATTTTATTATCCTGACAGTGTTATCAGCGATCGTGGCCGCGATTGGCCTAAACGGCGATAGCGTAGCGATTGTGATTGCCGCCATGGTGATTGCGCCTTTGCTTGGGCCGATCTTAGCGTTCGCGCTCGCGGCAGCACTCGGTGATTTATCGTTGATGAAGAAAGCGACGAAAACTTCTTTGACGGGACTCGTCGTCGGTTTTGCCTTTGCCTACGCACTTTCCTTTGTCATGCCCGTTAACATTGGCAGCACGGAAATGGTCAGCCGGACAGTGATCGGGCCAGAAATAATCGCCCTCGCTCTAGCCTCAGGTGCAGCCGCCGCGCTCTCGCTTTCAACAGGCATTTCATCGGCGCTAGTCGGCGTGATGGTCGCTGTCGCCTTGCTACCGCCATCCGTTGCGTCAGCGTTATTTCTTGGCGCAGGCGAGACAGATAAGGCCATTGGCGCAGCGTTACTTCTCGCCGTGAATGTTGTGTGTGCCGTATTGTCAGCGCAGTTGATTTTTGTCTGGAAAGGCATCCGTCCACGGACTTGGGCGGGGCAACGGAAGGCGTCTGTGTCTGTCAGGATCAACGCGACTGTCTGGATTATTCTTCTCGCCGCCCTCGCCGCGCTCGCCTACCGACTTAATCTACAGGTTCTATAAGCTGCGACCCTGTTGCGCGACCAGACCCGACAGCGCGGTCTACCGCATGATAACGTAGACACTCCCCACCCAGCATCTGACTAAGCACGAAATCAGGCTTTGCGTCCCAGTCCAGCCATCGGTCCCAATGGTCAATTGGCAAGCGCACGGGCATGCGGTGATGTAAGTGTTTGACGGGGCCAATAGCTGCTGTGGTCAAGATCGTGCAAGATAACAAACTCACGCCTTCATCTACACGCCATTGATCCCATAGTCCCACAAAGGCAAACATCTCGGCCTTTGCTTCGTAAATATAATGAGGCGTTTTCGGGGCCTCAACACCCTCCCATTCATACCACCCCGTCGCGGGTATCAGGGCGCGGCGGCGGCGAAAAGGTGTATGAAAACTTGGCTTCTCAGAGGCTGTCTCAACGCGTGCATTGAACAAAGGACGTCCCTCTGGCGGCTCTTTTTTCCAGTGAGGATGCAAGCCCCACCGCATCGGCACGACCTTACGCTGCTTCTGCCCGTCAAAAGCGATCACGGGCACGACAGTGCCTGGCGCGATGTTATAATGCGGTTCCCAATCCCATAAATCGCCCTCGCCTTTTTTCGCCCCAAAGTAGGACGCAATCTCGTCCAAAGTCCCTGCCAATGTGTAACGACCGCACATGTCCTAGCTATAGGCGGTCAACCACGATAGGGAAATAGATATGACGGATAAGACTGCAATAGAGGCTACTGACTGTGTCGGCGTAATCTGCTTTCGCGGCGAAGATGTCTTGCTGATACAACGCGGGACAGCGCCCCGCAAAGGCGATTGGTCAATTCCCGGCGGACGGATTGAAGCGGGCGAAACCGAGGCCGTTGCTGCCCTGCGAGAGTTAATGGAAGAGACGCAAATTACAGCTACGCTCGGCCCCAAGATCGCCCTGATCCCGGCGAAATTCGAAGGGTTTAATTACCGCCTCCACGACTATCTTGCCGAATGGGTGGCGGGTGAACCTGTTGCGGGCGACGACGCGGCGCAGGCCAAATTTGTGCCTGTAAAAGACATTGCTGCGCTCAACATGTGGGCCATGACAGAGGACGTCATTTTGAAAGCCTATGCCAAAAGGGCTAGTCTTTTGGAGCCAGCAAGTTAAATTGGTTGCATGAAATTCGTTCTTACCCTCCTCCTCATGGTCAGCTTAACTGGTCCTTCAGTTGCGCAAGATACCATGACCGCGGCACAGAAACGCGCAGCTGCCGAAAAAGCGCGCGAAGCCGCTGAGTTGCGCGTGGAACAGGACATGGTGACGATGACAAGCCTCGTCGAAGCGCTATCCAAGAATATGGGGCAGATCCATTATCTACGCACGCTTTGCTTCGGTCAGAATGATCAAAAATGGCGGGACTATGCCAGCCGCATGGTACAGGTTGAAGCCCCCAACGACGCCGATCGTCGCCGCCAACTCATTCGCGCATTCAACGCGGGCTATTACGCCGAACAAGGCCGTCACCAGCGTTGCTCCAACGCCGTCAGCGCCGATGTTGCCGCATTGTCAGAAAACGGACGACACCTCAGTTCTATGCTGGGCGACCCGTATCGGGAGAGATAAATGATCTGGTTACGCATTTTAGGCACCGTCGCATTATCAGTCGGCCTCGCCGCCTGCACCAAAGCGGTCACGGACCATCAAGCGAAACGCCCGCTCTCTGACCTTGCGGGGTCGGAATGGGGGCCCGCTGATAATGCGCAAGACCAATTCGTCGCGTTCAAAACAGCCGGCGAAATTATCGGGTCTGGCGGCTGTAATAATTTCTTCGGTAATTACGAGCAAGACGGTGACAAGTTGACCATCGGCGCCCTCGCCTCAACCCGAAAAATGTGTCCCAGCGGCATGGAGGCTGAAGCCGACTTCCTCGCCCGTTTGCAAGAGGCACGGCGTATCGAAGCGACGCACAAAACGCTCGTGATATATGACGAGTCAGGCGATATGATTTTAGAGCTACAGCGCCGCGACTGGGATTAGATGTCACTGACTTTATGACGTGACTTGCGAGTCACGGCGGCGGCGTGTAACGCAAAGCTATGACTAATACCCTCACAATTCGCCGCCCTGATGATTGGCATGTTCACCTCCGTGATGGACAAATGCTCAAAGACGTTGTGGACTTTACGGCACGCCAATTTGGGCGCGCGATTATCATGCCCAATCTCAAACCACCCGTCACAACGGTCGAAGCAGGACGCGCCTACCGCGAGCGGATCATGGCAGCTGTCGATCCCGCATTAGACTTCACACCCCTCATGACGGCTTACCTCACCGATGGCATGGACGCGTCTGAGATTGAACGCGGACACGCGGAAGGCGTTTTCACCGCCGCTAAATTATATCCTGCCAACGCCACCACAAATTCATCTCACGGCGTGACGGACGTTGTGAAAATTCATGACACATTAGAAACGATGCAACGCATCGGCATGCCGCTTCTGATTCACGGCGAAGTCACGGATCAGCATGTTGATATTTTTGACCGCGAAGCTGTTTTCATCGACCAAGTTTTGCAAGAATTGGTTCAGGACTTCCCGGGCCTAAAAGTCGTTTTTGAACACATCACGACCAAGGATGCCGTTGATTTCGTTATGGAAAGTGGCCCCAATATCGCAGCCACAATCACGCCGCATCATCTTGATTTCAATCGCAATGCCATTTTCCAAGGCGGCATCCGCCCGCACTTTTACTGCCTTCCCATCGCCAAGCGAGAACTGCACCGTGACGCCCTGCGCAAGGCGGCAACCTCTGGCAATGCGAAGTTCTTTCTCGGCACAGATACCGCGCCACATGTCGTTGCCGCGAAAGAAAGCGCCTGCGGTTGCGCGGGCATTTTCTGCGCGCCCCACGCAATGGAAAGCTACGCCAAGACATTTGATGAAGAAAAGGCGCTCGATAAATTAGAAGGCTTTGCCTCTCTCTTCGGGCCAGCGTTTTATGGTCTGCCCGTCAATGAAGGCACTATGACATTGACCCGCAAAGACAATACTGTCCCAGCCAGCATAACTGCCGACGGCACAGAGGCTATCCCCTTCCATGCGGGCGAGACGCTAGCTTGGTCGGTGAATTAATTAATTTAAAGAATCAATCGCCGCTTGGTCGCGCGGCGTAATCTCGGCATCACCCTCGGGTCTGAAATACTTCCACGAGCGTTCACATTTGGCGAAGTCAGGATTTACTTTCAAATCTTCAACTTGAATTGGATCATCAGTGTTCGGCAAAGTCAACTCGCAGGCACTAACGATTAAATAATCAGCAAGAGTATCAACTGGTTCTAATGGGTTTGGATAATCTCCATCCTGATCCAGACCGTTATACCTTTTGAACCCAATACCCAAAGTGTCTAGTGCAACTTCTAACATTACATCTGAAGCTTTCAAACTTGCTTCTAAGGAAGACTTAATTACACCATCTTTTCTTAAAGGTTCGATCGCCTCTTGCGCCCTTGTACGGAACTCACGAACTACATTCATCTCATGCGATAGTGCATAATTTTTCCAATTTTCTGGTGCGTCTTTAAACAATTCCAGATGCACTGACTTCGCCGTCTCACCAAACCGCGCGCGCCAAACTTCTTCCATCGTGAAGCACATGATCGGGGCGAGCCATGTTGTGAGGCGGAGGAAGACCTCGTTAATCACCGTATGGCACGCACGGCGGCGCGTGGAATTTAGCGGATCACAATAGAGCGCATCCTTGCGAATATCGAAATAAAATGCCGAAAGATCGACCGTACAGAAATTAAATAGCGCACTGAATATCTTCTTATGATCGTGATCGCGCACCCAGCCTTCATGCTCTGCCGTGATCTCGGATAGACGGTGCAGCACCCATTTTTCGAGCGCTGGCATATCGACGTAATCCACTGCTTCGCTGTCATCAAATCCGTCTAAAGCACCGATCATATAGCGCAGCGTATTGCGGAGCTTTCTGTAGGCATCGACATTCGTTTGGATAATCTCCTTGCCGATTTTCAAGTCCGTCGTGAAGTCAGAACTCGCCGTCCAGATGCGCATAATTTCTGCACCGAACTGCTTGGAAATATCTTCGGGGCTCATCGTATTGCCGAGAGATTTGGACATTTTCAGCCCCTTCTCATCGACGACGAAACCATGGGTTAGCACACCTTTATAGGGCGCTTCGCCGTAGACAGCGCAACTCTCTAGCAGTGAACTCTGGAACCAGCCGCGATGTTGGTCTGACCCTTCGAGGTATAAGTCCGCTCGGTCAGGCAAATCGTCCCGCGTCTTCAGGCAGAACGCATGTGTGCAACCGCTATCAAACCAAACGTCGAGAATATCCGTCACCTTGTTCCAGCCCTCATGCCCCTCTGGCATAAGCGTTTCCAGCGGCGTGTCGAACCATCCGTCCACACCGTGTTCGCGGACCGCCGCCAAGATACGGGAATTAATTAATTCCGCATCATCGCGGTCTGTATGTAGTTCGCCTTTTGGCCCAACAATTAGCGTGATCGGCACGCCCCAATTCCGTTGTCGGCTGATCAACCAATCAGGACGGTCGGCAACCATCGTGCCGATACGGTTGCGCCCGCGATCCGGCCAGAATTTCGTCTTTTCAATCTCAACAATCGCCTTATCGCGCAGGCCGCCTTTGGACATCGAAATAAACCATTGCGGCGTGGCGCGGCGAATAACGGGCGCTTTAGACCGCCAGCTATGCGCGTCCCGCAGGGTCAGCATGCCGCGCGCGAGCAGGTTGCCACACTCGACGAGTGCCTTGAGAACTTCGCCGTTCGCCTTGCCGTCTTGGCCACGTTTCTTGCCTGACGTGCGGATAACGTCGAGGCCTTGAAAACGGGTCGGCATGACGTCCGTGTAACAGCCTGCATCATCGAGCGTCATAGGGACGACAGGGTCAATACCGAGGGCTTCGAGTTTCTGCTGGTTGGACGTCCAGACGATATAATCATCCTCACCATGGCTCGGCGCGGTATGAACAAAGCCCGTACCCGCATCAGCTGTGACGTGATCGCCTTCGAGGAGCGGGACGGGGAAATCATATTTGCCTTCAGCGCCGTCCATATCTTTGAGGGGGTGTGATAAAGTGGTTTGAACTAAAATATCAGCTGGAATCGCAAAGCGTTTCTTCGCTTTTTTTATAAGACCTGCCTTTGCGATTGTCTCCCATAAAGCATCAGCGATAATTAGTTTGTCACCAGGCTTTGACCAAGGGTCAAACTCGCTATCTTCCATTTCCTGAATTTCATACAAACCATACGAGATTCCTCTTCTGAAGCTAACGGCACGGTTTGCTGGAATCGTCCAAGGAGTAGTTGTCCAGATAACTACCGATGAACCTTCAACCATTGCGTCAAATCTGGAAGTATATTCTTCTCTTGATAAAGAATTATCTCCATCATCTTTATCAGACGCAGCGTATAAACTGAATAATTCATCGGTGAATGGCATATCCCGAACAGGAAACTTCACATAAATTTGCGTGGCCTTTTTATCGTGATACTCCACCTCCGCTTCGGCCAGCGCTGTCTGCTCCACGGGCGACCACATGATGGGTTTGGAGCCGCGATAGAGCTGCCCTGTTTTCGCGATCTTTAAAAGCTCGGCGCAAATGTCGGCCTCGCTCTCGAAATTCATCGTCTTATAGGGGTTTTTCCAATCCCCGATGACGCCGAGGCGTTGGAATTCTTCGCGCTGTGTGTCGAGCCAACCCGCGGCGTATTCGCGGCAGCGCTTACGAAACTCACTGCCCGGGACGTCGTCTTTTTGGCGACCTTTGCCGCGAAATTCTTCTTCGACTTTCCATTCAATCGGCAGGCCATGGCAGTCCCAGCCCGGCACGTAATTGGCGTCATGGCCCAGCATTTGATGGGAGCGGTTGATCACATCTTTGAGGATTTTGTTCAGCGCCGTGCCCATATGGATATGGCCATTGGCGTAAGGCGGAGCCGTCATGCAGCGTCCACGGCCCCTTGGCGTTTTCGGCTTTGCGCTGCGCCCCGTAAAGATCGATCTCGTTCCAATATTCCAGCCATTTAGGCTCGTTTTTCGGCAGTCCCGCGCGCATGGGAAAGTCCGTCTTCGGGAGGAAAAGCGTATCGCGATAATCGCGCGCAGATGGTTTATTTGGGTCTGTCATGGGGGTCTCTTATGAGAGGGTGTTGGAAGGCTCGTGGCGACATTATCCCGATACGCAGTTTAGCGCACCGGGCCGATAATTCGTATGATTGCGGCGATCTTCAACATGGGTAGCGGGTAACATAGCGCGGGAGTCGCGTAAAGCATCAACTATCGCTTGAACTGATCGCGCCGTTTGGTTTCCGCCGTCAGTAATTCGCGTTTGATCTGCGCAAGCGTGAAGCCCAGATTGCGCTTGCGGAATGTTGTCCGCGTATATTTTGCCAAACGCTCGCGATAGCCCTCCTCGAATTTCTTCTTTAGCTCAAAATGCAGAGAGCGGATCATGATGATATGCCCGCCTTTCACGAGGACGAAGTAAAGCGCGAAAAAGCCGACGATGACAGAGCCCTCATCCAGCTCTTTCGTCGTGTCGATCATCACATGAAACAGGCCCAACAGCGCCAGCAGAATCAGCGCCGTCGGCAAGACGCAACGCAGCGACCAATAGCGCAACGATAGCCATTCCTGTTCGATCATTTCTGGCGTCATATAAAAACTATATACGCCAGAAATCGCGTTGACGATGCGCTACTCTGCCGCTTCCTGTGTTTCGACGGGCGGCGTCCAACGCAAAACAGGCTTCCGCGCAGCTTGCGTTTCGTCGAGGCGGCGCATGGGCGCGTGAATTGGTGCTTGCTTAAAGCTCTCCACATCGCCCGATTTCGCCTTCGTCGCGAGGTGGCGCATAGAGCGGATGAAGCGGTCAAGCTCGCCCTTGGACTCGGACTCCGTTGGCTCGATCAACATGGCACCATGAACGACGAGCGGGAAATACATGGTCATGGGATGGTAGCCCTCATCGATCATGGCTTTCGCGAAATCGAGCGTCTCAACGCCCGTGTCTTTCAGGAAGCGATCATCAAACAATGCTTCGTGCATGCAGGTGCCAGGATAGGCGGTCGTCATGACATCGGACAGGCTCGCTTGCACATAATTCGCGTTTAGTACCGCGTCTTCCGTGGCTTGTTTTAAGCCGTCAGAACCGTGGCTCATCATGTAAGATAGCGCGCGCGAATACATGCCCATATTGCCGTGGAAAGCGCACATGCGACCAAAACTCTTGGCATCGGGCTCTTCGACCAAATCGAAACCGTCTTTGGTTTTGATAACAAATGGCACGGGTGCATGGTCTTTCAGCGCGTCAGATAGCACGGTTGGACCAGAGCCCGGACCGCCGCCACCATGCGGGGTTGAGAACGTCTTGTGCAGGTTAATGTGCATCGCATCGACGCCCAGATCACCCGGGCGCACACGCCCAACCAGCGCGTTAAAGTTCGCCCCGTCGCAGTAGAAATATCCGCCCGCCGCGTGGATCAACTCGGAAATCTCAATAATATCGCTCTCAAACAGACCGCACGTATTTGGATTGGTCAGCATGATGCCCGCAATGTCGCTATCTTTGCCGAGGCCTTCTAGCTTCTGGCGCAGCGCGTCCATATCAACACGGCCGCCTTTATTTGCGGGGATTTCATCGACCGTGAAACCGCATTGCACAGCCGTTGCAGGGTTCGTGCCGTGCGCGGATTCAGGAACCAGAACGCGACGCTTATGGCTCGCGCCGTCATGATCCAGCCGCGCGCGGATTGCCATCATC
The DNA here is from genome assembly GCF_048319245.1 of Litorimonas sp. RW-G-Af-16. Lineage (GTDB taxonomy): Bacteria > Pseudomonadota > Alphaproteobacteria > Caulobacterales > Maricaulaceae > Litorimonas. The sequence goes on from NZ_CP166993.1 coordinate 1,688,920, forward strand.
CCGCACAACTCTCCGTGCGCACCCGCTTTTGGCGTCAACGCGACCGCTGGCATATTGCACAGGGTCATCAACCAATGAGATAGCTCGTGCATTAATTCCAGCGCGCCTTGCACTGTAGACACGGGTTGAAACGGATGCACATCGGCAAAGCCGGGCATGCGCGCAACCTTCTCGTTCAAACGCGGATTATGCTTCATCGTGCAAGAGCCGAGCGGATAAACGCCGAGGTCAATCGCGTAGTTTTTCTGTGACAGGCGCACATAATGGCGCATAGTTTCAGGCTCGGAGAGCCCAGGCAAGCCAATCTCGCCTTTCCGTGCGTGAGTGCCCAGACGCGAAGCGCGACCCTTCGGCTCGGGCATATCCACACCCGTGCGGCGCGGTGTGCCAGTCTCAAAAATCAACTTCGTCGCTTGGTTCAGCGCTTGGCTACCAGACACAGTTTTAACGTGGTTCATATTCGCCGCGACTGGGGATGTGGAGCGTCCTTCGGTTTTCATGATGTTCCCTTAGATAAAAAATTAGAGTCCAAGCACTTTTGGACATAATTGTTTTCCCCATCGTCCCATTTCGCACCCAATGAAATACCTTGATATATCAGGGAGTCGATATCATTCTTGGTAACGGACTGATGACTCAAATACCTGTCGCTTATATAGTCGCGTTTAGTATTGCGAAAATACTCGATTTTTTCATTCAAACTTTTGTTGTTTTTGACATATTGCGCATAATAGCACCAAGATTTTGCCAGATCTTCGATCAGTTCTTGGTCCGACACATGCTGCTTTTCGGGCGCACGTGATACTCTACCTTTAAACAATGCACATATCATCCCAAAACCTCCTCTAGCGCGTACCCAAAGGCATGCATGTCTTCATCAGTCACCACCTCGGTCACGCAGACGAGGAGCAAGTCTTCGTGCTGCCCGCCGCTGATCCGAGAGAACGGAACGCCGCCGAGAATGTCTTTGGCAGCAAGCGCTTCGACGACCTCAGCTGCGGGTTTGTTTAACTTGACCGTAAACTCATTAAAGAAGGTATCGTTCAGGACTTCGGCGCTCTTAATCCCGTCGATAATATCCGCCATGTGGCAGGCATTTTCGTGGTTCAGCGTGGCAAGCTGCTTGATGCCAGCATCGCCGAGCAAGCTCATATGAATGGTGAAAGCGAGGCAGCAGAGACCGCTATTTGTGCAAATATTGGACGTCGCTTTTTCGCGTCGAATATGTTGTTCTCGCGTGGAGAGAGTGAGGACATAACCGCGCTCGCCATTGGCATCAACAGTTTCGCCGCAAACTCGGCCTGGCATCTGCCGCACCAGCTTTTCGCGGCATGCAAACAAACCCACATGCGGCCCGCCAAAGTTAAGGCCAACGCCTAGCCCTTGACCCTCACCCACGACGATATCTGCACCTTGCTCGCCCGGCGGAGTGATCGCCGCCAGCGCCACGGGCTCAGTGAACACCGCGATGAGTAACGCTTTATGTGCATGCGCTTTTTCCGCGATAGGCGCGAGATCAACGATCTCGCCGAAGACGTTGGGGGACTGCACAACCACGCAGGCCGTGTCGTCATTGATTAAGTCCAAGACGCCTTGATCTGCCCCCATCTCTGGCGTGACTTCGTTGATTTGGATGTCGAGCGTTTTCGCCAAAGTCTGCGTTGCCGCCGCGTATTGCGGATGCAGACCGGGGGCCAAAATAGCTTTGGTTTTGCGTGTCACGCGCCGCGCCATAACAACCGCTTCGGCACAAGCGGTGGAGCCGTCATACATGGACGCATTTGCCACTTCCATACCCGTCAGCAACGCGACTTGCGTTTGAAATTCAAACAAAGTTTGCAGCGTGCCTTGGCTGATTTCTGGCTGATAGGGCGTGTAAGCTGTCAGGAATTCTGAGCGTTGAATCAAATGATCAACCGTCGCAGGGATGTGATGCTTATAGGCCCCTGCTCCACAGAAGAACGGCACAGATGACGCGCTGACCGACTTGTTTGACAGGCGCGACATGTAACGCTCAACCGATTGTTCTGACTGTTTTTTTGGCAGGTCAATCAAGCCATTCAGTCGCGCCGCTTCTGGCACATCTAAAAATAGATCATCAATAGATTTCACACCGATAACATCGAGCATGGCCGCTCTATCGCGGTCATTGAGGGAGAGGTAGCGCATTTAATTATCCTTTTTATCGAGTTTCATAAAACTTAAAATGAAACCAGCTAGACCGATCAGAAGGCTAATTAGGCCCACCACGAGAATAAAATTATCTTTGAAGGGGTTCGTATCCTGAGCCCAACGGATGAGCAGCCACATTCCATTTCCAAACGCATAAAATGCTAAGACATGGAAAAGAACACGTTGCATCATCGCCATGATTACAAGCCGTCGCAATAGGCCTTATAGGCCGCTTCATCCATCAGGCTCTCTAGCTCTGACGCGTCCGAAATTTTAATCTTGAGAAACCAGCCAGCATCATCGGCGGATGCGTTGACTGTTTCGGGCGCGTCTTCGAGCTTTGCGTTCACTTCTGTTACTTCGCCCGAGACAGGCGCGTAGACTTCAGACGCGGCTTTGACGGACTCAACAACTGCGGCTTCATCACCCTTGCCCATCTCACGGCCAATTTCTGGCAGTTCGACAAAGACAACATCACCCAGCTGTTTCGCCGCATAAGGCGAAATGCCGACAACGCCGTTATCGCCGTCCACTTTGATCCATTCGTGATCTTCGGTAAAATAAATGCTCATAATTTAGGTTCCTCTGTAATAACGATGCGGCGCGAAAGGCATTTTCACGACGGTTGCAGGACGCGCTTTGCCGCGTACTATGAGTTGAATATCTGTGCCCGTTTTGGCGAATTTTGTGGCAACATAACCCATTGCGACAGGGCCTTCGACAGTCGGGCCAAAACCGCCAGACGTAATCTCGCCGATAGTGTTCCCGTCCATGTCCTGAATTTCGGTGTGTTCGCGCGCTGGCGCACGGCCTTCGGGTTTGATACCGACTAATTTGCGCTTAGGTTTGTTTGCAATCTCTTTTTCAACCCGTGCTGCGCCGAGATACCCCCCACCGTCGCGACGATTTTTCTGGATCGACCAGATCAAACCCGCCTCAATCGGACTGGTCGTCGTGTCGATGTCGTGGCCGTAGAGGCATAATCCAGCCTCCATCCGCAAGCTGTCACGCGCGCCCAACCCAATAGGTTCAACATCGTCATATTTGAGGAGTTCCTCGACCAACTGCCCGACATCATCGTGTTTGACCGAGATTTCATAGCCGTCTTCGCCCGTGTAGCCAGAGCGCGAGACATGGGCCCAAATTGGGTCGCCGTCTAACGTGCCAGAGAGAGGCAAATCGGTGTGTGTCATGAAGGTCAGCGCTTCGACATCGGCATTGAAACAGCCCAGAATATCTTTCGCCCGCGGCTCCCTGCAGAGCGATCAAGGCAAGCGTGTCGTCTTTGATCTGAACCTCGACACCCTTTGGCATATGCTTACTCAGATGTGCATAGTCCGCGTCTTTGCAGCCTGCATTGACGACCAAGTAAAGCACATGTTCATACCCTTTCATCCCTAGGCGGGAGATCATCAGGTCGTCCAAGATACCGCCGTCTTCATTGAGGAATTGGGAATACCGCTGCTGCCCTGGCGCCAGGCTTTGAATGTCTGCTGGCACAAGTTTTTCGAGAGCTTTGGCAACTGTCCCGAAGTCCTTATCGCTTGGTACCAAGAACACTTGCCCCATATGTGACACGTCGAACAGGCCCGCCTTCTCCCGCGTATGGAGATGTTCTTTTAGAACTCCCATCGGATATTGCACCGGCATATCATAGCCCGCGAAGGGTACCATTTTAGCGCCGAGTTCAACGTGGATGGCATGTAGGCTTGTTTGCTTTAAATCACTCATATGGACACTCTCGGCCAAGCCGACTTTCGTGCCACCAGCTGTCCTGACGGGCCTGAGAGATTTACTCCTTCGGCGGGGCCTCACACCAAGTGGCCCTCTTTCCAGCGTATTAACTCCAAACGGTCCATTTGCCTGAGCGTTTCCGGGGCGGTTGCGCCTTCGGCGACCGTTTGAGTGCATAACAATCAAACGGTTCTCTCCCATCTGGAGGAGTTATCAAAAACTATGATGGATTCTGATAAATGAGTCAATCAACCCATTTCCAGATCATCACGATATTTTAACGCCGCCTGTTTATAATACGCGCAACACAAAGGATCACACTATGTCAGAAGAAAACGCCAATTCCGCCAGCAAGGGTTCAGGGAAGTCAGAAGCCGAAGTCGCGTTCGAGCTCCTTAATAAACTCAAGGGTCAAGGTGTCTGGGGTGAACGTAATCTCAAAGATATTTTGGATATGTATGCGGAATGTCTGGACGCCGCGAAGGGTTTTCGGGCTTATCAAGGTCAAAATCGCGTGGATGTGCCTGTTAAAACAGTAGGGACGGCCCCTGCGCGTCAGGCAACGCCCGCTCAAGCTGCGCCCGTTCAAGCACCACAGGCGGCAACAGCGCAAGCCCCCGCACCCGCTCCCGCACAGCCCGTCCATGTGCAGCAGCAAGCCTTGGCTCAGGCCTATAATCCTAATCAGTAATCCGAAGCTACATGCGTTCCGGCGCTTGTATGCCCAGAATATCAAGACCCATCTCTAGCTGGCGAAGCGTAGTTTCTGCCAGCCGGAGGCGGGATGATTTGACAGCCTCTGGCGTTCCGTCGACAAGGATCGGGCAATCCGTGTAAAAACGCGAAAAGCTCTGCGCCAAACGGTAGACATGATCACAAATCAAATGCGGGGCGTATTTATCGCTCGCCGCAGTCACTGCGCGGTCAAAACTATCAAGCGCCAGCACCAGCTGTTGCTCCGCGGGTTCTGTTACAAGAATATCGCCCATCGCCACACCTTGATCTGCGGCTTTGCGCAGGATCGATTTGATCCGCACAGCGGCGTATAAAAGATAGGGCCCCGTTTTGCCTTCAAAAGCCGTGAAGCGCTCAGGATCAAAGACATAATTTGTCAAACGCGCATTTTGCAGGTCCGCGAATTTTAGAGCGGCCAAGCCGACTTTACGCGCGATTTCAGCACGTTCAGCCGCGTCAAAATCTGCGCCAATGCCAGAATCAGAGAGCCGTCTCGCGGCGGCAGCGTTCATAATGTCCAATAAGTCTTCCAACCGCAAGACACCGCCTTCGCGGGTCTTAAATGGTTTTCCGTCTTTGCCGTTCATCATACCAAAGCCCAGATGCACCATTTGCTCACGATCATACCAACCCGCTTTGACAGCAGCCCGGAAGACTTGTTCAAAATGTAGTGCTTGCCGTTGATCAACGACATACAAAATGAGGTCAGGATCAATCTCGGCCTTACGGTCAACCAGAGTTGCGAGGTCTGTGGTATGATAGAGAACCGCCCCTGAACTCGCCAGCAACATGACGGGTGGAACGGTTTTAGACTCGTCCTCGTCTTCGACACGTATGATCAATGCGCCGTCATCTTCTTCGGTAATACCCTTAGCTTTTAAGCCCTTAATCATGTCAGGAATTAGCGGATCAACACAGGCCTCGCCCTTCCACAAATCAAACTCTACGCCCAAATTGCCATAGCCAATTTTTAGAGCAGCTACGGACACATCGATGAAATGATCTAGCAAAGCACGGTAACCTGGGCGGCCCGCTTGCAGCTCTGCCGTGGCAATGCGGGAAGCTTCCATCCGAGCCTTGTCCGCCTTGGCCTTATTTGACGCTAACGGATAAAGCCGCGCAAGATCGTCCATCGTGACAGGAGGTTCGCTCGGATAGCCGTCTGTGATATCTGGATCGAAATATGGCAAGTCTGGTTGCTCGCTTTGTAGCTCTGAAATCAGATGCCCCATTTGCAGCCCCCAATCGCCCATATGCACATCGCCAATCACCGTGTGGCCTTGCGCGCGCAGCATACGTTTAATGGCTTCGCCAATCACGGCAGAGCGGAGGTGTCCGACATGCATCGGCTTGGCAACATTGGCACCGCCGTAATCCACGACAACCGTCAATGGGCTCTCGACAGCCGTCAACCCCACTTTAGCATCAGCCGCGAGCGCTTTGGCGCGAGTCGTTATGAGGTATTCACTGGGGGAGAGGTTGATAAACCCCGGCTCCCGCAATTTCAATCGCCGCGATGTCGGAATTGCCAGACAGTATCTCAACTGCTTTCGCCGCAATCTCACGTGGGTTTACTTTCTCGCCGCGCTTCTTCGCGATTCCCGCTGCCGCCATAGCGCCGTTGCATTGGAACGGTGCAATGTCGGGTCGATCCGATTCGCGAACAGCGCCAATCTCTGCGGGGAAGCCCATAGACTCGAAGGCTGCGCGACAGGCCGCGTCTAAAATATCTAATACACTGCGCATGGGAGAGACTTAGTTCTGGCCTGCATTAATACGGAAGCGCTTGCCTTGGGCGTTAAAGTCGCGTTGTTCGGGGGTCACGACGAAACCAACAACAATTTCAAAGTTTACGCCTGAGGTTGTTTCAGTCGCCCTCGGAATCACGATCTTGTCGATGGTTTCAACAACTGTGATACGGTCTTTGCCTGCGGGGAATGTAACCTGAAGCGGGAAGGTCTGCTTTTCGATGACGGCCGCATTCTTACGCGTGACGGCCACGAAATACTCGTAGGTCGCTGTATCTTGGGCGCTCGCTGCAGGGCCGCGCCCTAGTTCGAACGTCAGATCAAGATCGGCGACAATCGGTTCCGTGCTGTAATAACGGCATAAGCTGCGCACATTCAGCACTTCGCCCGTAAATCCAACATTATCAAAGCGCTGCGCCTGCCCGCGGAATTCCACGATCCGTGCAGCGTCATATAAAGCAAAGGCGCGGGGGCAAGGGCCAGGGTTTTTCTCGCCAGCGTCGCCGATCTGCAGTGTCTCTTTCGTGCTTTTGCAGCCGCTCAACGCCAAGACGCCGACCATGGCCAGGCCGATCCATTTCGCGCGTGTCGAGAAGCCAGATTTGCGGGTCGATGTTTGCATGCGGATAATCCTAATATTGCCGTTTTTTGCTGCCATCTCTCTATAGAAAGCGGTGCCAGCGTGCTATAGGGTCATAGACAGATGCGCCGCAACCCGCAATGCACAGATACGCGAAAGCGCTCGCAATGAGGAGAATTTAATGTCAGCGACCTTGGAACGCAATCGTCCCGATGACACAGCGCGAAAAACGAAGTCTGTCCTGCTGGCAGCTCCGCGCGGCTTCTGCGCAGGCGTTGATCGCGCGATTCAGATTGTTGAGAAATCCATCGAAGCTTACGGTGCTCCTGTCTATGTGCGACACGAAATCGTACATAACCGCCACGTCGTCGAGCGCTTGGTCGAATTGGGTGCGGTTTTTGTCGAGGAATTGGAAGAATGTCCCGATGATCGCCCTGTTGTATTTTCAGCGCACGGCGTCCCAAAATCTGTTCCAGCGGCGGCTCAAGCTCGCAATATGAATTATTTGGACGCCACATGTCCTCTGGTGTCAAAAGTCCATGTAGAGGCAGAAAAACACGCAGCTGCAGGGCATCATATCCTGCTGATCGGTCACACAGGCCATCCCGAAGTGATTGGCACAATGGGGCAACTCCCTGCGGGTACAATGACATTGATCGAGACCGAGGAAGACGCCCGCAATATCCAACCTTTAGATCCTGACAATCTCGCCCTTGTCACGCAAACCACCCTGTCGGTTGACGACACGGCGGAGATGATCGCCATTCTCAAATCACGGTTCCCGTCTATCGCCCTGCCCTATAAAGAAGACATTTGTTACGCGACAACAAATCGCCAAATGGCTGTCAAAGCGATTGCGGAGCGTTGCGATCTCATGCTCGTGCTGGGCTCTGTTGCCTCGTCTAATTCCAAACGACTCGTCGAAGTTGCGGCGAAAGCGGGCGCGAATGACGCCATGTTGATTAGCTCCCACGATCTCGATTGATTGGGCTAAGGTCGACGCCGCAGATGTAATCGGCCTCTCAGCAGGGGCAAGTGCGCCAGAATATTTAACCGACGGTGTCTTGGCCGCCCTGCGCTCGCGCTATGACGTGACGTGCGAGGAAGTTGAGGTGACGAAAGAGAAAGTGATCTTCCGCCTCCCACGTCAACTGACCTTGTTGCAAGATGCGGCGGAAGCCTAGCCCTCCCGCCGTGGCCACGAAACCGCGCAAAAAGAGAATCCCACCTGTGCCAGAGCTGCCCCCTGGCGCGCTAGACGGCGCACTCGTGATCTACACAGACGGCGCATGCTCAGGTAATCCTGGACCAGGTGGTTGGGGCGCGATCATGTATTTTGGCAATAAGACAAAAGAGCTAAAAGGCGGCGAGCGCGAGACAACCAATAACCGCATGGAAATGATGGCCGTTATCAAAGCACTCGAAGCAATTAAACCCAGCTACCAAGGCAAGGTTGTGATATTCACGGATAGCACTTACGTCCTCAAGGGGATCACGGAATGGATACATGGCTGGAAGAAGCGGGGCTGGAAAAAGGCTGATAAAAAACCCGTTGTCAATAAAGACCTATGGATACGCCTCGACGCACTCAATCAGAGCCGAGACATCACGTGGCAATGGGTCAAAGGCCACGCGGGCGACATCGGCAATGAACGCGCTGACGCGCTGGCGGGTGAAGGAATTCCGCGGGATAGGTGAGCGTGAAATACGCCGCAACCAGTAATGAATCAAAGCCTGAACAGGGAGCTTATTATGAAGAAAATTCTTTTCCTAATAGTTGTAGCTTTTTCTCAGCCGCATTTGGCTAATGCACAATCTTTTGAAAGTGACTCCGAAAAAATTATGTTAGTTGTTCAAACAACGGCTTGGACACACTCTTATGATTTGTCTGGCACAGGATCGGGCGGTTACGAAATCGTCAATTATTTCTTACTTGAAAATCAAAAAGCAGCCCTCTGCGCTTATGATGAGAGTGATCTTTTAGATCATGACACCGTTTTAGTAGATCCTGATTGTTGGGCGGATTGGCTGCAAGACGGTGAAAAAATTAAACTCATTTATACGGATGGAGAGACCGAGATCATCGAACCCAGTCAGATTATTGACGACCGCAGATCACGGATAGCCAACAAATAATGGCGGCTGTCCTACCCTGCAGGTTCCACCCAAAGCGTTGCGCCTTTTACTTCGACCACACGGAGTTCATCTCCAGCTTTGGCATTGCCAGTTTCCATCGCCGCACCCCATTCACTGTCGCCAACTTTCACGCGACCGCGTCCGATTTCAAAGTCAGAGACAGCTTTAACGCGCGCACCTACCATTGAACGGGCGCGGTCATTGAGATCGGATGGCTCGCCACTTTTGAACTTCGGCTTGAGGTAAAAATGCCCTGCGACCAGCAAAATCGTGGACAGTACGAAGAAGAGCAAGAATTGCATTTCCCAGCCGAGTGGCAGGATAAATACGACAACCGCCAAAATGAGCGCGGCCACAGCCGGCCATAGAATGTAGGTCGTGCCAGTGATCAATTCGAGCCCCAACAAGACAATACCAAGGATTGCCCAGCGCGTGGCGTTCATGCTGTCGAGCATTTGGATTAGAGCATTTGGTTCTGTGTCCATCTTGGCCCCCTATTTCTTCGCAGGTGTCTTACCGCCTGACTCCAATAACGCGCCTAAGCCGCCAACGGTCGCGGCCAGACCAGATAGCTCTGCTGGCACAATCACCGTCTTTTGGTTAGGGCTTTTCGCCAATTCGCCAAAGGCTTTTACATATTCTTGCGCGACAAAATAGTTCACGGCGTTGACGTCACCTTTGGCAATCGCGTCGCTCACCATACGTGTCGCTTCGGCCTCGGCTTGCGCCTCGCGTTCGCGGGCTTCGGCATCCAAGAAAGCGGCTTGCTTCCGGCCCTCGGCTTCGCGGATTGCCGCTTCTTTCTCGCCCTCAGCTTTGAGGATTGAGCTTTGCTTCATCCCTTCCGCGAGCAAAATGTCAGAGCGCTTTTCCCGTTCCGCCTTCATCTGCTTATTCATCGCTTGAGTAATGTCAGCAGGTGGGGACAGGTCTTTGATCTCAATACGCGTGACTTTCGTGCCCCATGTGTCTGTTGCTTGGTCAATCACCATAAGAAGTTTCGCGTTAATGACATCACGATTAGACAGCACTTCGTCGAGGTCCATTGAGCCCACAACCGTACGCACATTCGTCTGGCAGAGGTTCTGGATTGCGTTCTCAAGATTGCTGACTTCATAGGTCGACATTCGCGCGTCAATCACTTGGATAAAGACCACAGCGTCAGCTGTAACCATGACATTATCTTTGGTAATGACTTCTTGCGAGGGAATGTCGATCACACGTTCGCGCATATCGACTTTGTTAGATATGCGCTGATAAAAAGGAATAACGAAAGCCAGACCTGGCTTCAGCGTTTTGGAATAGCGGCCAAATTCTTCCAATGTCCATTCTGCACCCTGCGGCACGATCCGAATGGTTTTCATGATCACAAAAAGGATCAGCGCCACCAAGGCAATCGGAATGAAGTTGTCTAAGTTCATGTTAGTCCCCTTTAATGTGTGTCAGCCCTTTTGGGGCACCTACATATGATCCAGCATATAATCGGCCGAGCTAACTTTAAACTCGCCGCCATCTTCGACAAACACTTGCTCGACCACGCCGTCATTAACGACCATGGCGTAGCGTTGAGAGCGGCTGCCCATACCAAAACCTGTCGCGTCCAGTTGCAATCCTACTGCTTTGGCGAAATCGCCATTCCCGTCTGCGAGCATCATAATATCATCGCCAGCGTCTTGAGATTTACCCCAAGCATCCATGACGAAAACATCGTTGACCGATGTGCAAGCGATCTTATCGACACCTTTGGCGCGAAGCTCATCCGCGCGTTCTTTGAAGCCTGGCAAATGCTTGGCGGAACAAGTTGGCGTGAAGGCCCCTGGTACAGCAAATAATGCGACTTTTGAGCCTTTAAAGAGATCATCCGTGCTGACAGGCTGCGGCCCGTCTGGCCCCATTTGCATCAAGGTCGCACTCGGCATTTTGTCGCCAGTTTTAATTGCCATGGGTCTCTCCGATTCGGTCTGTCTTTGGTTTATTGTCTTTCAATATATGGGGCGTATGCGCGCCCTTGGCAAGATGTCGCGGTAAGCGGGTTGAATTTTTGGTAAATAACCTCACATTGCACACATGACTGATCATCCAACATATGCAGGCCATATCCTGCTCGCGACCCCTGATATGGGTGACCCCCGATTCACAAAATCTGTGATCTATATTTGCTCGCACGATGCTAAAGGCGCGATGGGCATCATGATCAATAAGAGCGAGAAAGGTTTGCACCTGTCCGAGCTTCTGGAAAAGATCGACATTGAAGGCGATTTGCGCGTGGCTGATAGTCCTGTCCTATCGGGCGGGCCCGTTGACATTGACCGCGGCTTCGTTCTGCACAGTCCTGATTATTTCATCCCTGATGTTAGCTCAGAACTATCTGACACGCTGTCTATGACGGCCACAAAAGATGTTCTGCGAGCACTCGTCAGCGACGATTCTCCTGACAAGGCCATGCTCGCCGTGGGCTATGCTGGCTGGAGCGCGGGGCAGTTGGAGTCGGAAATTATGCAGAATGCGTGGTTAGTGACTGAGGCGGATGAAGCTTTAATCTTCGAGTCCGATCTGGATGGGAAGTGGACGAAAGCTCTATCAGGCATGGGCATAAGCCCTGAAATGTTGTCCCGTAGCGGCGGACGCGCTTAAGGCTGTAATCTCTCCGAAAGGTAAGGTGCGCGGGCGAAAGATCATCGCTAAGGCGGGGTCATACTCTCACGGAAAAAACCTCATGCGACTTACCTTTTTATGTTCTCTCTCGCTTCTAGCTGCGATGATTGTCCCAAACTTCGCCCATGCGCAATATGCCCCGCGCGATGTTGAGCAGCTTCAAACGCGTGAAAAACCCAAGCGCGATGATCGCCCGAGCGGCCCTGTTACCGCCATCCGTCCAGGTGCGCTGCTGCTCGCGAGTTTTGATCAGAACGCAGATTACAGCGTCCATTTGGTGGAGTTTCGGGCGGGTCAAGCCGCAGCTTTTACAGCCGCAGATACCGATGATAGCGGGAGTTTAAACCTGTTTGAGCTAGAAGCGTGGCGCGTCAAATCCCTCGGCTCGCTCTCGGCCCCGCCAGGGAATTTTGCTTTTGACCGCAATATCGATCAGGTCATTACACGCGTAGAATTTGACGATGCCTTGCAGGAAATGTTTGATCGCGCTGATGATAATGATGACCAGATCGTTGAGTTTTCTGAGATGGTACGAGTGTTTTCCATGTCCCGTAACGGCCTTGAGGATCGCTCCGCTGAACGCGAGGTTCGGCCACAACGCGGCGAAGGGAGGCGTGGTGGACGGCGGATCGCGCCCTAATGGCTCGTTTGATCAGTCCGCGCTGAGCTTGGCGTAGATTAGGTGATCGCGCCACTCCCCGTTGATTTTTAAATAGCCTCGCGCTCGGCCTTCATAAGTAAAACCAACTGCCTCCAACACTTTGATGGAAGCCTCATTGTCTGGCTGCACAGCCGCTTCAACCCTGTGCAGACCGAGCTTCTCAAAGCAAAATGTCGTCGTTGATTTCACGGCGGCGCGAGCAAAACCTTGTCGCGCAAACCCCTCCCCGATCCAATAACCCAGCTTGGCCGACTGCGCCGACCCGCGTTCAATATGCGTGATATTGCAAGCTCCAATCAACACATCTGTCCCCGCTCGAAACACATGAAAGGGATAGGCCGTATCTTTCGCGACCCATTTTTTCAGGCGGTTAAGGCGGGCTTTATAAAGGTTGCGGGATAAATGCGCGTCCGTCCATTCTGGCTCCCACGGCATGAGATAATCTTGGTTGCGTGCGCGTAGATCTGCCCAGGCCTCATAATCTGCCCAGTTGGGATGGCGCAAGACAATCGCCCCACCAGCGGCCTGCGCTGTTAGGACTGTGTGTGTCCCCGGCGCCCTCATCGCTTCACGCCCAACCGTCCAGCACGGAAATGGATCAACAAATAAAAAATGATCAGCAGCCCCGCAAAGATAAACCATGTCCACATATAATCGCGGTGATTATTAGGAATATCAGGACGGAGGGGCGGAAGGTCTGTATCAATCTCGATTTTATGCTCATCCAGCCAAATTTCCATGCGGGTATTGTCGTCCGCCCAAAGGTCATTTTGGTTAAATGCAAACCAGCGATTAGTCTTGGGGTCAGGCTGCGCCTTTATGGTCTTTCCAAATCCTGAAGCCGCCTCTGGCGCTAGGCGGACATAGCCAGAGGACGCGCCGTCGGTATAAATAGCAGGGTCTAGGCGTTTGGTTGCAACTTCGGTTTCGCTCACACGCACAACCGTGCCCACATAGACCCGCACACCAGAATTCATCATGCGCATAAAGGCTCGCCACGCCAGCCCCCCTGCGCAGGATCGTAAACGTAATACCCATCGGCCCCAGCGACCATCTGTGTTTCAAACGCATAACGGCGAAAGTCGACGGGATCTCCCGCTTCCATTGCCACAACAACATCTGAAAGGCTCTTAAAGGCAGGCGCATCTGCAGCGGCTTCAACACTCGCCAGTAAGTCTGTCTTCCATTCCAGACGGTCTTTCTGCCAAAAGCCGAGCTTGAGCAGAAGCGCCAAGCCTAGAACGGCAAAGACAGTGAGCCACGGCATAGGTTTGAATGACAGCTTCATGAGTTTATTGTTTCATGTCTTTCGCAGGAACTTCACGCGCATTGCGGCGCCAAGCCGTGTTAAACATCACCCCGCGTAGCTTCCGCAATAAAAAGAGGCAGAGACCAATGATGACTGGCCCCCAGATCAGAAGCTCTAGCCACATCGGCACACCTGTCACCATTTGAAAAGCGATGGCCATCGGGATAATCACAATCAAGACGGCAAACATGGCAAAGAAAGCTGGCCCGTCGCCCGCGTCTTCATCTCGGAAATCCGTGCCGCAGGCCTCGCATTCCTCTTGGAATTTCAGGAAACCCTTGAACAGATTGCCTTCACCACAGGCAGGGCACCGACTCCCGAAGGCCAGTTTGAACGGGAGAGAGGCGACGCCGACGCGCCACGGTCAAACCTCGCCCTTACGGGGCGAGAATGACATAGACAAAGGCGAACAAGAATAGCCAGACGACATCAACGAAGTGCCAATACCAAGCCGCTGCTTCGAGGCCGAAATGCTTTTCTGGCTTCATACCGCCGCGCATCACCCGCGCCCAACAGACGAGCAAGAAGATCGCACCGATCAGAACGTGTAGACCATGGAAGCCGGTCGCGAGGAAGAAGGCCGAGCCGAACGAGTCTGTTGAAAGCCAAGGATAACCCTCTTCGCGGCCGTGAAATAACTCCATATATTCATAGGCTTGAACACCGATGAAGAAGAAGCCGAGCGCAACCGTCAGGCCCAAACCCCACTTGGCGCCTTTACGGTCACCGTGGATCAAGGCGTGATGCCCCCACGTCACAGTACAGCCAGACAGTAACAGGATCAGCGTGTTCATTAGCGGCAAATGCCACGGATCTACGGCTTTAATACCTGGCGCCATAGAGTCAGCATAGGCTGAGGCATTTTCCAGAATGTCTTGGTTCCAGCCAGCCCGCATTTTATGGAACAGACCAATTTCGAAAAACATCCAGAACCAACCGACGAAGAACATCGCTTCTTGCATGATAAACATGATCATGCCGTAGCGCAGGCCAATATCAACGACAGGTGTATGATCGCCCGCAGCCGACTCACGCGCCACATCGCGCCACCAACCAAACATCACATAGGCCGCAAAAAAGACTCCCAAGACCAAAATGATCCAACCGCCAGATGCGCCTTCTTTACCTTGGATTGTGTCCAAACCTTTGGCAAAGAAAAACTCCATCATGGGACTTTCGCCCGTGCGAGGAACGAGACCTGCAAAAAACGACACCATGCCAAGGCCCCAGATAAGGGCGGCTAGGCCAGAAAGGAAAGGCCACGGGCTAGGTGGAATGAGGTGATAGTCGTGTTCGACGGCGTGTCCGGCCATGATATTCGTCCCTTTTGTCGCGATCCCGCCATTATGTCAGCGAGATTCTGCGCATATATGTGTGCGGTATAACCAAGCAGACCCTCGCCCGCAATATCGGTTTTCCTAGTTTAAAGTCTCAACACCGCTAGAAGCAGCTTTTTTTGTGGCATCAGTCTGATTTCCACTCTCAAAGAATGTGTAGCTCAGGGTAATTTCTTTGACGTCTGATAAGCGGTCATCATCATTGAGTTGTGGGTCAACAAAGAACAAGACAGGCAGTGGCATTTCCTGCCCCGGTTGCAATGTCACCTCTTCGAAACAAAAGCAGTCAGTCTTGATGAAAAACGGCGCCGCTTTGATCGGTGTGACGTTGAAGTTTGCGATACCCGTGATTGGCACAGGGCTCGTGTTTTTAGCAGTGTAATATGCCAGTCCCGAGGCGCCGAGATTGACCGTCATATCGCGTTGATCAGGAATAAATTTCCATGGCAACCCGCTGGCGGTATTGGAGTCGAATTTCACAACGACTGTCCGGTCGATCACTTCTGAGAGGTTTTCTTCCGCAACGCGCGTCGTGCCAGCGTAGCCGGTTACTTTGCAGAACGTGTCATAGAGCGGGTCAGACGCAAAGCCGAGGCCGAGCATGCCAATGGCGACGCCCGTCAAAATCTTCAGAGTCTTGGTGTTCGATCCCATGCCTGACGTCCTTTCTCTAGCCTGTGTCCAGTTTATCCGCGCAAAACCATTGTTACGAATATAAAAATCATAAAGGTCAGAAGCCCGACTGCCAATGCGATATTGCGCCGCGAGCGGGCTTTTAACTCGGCGGGTGTTGGCTCAACAAAATTAGTGGGTGTGTCGCGATATTCTCTCATGCGCCAAATCCTTTCAACAATCCCTCAGCCGCCAATACGCCGAATAGCGCGAAGAGGTATAAGATAGAGTAGAAAAACAAATTGCGGGCTGCGCGGTCACCTTGCGTCACGGCATAAAGCGAAGCCTCGTCGAGCCGCGTCTTTTTTCTCGCCTGCGCGCGATTTCCAGACTTTGAACGCCAACGCCAAGAAGCCTAGATTTAACAGGACTGCAGCCACGGCATAAAGCGTGCCGCCCATACCCGTGGCGATCGGCGCGAGTGTCACAGCGGTCAAAATCACGCTATAGATCATAATTTGCAGACGGGTCGATTTAGGCCCCGCGACATTCGGCATCATAGGAATACCGACCTTGCCGTAATCCCCAGCCTTATAAAGCGCGAGTGCCCAAAAATGCGGGGGCGTCCACATGAAGGTGATCATGAACAGCAAAACACTATCGAGCGTGATAGACCCTGTGACTGCGGCGTAGCCGATCATAGGCGGGAACGCACCCGCTGCGCCGCCAATCACGATATTTTGCGGCGTGCTACGCTTTAGCCACATCGTGTAGATCACAAGATAAAAGAAAATTGTGAACGCGAGAAGTCCAGCCGCCACGAGATTGGATGCAATATAGAGCATCCAGACGGAGGCGATACTCACTGCCAAACCGAAACCAAGCGCGGCCCGAGGGGCCATTTTGCCTTGGGGAATGGGGCGCTTCTTGGTGCGGCTCATTTGTGCGTCAATATCGGCGTCATACCACATGTTCAGAGCGCCAGAGGCTCCTGCCCCTGCGGCAATGCAAATGATTGAGGCAATCGCGCTCCAAAGCGGCAAACTCCCTGGCGCGAGGACCAGTCCCGCCCAAGCTGTAAAGACGACAAGGCTCATAACGCGGGGCTTCATGAGCGCAAAATAATCGCGCGGTTCAGCCAGTGACAAACCCGACGCTGGCGCTAGGCCAGACGTGTTGAAGGCCGCATCAATCGATACGGCCTCCCCTAATGTGTTATGAGACGAAGAGGTCACTTAGTGCTTTTCTGTCTCCTCAATACGCGGCAGCGTATTGAAAATGTGGAAAGGGGGTGGGCTTGGCAATGTCCACTCCAATGTCGTCGCGCCCTCGCCCCAGTAATTGTCTTCGGCCTTGCGGCGGACAATGAAGGCTTCCAGCAGCATCAGGAAGAAGAAAGCCACACCTGCGAGGGTGATATAGGCACCAAAGGACGACACTTCGTTCCAGAATGTAAACGCTTCAGGATAATCCACATAACGACGCGGCATACCGTTCAGGCCCAAGAAATGTTGTGGGAAGAAGATCACGTTCACGCCGATAAAGAATAGCCAGAAATGAGCGGCGGCAAGCCACTTATTATACAGCACGCCAAACATTTTACCGAACCAGTAGTAGAAGCCACAGAAGATACCAAATACGGCGCCCATAGACAGCACGTAATGGAAGTGAGCCACGACATAGTAAGTATCATGTAGGTAAGTATCGACACCCGCATTGGCGAGCATCACGCCTGTCACACCACCGACAACAAAAAGGAAGATAAACGCAATCGCCCACTGCATCGGGATAGAGTAACGGATCGACCCGCCCCACATCGTCGCGAGCCATGAGAAGATTTTAACCCCTGTTGGCACGGCAATAATCATTGTCGCCGCCAAGAAATAAGCCTTCAAATTCACGTCCATGCCGACTGTATACATGTGGTGAGCCCACACGACGAAGCCAACAACGCCAATCGCGACCATGGCATAGGCCATACCGAGATAACCGAAGATCGGCTTTCTGGAGAAGGTTGAGATCACGTGAGAGACAATACCAAAGGCCGGCAGGATCATGATGTAAACTTCAGGGTGACCGAAGAACCAGAATAGATGCTGGAACATTTGCGGGTCGCCACCGCGAGCAGGGTCAAAGAAGCCTGTGCCGCCGTCAATACGGTCTGTGAACAACATGAACAAGGCCGCTGCAAGAACAGGAAGCGCAAGGAGCAGCAGGAATGCTGTGACCAAGACTGACCACGCAAACAAAGGCATTTTATGCATTGTCATGCCAGGCGCACGCATGTTCAGGATTGTCGTAATGAAGTTAATCGCACCAAAGATGGACGAGAAACCCGCCGCCAATAGGCCGATAATAATGAAGTCAAATGACGGCCCTGGTGAGCCAGTCGTCGAGAGCGGTGGATACATCACCCAACTACCCCCAAAGCCATCGCCTTCTGCCGCTCCAGGCACAAAGAAACTGATCAAAAGACAGATCAAAGCTGTAGGCAGAAGCCAGAATGAGAGGTTGTTCATGCGCGGGAACGCCATATCAGGCGCACCAATCATAATCGGCACAAACCAGTTACCAAAGCCCCCAATAAGGGCCGGCATGACCATAAAGAAGATCATGATCAAACCATGCATCGACACGAAAACAAGGTATTGATGCTCGCTTGAAAAGAATTGAATACCGGGCGCGGCCAGCTCCATCCGCATCATAAATGAGAGGAAACCACCGATCAGGCCGGAAATAATACCAAAGATCAGGTAAAGCGTGCCGATGTCTTTATGGTTGGTCGAATAGAACCAACGCGCAAAGAAGCCGGGCTTGTCATCATGCGCATCACCTGCGCCGTAACCACCTGTGCTGTCAGGAATAGCAACCATTATATCGTCCTCTACTTCTGAGCTGCAGTAATCACACCGCCGCCCATATTATTAGATGTTGGTGCGTCAAGGCTGGCAGTTTGCGTTGTGAATTCGCCGTCATTGGCGATCCACTGTGCAAATTCTGCTTTACTCACGGCTTTGACTTCGATCGGCATGAAGTAATGCTTCGCACCGCAAATTTCTGAACACTGTCCGTAGAACGTGCCTTCTTTTGTGACTTCGAACCAAGTCTCGTTGATGATGCCTGGAACTGCGTCCATTTTCACGCCAAAGCTCGGCATCGCCCAGCTATGCATATTATTCACAGATGTCACGAGAACTTTGATCTTGGTATCGACTGGCACAACGAGCGCGGCGTCTGTCGCGAGAAGATATGGCACGCCAGCTTCTTTCGCCGCCGTTTGGTCGAGCGGATTAGACACAAAGCTATCGACATTTTCGTAGTCGGGATAAGAATATTCCCAGTTCCACGTATTCCCGACGGCCTTCACTGTCATTTCTGTCTCTGGCAAGCGGTCCTGCATATACAGTAGCTGCATACTCGGCACGACCATGACAAGGAGGATTAGCACGGGCACAATCGTCCAGACGACTTCAATCATTGTATTGTGCGAGGTCTTGGACGGCACAGGGTTCGCTTTTTCGCGGAAACGGATCATGATGTAGAGTAACAACACGGTCACGAATGCGACAATGCCGCAAATGATGTAGAACACCAGATTGTGAACACGAGTCAGTTCATCCATCACAGGTGTGGCTGAATCTTGCAGCCAATACCCTTTTTCGACAGGTTTACCGAGGGAATCTTGCGCCATCACGGACGCGCTCATAAGGAGGGACGCAGCTGCGCCTCCGACCAATGAGCCAATATTAGGGCGTTTGAAACGCATGAAAGCCTCTTTAATTTCTCTTCGCGCACGTCTGCGGCGAATGTTGCGTGGTCTATATATGGCGACGCCCCAACAAAACAGGGGTGTTTTGCGGCGCGGATTGTCGCATTGTTGCTTCCAAAGGAAGACTCTAGCGGTTGTTTATCCTGCTAAAACCCCTAGATAAAGCCTTCAATTATAAAAAGTGTCACTTATGTCCGATTTTGTCTTCCAAGATAGCGCTCTTACGGCGGAAGCCGCTCAGTCCCACGTTGATTCGGCCTTGAACGGGGCGGATGACGGGGAATTATTCGTGGAACGCAGCGCATCTGAGTCGCTGACCCTTGACGACGGACGACTAAAGTCTGCCAATTTCGATACGACTCGCGGATTTGGCCTGAGATGTGTGGCGGGCGAAACGTCTGGATTTGCACAAGGCACGGAAATGACGCCCGAAGCGCTCGCGCGCGCGGTCGATGCAGTCTCCCTCGCCAAGGCTGGCCACAACGCCACTGTCGCCCTGCCTCCGCAGCGCACGAATACGAAGCTTTATCCCGATATTGATCCCGTCAGCGATCCGGGCTTTGGCGTCAAAGTCGAATTGTTGCAGGAAATCGATGCCTATTGCCGCGCGCTCGATAGCAGCGTGGTGCAGGTCACTGCGACCCTGTCTGGCTCCCGTCGCGCGATTGCGATCCTGAAAGCGGGCGGTGAGCGCTATGACGATATTCGCCCCCTCGTGCGCCTGAACATTCAAATCACAGCAGAAAAAGATGGTCGCCGCGAGAGCGGTTATGCGGGTGCGGGCGGACGTCGCGCTTATGATGATTATATCAGCCCTGATTTCTGGAAGCCCCTCGCCCAAGAAGCCCTGCGTCAAGCGCAAGTGAACCTCGACAGTGTCCCTGCGCCAGCTGGCATGATGGACGTTGTCCTCGGCCCGGGTTGGCCCGGTGTCTTGCTACACGAAGCGATGGGCCACGGCCTTGAAGGTGATTTCATCCGCAAAGGCATGAGCGCATTTGCAGGCAAGCTGGGGCAACGTGTGGCGGCGCCAGGGGTAACAGTCGTCGATGACGGCACGATTGCAGGCCGCCGCGGTTCGCTGACGATTGATGATGAAGGCACGCCGACCAGCTGCACCACACTGATCGAAGACGGTATTCTCGTTGGCTTTATGCAAGACCGCCTCAATGCGCGGCTGATGGGCGAAACTCCAACAGGCAATGGTCGCCGCGAAAGCTACGCCCATGCGCCGATGCCGCGCATGACCAACACTTACATGCGTAGCGGCAATGATGATCCCGCTGAAATTCTCGCAGGGCTAAAAGACGGCATTTACGCGACGAACTTTGGCGGCGGACAAGTTGACATCACCAACGGCAAATTCGTCTTCCAGTGCACCGAAGCCTACCGCGTGCGCAACGGTAAACCCGAGGAAGCCCTCAAGGGCGTCACTTTGATCGGGGACGGCCCAACTGTGCTGACCCAAGTCAAGCGTATCGGCAATGATAGCGAACTAGACCCTGGGATCGGCGTGTGCGGCAAGGCTGGCCAAGGCGTCCCAGTGGGCGTGGGTCAACCGACGCTCTATGTCGAGAACCTGACCGTGGGCGGCAGCGCTGTTTAACCCTGCCGCAAAGCCGACTCGCCAAGCCTGATTTCATCCGCTATGACTTTCCGTTCATGAATGGAGGAAATCACACATGGTAATCAATATGATGGATATGATCTTGCAAGCGGCGGGCGGTCAAGCGCCTCAGCAAGTCGGTCAGCAATTTGGTCTGGATCAAAATCAATCTCAGAGCGCAATCGCAGCGCTTCTACCCGCGCTATCATCTGCGCTAAAACAAAATACATCCAGCCCGCAAGGCCTCGCAGGGCTTCTCGGTGCGCTGCAAAATGGGCAGCACGACCAGTATCTTGATAATCCACAACAGCTCGGTGCGCCTGCTGCTGTCAATGAAGGCAATGCTATTCTCGGTCATTTATTTGGGTCCAAAGATGTTAGCCGCGCGGTCGCTGGCAAAGCGGCGGAGCAAACAGGTATTGGCGCAGATGTCCTGAAAAAAATGCTGCCAATGGTCGCGATGATGGCGATGGGTAGCCTGTCCAAACAAACACGCGGACAAGCACAACAAGGCGGCGGGATGCAAGCCATGCTCGGCCAAATGGCGATGCAACAGCTTATGGGCGGCAAACAATCAGGTGGCCTCGGCGGTATCTTGCGCGGGATAACAGGTGGTAATGCCCGTGCGGCGAAACAGCAATCAGCGACACATCAGCAAGGCCTCGGTATGATAGGCAAAATGCTCGACGCAGATGGCGACGGTAGCACAATGGACGACATCCTCGGCATGGTCATGAACTCCCGCCGCTAAGATAAGCCCAAATCAAATACAAAAAAGCCCGCTCAAACGAGCGGGCTTTTTTATTGGGGTTTTGAGCATTGGAACGCCCTATGGCTTAGGGTCACCTGTTGGAGACATACGCTCCCCAACCATATTATCACCGTCCATAGTTAGATCACCGCCCTCTTTGGCGTAGTAAGCGGCCATGTCTGCCTCAAGTGTATCTAGGTGCATCATCCGCTTAATCAGAGGAGACACAATAATGAGGCCGACACCGACAGCGACACCAAGCCAGCCAACTTTCGAGTAAACTTCCAACACTTGTGCTTCGCCGCCATCTCCCGCTGCCGTCAACTTCGCGATTTGTGCAGCTGCAAAGTTACCCGCACCTGACGCCAAGAACCAAGCGCCCATGACGAGGCCTACCATCTTAGGCACAGATAATCGTGTCATCGCTGACAACCCTACGGGCGACAAGCAAAGCTCGCCAGTTGTATGCAAAAGATAGATGAGGAAGATAAACAAGACGGGTGTCATGTTAACGCCCGCTGCATTTGCGCCCCAGACCAAAACTAGGAAACCTAGGCCAAGTTGTATTAAGCCGAGGCCGAACTTCGCAGGGGCTGACGGATCAAGACCCTTTTTACCTAGCCAGACCCATAGCGCCGCAAAAAGCGGGCCAAGGACAATGATATACATGGCATTGAGTGACTGGAAAACTGACGCAACAACTTCTTGCCCCAAGAATGTTCGGTCAACTTCACGATCTGTATAAAGATTGAGTGAAGACCCTGCTTGTTCAAATAATGCCCAGAACAACACTTGGACAGAAATCAAGAGCAAGGCCGCGAGGATGCGGTTTCGCGGATGCGGCGGCAAGGTTATGACTGACCGTGCCACGATGTAAATATAGATCGCTGCCATGGAGAAATACAGAAGCGGTTGCACGAGACCTTGATTGCTAATGAGGCACCAAATAACCGCAACGCCCAGCAGCGTTGAGAGATAAATTACCCATTCCGTTGAGAGACCTGCAAACTGTTTTTTTGCGAGCAAAGTGGGATTTGGACTTTCGCCTGCTCCGTTCAGAAGCGGCTTGCCCCACACGAATACAATCAGTCCTGCCAGCATACCAATGCCTGCGACACCAAAACCGTATTTCCAGCCATAAGTTTCGCCCAAATAGCCAGAGATCAAGGCCCCTGCAAAAGCGCCTAGGTTGATCCCAACATAAAAAAGTGTGAACGCCCCGTCACGCCTTTCGTCAGTTTTCTCATATAACTCGCCGACAATAGCCGAAATATTTGCCTTCAAAAAGCCAACACCTGCAATGATGAGCGCGAGGGAAAGATAGAAAACATTCATGATTGTGCCGTCACGATCAGCCGCGCTGAGGACAGGTTCACCCTCAATCGCCATGCCAGCATGCCCTAAGACAAGCAAAATAGCACCTACGAGAACCGCTTTTCTTTGGCCTAAGAATTGATCGGCTAACATACCGCCAATCACAGGTGTGATATAAACGAGTGTCGTGTAAGCTCCATAAATTCCGTAAGCCTGTGTATCAGAGAACAGGAAATGCTTTGTGAGATACAAAATCAACAAAGCGCGCATACCGTAATAAGAAAAACGCTCCCACATCTCTGCGAAGAAAAGGACGTAAAGGCCCTTCGGGTGGTTGCGCATTTGGTATAGCGCGACCGCCACACCGACCAATGCGATGGCTGACAGAATTAAATAAAACATAAAACTCCCCTTAGAGCATTTTTAGAATTTTCGCTGTCTTGGCATAAACCGAATGGCCGTGCAAATTTATTGCCCTTTTATAAAGACTTTTCGCAGTAATGTGGGTTGAGCTTGGGGATTGGGTTCTTTAGCGACAGGATAAATCACGCGCATTTCGGTTTTATGCGCGATAATCGGGATTGAGATTGCCACACGTTTCACAGTTATTGCGAAGCTTCATACAGAGTAGCTGCTGCTGGCTCTTGCTGTTGTGTGCTGGCCTATCAACATCCGCCTTGGCTCAAACCGAGGCGATCAATAAGAGCTATACTGTTGCAGATTTTTCCGACTTTCAGCCACAAAACGCCGCAGATATGATTTCGCGCATTCCTGGCTTTACAATCCAAGGGTCAGAAGGCGGCGCGCGCGGATTTGGACAGGCGAGCTTGAATATCCTGATTAATGGGCGGCGGCCATCGTCAAAGTCGCTGGGCGCCAATGCTATTCTGTCGCGAATCACGGCCTCGAATGTGAAGCGCATTGATATTCTGGACGGGGCGTCTCTCGATATTCCCGGCCTCTCAGGTCAAGTGGCGAACATCATCACGAATGACGTGAAACTCAGCGGCAGTTGGGAATATGGCGCGCGCTTTGAACAAGGCACAGAACCACAACTTCGCGAGGGCAAAGTCTCGCTCTCGGGCGAACGCGACAACCTCGCTTTCGTCGCCAGTTTTGGGGCGGAGCAGTTCACTTTTACCGAAGAAGGCGAGGAACAATTTTTTGACGGTAGCGGTGGCCTGACCGAAGATCGTATTGAAGGCAATTATTATAGCACGGAGCGTCCGTTCGCGAACCTCAACCTGTCTTGGACTCCGCGCATTGATCACGTGGCGAACCTCAATCTCGCGGGAGAATTAAAAAATATTCGCAGCGGGTCGCGCGAGCAGTTTACAGCCGTCACAAATGAAGGCCTCACGGGCGGTAGCGAAGCGAGCAATGGTGAAGATGAATATAATTATGAAATCGGGGCTGATTACGCCTTCCCCGCCTTTGACGGCACATTAAAAATCATCGGGCTTTACCGCTTTGAAAATTCTGACAATAATTCTTTATTTTACTTCGCAGAAGATAACCAAATTCCAACGCGCCAGACGTTTGACCGCGTGGATGATGAAAGCGAAACTATCCTGCGCGCAGAATACAGTTTCGCCCCCGCGCCCAATCATGATCTGCAATTTGCCCTAGAGGGCGCACTAAATGTGCTTGATAGCGAAAGCCTGTTCACGGCCACGGGGCAAGTGGATGAACCTGACGCTGTGCGCGTCGAAGAAGACCGTGCGGAGACTAATCTGACCCATAGTTGGGCCTTATCTGACGCCCTAAATGTGCAAAGCTCCATTGGCGTTGAATACTCCAAACTAGACGTGATTAAAGACGGGCGGACCTCGCGTGATTTCGTGCGTCCCAAAGGCTTTATCTCGGCCAGCTACGCCGTCAACCCGACCTATACATGGCAGGCCAAAGTTGAACGGCAGGTCGGGCAGTTGGATTTCGGGCTCGCTGTATCAACGGTTAGCTTGGTTGATGACATTGCCAATACAGGCAATCGGAACATTGTGCCGACTCAAAGCTGGAACGCAGAGTTGGAGTTGCAGCGCAAGGATGACACCCAACTATCGGGGTCCGTCAAAGCCTTCGTAGAATTTATCGAAGACCCTATTGACCGTATCCGCTTCCGCGACGGCAGCGAGGGGCCAGGCAATATTGACGGCGCCACGGTTTACGGGATCGAGGCCAATGGTACGCTATTGCTAGATAATGCTGGGCTAGCGGGTGGCCGACTGACATTTGAGGGTGGCCTCGCGCACTCGCGCATTGACGATCCCCTGACGGGCGAAACCCGCCAGATCAACGATACAACGACGCTATTTTACGAAGTTGAATTACGTCAAGATATTCCCGACACGTCCTACGCATGGTTCGTGGAAGCGGAATTTGATGAAGAATCAATATTCTACCGTCTCGATCAAACTTTGGACTATGGTCGCGACCGTCCAGAAATTGAGGCAGGTATCGAACTCAAAGATGTTTTCGGCATGCGCCTGTCCGTGCAAGTTGAGAATATATTGAACTGGCGTCTGGAACAGGAACGCTTGATTTACTCGCCCGACCGTCTCGGTAGCCTCGCGCAACGTCAGTTTTACAGCCGCAATCGTGGCCGTCGGCTTAGCATCGAACTGTCCGATACATTTTAACTAGTAAATGCAGTCCGTATAGGCGCGCATGACGTCGCCGCCCCACTCACCCTTAAACTTTGCAATCAAACGATCCGCATTGCTTTGACCATCTGCGACCATGCGGTCGAGGTCTTGCAAGAAGACCGTCTCGCTCTCGCCGTGGGCATTTAGATTCGCACGGGCTTTTAGCCCTGCGCGGGAAATTTCCAGAACACGCTTGGCAATATCATTGGCTGTCCCATTACGGAAAGGCGCCTGCAAACCATGTTTCGGTATTGCCAGACGCAGATCAAACCGCTCCATTTCGTCCCAATCTTTGACCAGATCCCAAGCTGCATCCAGCGCAGTTTGATCATAGAGCAGACCGACCCAAAAGGCTGGCAAGGCACATAACTCGCCCCACGGCCCCGTATCCGCGCCGCGCATTTCCAGAAATTGCTTGAGGCGCACTTCAGGGAAGATCGTCGATAGGTGATCATCGAAATCAGACATAGTCGCGACTTGTCCTGGCACCACATCCAACTTGCCCGCCATGAAATCTTTGAAATTCTTGCCAGACGCATCCAGATATTGCCCGTCGCGATAGACAAAATACATCGGCACATTCAGCGCATAATCGATATATTGCTCGAACCCAAAGCCTTCATCAAAAACGAAAGGCAACATGCCCGTGCGGTCATCATCCGTATCCAGCCACACACGCGAGCGATAGGATTTATAGCCGTTGAGCTGCCCCTCCATAAAAGGAGAATTGGCAAAGAGCGCAGTGGCTATCGGCTGCAAAGCAAGGCTTACACGGAATTTTTTGACCATGTCAGCCTCAGAACTGAAGTCTAAATTTGTTTGAACTGTACATGTGCGAAACATCATTTCACGCCCATGTGTGCCGACTTTTTGCATATAATCGCGCATAATTTTATAACGGCCCTTGGGCATAATCGGCACGTCTTCGAGCTTTGTATCAGGGCGGAAACCGAGCGAGAGAAAACCCGCGCCAATCTCGTTTGCAACCTCTTTCACTTCGCGCAAATGGCGAGAGACTTCGGCGCAGGTCTGGTGGATCGTTTCAATCGGGGCGCCAGATAATTCAAGCTGCCCACCTGGCTCTAACGACACAGAAGCGCCGTCGCGTTTCAGGGCGACAAGGTAGTTGTTTTCAACCACAGGCTCCCACTCAAACCGCTGCAAGCCTTCGAGCATGGCCTTGATCGAACACGGCCCGTCATAAGGAAGCGGTTTGTTCTTAGCTTTGCAGAACCCAATTTTTTCATGCTCAGTCCCGATCCGCCAGGCAGATTTAGGCTTAGAGCCTTTGTCCAAATGCGCGATCAGTTGCGCCTTGCTCTTAATTGTTGGCGAGGCATCATTGCTAAGTTTCTGGCTCATAATTCTATCCGCTTGTGTAATGGCGGCATAATCGGAAGCGCCACGCGGGACAAGGAAAAGGTCGTCACAAAATCGAGATCAGTTGAGAACTTTATCCTTGGTATAAAGGTTCAGTATCTTTGTGTAACTCTGCGGGAAGACACGTTGGATAAAGCTGGCGATTTTCGCGTCTGCGCCAACGATAATTCTAAGCTTCCTGCGCGCTGCACCCTCTAAGATAGTCCGAGCGGCTTTGTCTGCTGTCGTAATCGCAAGCGTGTCGAATTCGGCGTCCATTTCTTCGCGGGTTTTTCCGGTATTGGGCATGTAATCCACCTCTGCATTGCGCGCGATATTCGTGGCAACTCCACCTGGATGGACGGAGCAAACGCCTACCCCGTAATCAGCCATTTCTAGCGCCAGAGTCTCTGTAAAACCTCGCACCGCGAATTTTGACGCACAGTAATGGGTCTGCCCTTTATAGCCGATCAGCCCGAAAAGACTGCTGATGTTTACAACGGTGCCTTTGGTTTCGATCAGTTGATCCAAGAATCCCTTGGTCATCCGCACCACGCCCCAGTAATTCACATCGAGAATTGTCTCCATAGATGCAAGCGGTGTGTTCTTAAATTCACCGACACGCGTCAGCCCAGCGACATTGAACACAAAGTCCGCTGGCCCCAGCTCTGCCAAAACATGCGCGGGGTAAGCTGCTATCGCTGCGGCATCGCTCACATCCAAATGGCTGAGGTTAACCTCGGTTTGCCCTAACATGGCGCGCGTCTCATCTAGCCCATCCATATTGACATCTGACAAAGCTAGCTTTGCGCCAAGCCCCGCCAGTTCAACCGCCAACGCGCGCCCGATGCCAGAAGCTGCCCCTGTGATCACGCAGACTTTGTCTTGAAATGTCTCTGACTTCATTCTGCGGCCTCACTCACTTTTGCGCTTTCAAAAACTAAAGCCCCATCATCGATCGGGTCTTGCATGAAGCTGACTTGGTCATGCTTGTAATCCTGCACATTTAGCCACGGCATGCGGTCACCTTGCTTTGGCAATTTATCCATCACTCGCATCAGATAACCTGCTTGAAAGTCAACCCACGGACGTTGCTCCATGTCCACTGGTGCTATCGGCGTGACGCGCGCTGCGCCCGTCTGCTTCATATGAGACAGCAAACGCACCATGAACCGCGAGATTAAATCGGCCCGCAAAGTCCAACTCGCATTGGTGTAACCAAAGACAGAAATAAAGTTCGGCACGTCGGAAAACATCATACCTTTATAGCCAAATGTATTAGCAATATCGATGGCCTCTCCGTCAACAGACGCATTTATATCGCCGACGAAGACCACGTTCAGCCCGGTCGCTGTCACTATAATATCAGCGTCTAATTTTGTGCCTGATACCAATGAGATACCAGCATCCGTAAATCGTTCGATATGATCTGTGACGACACTGGCCCGACCATCTTTGATAGCTTCAAATAAATCCGCGTCGGGGATCATGCATACCCGCTGATCCCACGGATTATAGCTGGGGTTGAAATGGGTATCGACGGGATAGTCTTTGCCCAGAGCTTTGAGCGTCTTCTTGCGAAACCAGTCCCGTGCTTTTTGTGGGTCTTTCTGGGCACGATCATACATCATGCGGCTGATTTTGATGTTCTTCGCACGGTTAAGTTTGAACGCCAACTTGGCCGGCAGGAGTGTGTTCAAGATCTTTCCGACATAGTCTTTGCTCGGCAGGCTGGCGACATAGCTGGGTGAGCGTTGGAGCATCGTCACGTGCGCAGCGCTCTCTGCCAGCTTTGGCACCAGTGTCACCGCCGTCGCGCCCGACCCGATCACGACCACGCGCTTGTTCGCATAGTCCAAATCATCTGGCCATTGCTGCGGATGAACAATCTGCCCTTTGAAATCATCCCTACCTGCAAATTCTGGCGTGTAGCCCTCAGCATAGCTGTAATAGCCAGCGCAGGAGGTGATAAATCGCGTGCGAAGCTCGCGCCTCTCCCCGTCAGTTTCTATCTGCAATGTCCAAAGATTTGTTTGGCTGTCAAAATCGGCTGCCATGACTTTTGAGTTGAATTGGATCATCTCCGTCACACCAAATTCGTCAGCGGTATCGCGCACATATTGGCGGATTGACGGGCCGTCTGCGAGGAAATCATCTCCGACCCAAGGACGAAAGTCATAGCCGAGCGTGAGCATGTCAGAATCGCTACGAATACCGGGATAGCGGAACAAGTCCCATGTCCCGCCAATGGCGTCCCGCGCTTCGATCACGGCCAGTTTGCCGTCTGGAAGCGCTGTGCGGTAGCGACAGGCGGCCCCGACACCCGAGAGCCCCGCCCCAATTACGACCATGTCAAAAATTTCGCTCATGTCCCATCTGTGACATAGCGGGCGAGATTGTCAAAGTGACGAATGTGACCAGTCGCTATTCACGGATTATTCCCAATCCCCGCAGACGGCTTGCCACAGCGTTAGCAATGACAGCGCTGCCGTATCTGCTCGCAGGATACGTGGACCCAGTGAAACAGGACGCACAAAATCTTGCGATCGCAGCAAGCCGCGCTCGGCATCTGTAAAACCGCCTTCTGGCCCAACTAGAATAGCTGCGGGAAGAATAGCTGCCGCGCCGCGCAAGTTTTGCAAAACCTCCATAGCTGTTCCACAATCACCCGCTTCATCCGCAAATATAAGTGAGCAATCACTTACATTGTTTAGCCAAGCTGCGTCTAGTTTCACTGGCGGTAGTATGTCTGGCACGTCAAGGCGTTCCGTCTGCTCTGCGGCTTCGATCGCTTGCGCCTTGGCTTTGTCGAGGTTGAGCTTTGGGAATTGCGTGCGAGCTGTGATGACAGGCTGCATCTTACGCACGCCAAGCTCGGTTGCTTTTTCGATGATGAAAGCTGTGCGGTGTTTGCGGACGGGGGCAAAATAGAGGGTCACGTCAGGACTGGCTTTCGGACTGCGGAGTTGCTTGCCGATAGTCAATGTCACCGCACGTTTGGTAGCTGCAGTGATCTCCGCCTGCCATTCACCATATTCACCATTGAACACGCGCACCTGATCGCCATTAGACTTGCGAATGACCGTGACCAGATAATGCGCCTGCTCCTTCGGCAAGTCGATTTCTGCTCCCCGCGACAAAGCTTGATCCAGATAAAGCCGCGGCAATGTGTAGTTCTCTCTCATAGCGGTTGTCATAGCGAAACAAATAGCGCTAATCACGCAGAATATGACTGACCACATCAAAGACGCGTCAAAATCGCATTGGGTCTATAAAGCGCCCGCGAGTGTGCGACCTTATTTGCAGCTCTCGCGGCTGGACCGTCCCGTAGGATACTGGTTGCTAACTCTGCCAGGGTGGATCGGGCTGGCCTTTGCGAGCTTGTCTCACGGATTTGCGCAGAGCGATTTGAAATGGGCCGTGCTGATCTTGGTCGGCGCGATCGCTATGCGCGGCGCGGGTTGTACCTATAATGACATCGTCGATCAGGATTTAGACAGACAAGTCGACCGCACAGCTCTCCGCCCCTTGCCCGCTGGCACCGTCACAACGAAGCAAGCTTGGGCCTGGCTATTCGCGCAATGTTTTGTCGGGCTTATAGTCTTGCTCTGCCTGCCAAGGCTCGCGCAGATCATCAGCCTTTGCTCCATCCCGCTGGTCGCGGCCTATCCCTTTATGAAACGGATCACGTGGTTCCCGCAGGTTTGGCTCGGCATGACCTTTAACTGGACGGTGCTGGTCGCCTATGCCGCCAAGACGGGGACGGTGAGCGCCCCGCTCTTTATCCTCTATCTCGGTCTGATTTTCTGGACGGTGGGGTATGACACAATCTATGCCTGCCAAGACATTGAAGACGACGCAATGATCGGGATCAAAAGCACAGCGCGGCGGTTTGGGGCGCATGTGAAAACTGCCGTCGGCATATGTTACTTTATTCTACTCGCGCTCATATTCATTGCGACCGGCCATGAGATCATTGAAATGGCAAATTCAGGCATTGATGATTCATTTCTCGCAAGATTTTCTCGCACGCAACTCCTAACCCCGACTTGTGTAGTGTTGGCTATTTTTGCTGCAGCATTATTCAGACAGCCTTTCAGCCTGAAACATGATTATAATAACGCCTTGGCGCTCTTTAAATCTAACTTTTGGGTCGCCTTTATACTCATAAGTGGATTTTATACCCTGACGGTGTTGTGGGAACTAAATTAGGCTCACGCCCTCGTGATCGCAACTTGTTTGGCGCCTCGCGCGTAATTACCTTAGACAGGCTCGAAACGAAGGAGTTATCCATGTTTAGCAGACGAGATTTATCTTTAGGTGCAGCAGCCTTAGCCATCACGGCTTGTGCCAAGAGCAGCCCCGATGCCAATGCGAGCGAAAACAGAGCGGAGACCAAAATGAGCGATAATGAATGGGCGAATATGACGGAGTCCGAGTGGAAAGACCGCTTAACTGATATGGAGTTTTACGTGCTGCGCGAAGAAGGCACAGAGCGGGCGGGCACCTCCCCGCTCAACCAAGAGAAGCGCGACGGCACATTTGTTTGCGCAGGTTGCGCCTTGCCGTTATTTAAGTCCGAGACAAAATACGAGAGCGGCACAGGTTGGCCGAGCTTTTATGACTTCATACCCGGCTCACTCGGCACAAAGATTGACAAAAAGCTGTTTATGTCCCGGACGGAATATCACTGCTCGCGCTGCGGCGGGCATCAAGGGCATGTGTTTAAAGACGGCCCCGCACCAACTGGCCTGCGCTACTGCAATAACGGCGTCGCCTTGGACTTTATTCCCGCGTAATTTCGGAAGAACAGGATTCTGGCCTATTTATGGTTAGCAAACCCTTAACGCGGACCGTAATTTCATAAAATAAACGACTTGCCAAAACGCCGAATCGACGCCACATTTCTTATATCGAAAGCCGTCCCATAGTGGGGCCGCGTTATGAAAGGAGGTGTGATTTGTTTATCTGTTTTGAGGGGTCTGCCCGAAGCTGTTAGATCAGCCCTCCGTTCGTTGCCTGAGCGTAAAGCTCACATAAGGCAAAGACGCGAACTTGGGTAAAGACATTTCTAATCTTGAAACCAAGCATGGCGCTTGGTGAGACCCAAACTTCAAAAGAAAGCCCCTCCATACTGTGGAGGGGCTTTTTGTTTTATAATTGCGCGTCTGTGTCGCGCGGGCACCTCCATACTGTGGAGGGGCTTTTTGTTTTATGACTGCGCGTCTGTGTCGCGCGGGCACCTCCATACTGTGGAGGGGCTTTTTGTTTTATGATTGCGCGTCTGTGTCGCGCGGGCACCTCCATACTGTGGAGGGGATAACAATTTGAGAAAACTAGCGGAATGTTTGGAACCCAAGGCGGTTTCGCGAATTTTTTGAATGACTAAGTAAGTAGGACTGTACAAGCACCAATGCTAAAAGAAATTATTTATAGAGTGTCGCTGCGTCAGAATTAGACGCCGAAGATATAAATGCTATCATGGTGGCATCTCGCAAAAATAATCAACGCCGCGATATTACGGGTATTTTGCTCCATGACGGCGAGATTTTCATGCAAGTCTTAGAAGGCCCCGTTGCGGCCGTTAACGCGATTTACGAGACGATCAAAGTCGACCCAAGACACTCTGAAATCGACCTAATAGCTGATAATTCCATTTCAACACGGAGCTTTGATAACTGGTCAATGGCTTATAGATTTTCCTCTGAAAAAGACTTGGCCGTCACGGCTGATCTCATGCTCAGCCTATCATTGGTCGATCTGCTCAGCGGGTCTTACAGTTCACCGCAATCTGGCGACACAGGAATTTCTTCGACGGGCGCGAGGCTGAAACAAGTTCTTGGCGACTGGTTACAGTCCTATGATGATCGCAACGCCTAACATAATTATAGACGCGTTTTTTCAAATTTGTGTTACCTTTGGGCGAGAAGTCGCTTGAGAGGAAGTTTACATGGCCATCGCCCGTACAGTTGACCGACGCCTATTCTTCCTGCTTGACCGCTCTCACCAACAACTTGCGCAGCGCGCCGAGCATGTTCTGGCGCAAGGCTCTGGCATCAGTCGTTCACAGGCGGCTGTCCTGATTTATCTGGGCTATCACGATGGCTGCACATTGACCGAACTCGCTCTTGGAACCGGGCGAAAAAACGCTGCGATTTCTGGACTCACAGACCGCATGGTTGAGGCGGGGCTAATCTCGCGGCAAAATTCCTATGGCGATCGCCGCACACGAACCGTCAATTTGACGGAAGCAGGCTGGGCAAAACGAGAAGTTGTGATGGAAGACTTTCGCGACTTCAATACGAAATTGGTCAAAGGACTATCAGAAGCAGAGGTCAATACCGTGTTGAAATTCCTCACTTTATCCGTTGAAAACGTCTCCTAAAGTGCTTTTTCTTAGAATCTGCCAAAAATGACAAGAAAGCGTGACGCAGATCACAAGCTTTGTTCTTCATTTTATGTTAACCATAATTCACGGAACGGAGGCGCAAATGTCCGGTACAAGAATGTGGATTCTGCCAATAGCGATTATTGCATTAGGGACTAGCGGGGCAAGTCCCTTTGCGGCATCGCAAAATTTGGCTGAAGCGGCCGCGACGCAGGTGGAGGATGATCTGACACCTGCGCGCGACTTGCCGACTGCCCGCGAAGATCTGACACTCACCAATCAATGTATTGATGATGGTAAAGACAAAACGGAATGTCTGTGCGTTACGACCGTCCTGAAATACGAATTGTCTCTTCGAGAGTATCGTGTGGCGAGCCAGATATACACGGCAAAACCGAATACCAACCAAAGCGCAATCAAAATGACGCTCGCGCAGCAAGGCTACACAGACGAAGAAATATCTCGCCTAAGTCGCTTTACCTCAAACCTCACATCTGAGTCCGATTTCAGCGCGCGTTGTTCTGAAGCACAGACCTATTTCAAGGCTGAAAACCTGAAATAGATTTAGACAAGTGCTAGGCGGCGGGCTACACCGCGCCTATGGCCAAACCGTCAAAATCTTCCTCCGCTAGCGCTATCGAAGTCGATATGGTGTCGGACTTTGTCTGCCCGTGGTGCTGGCTAGGTTATCGCCAGTTCCAAGTCGCGCAAAAGCAATTCAAATCCTCTGTCAATATCGCCTTCCGCCCCTACATGCTCGACCCAACTGTGCCCGATGCGGGCGCGGACTATAAAACCTATATGAAAGCCAAATTCGGCGATGGTCCTAGCGACAAATTCAAAACAATGCGCGATCATCTGGAAACAGCTGGGCCAGATTTTGGCATCGCATTTGATTTCAATGCTATCACGCGCCGCCCGAATACATTGTCAGCACACCGTCTCATGCGCTGGGCGCAGGGGCAGGACTTGGGCGCAGCCTGCGCTGAGAACCTGTTTCGGGCTTATCTCGAAGACGGCTTAGACATTGGCGACATTGCTGTGCTATGTGCGATTGCCGAAGAGATTGGCATGGACGGTGACATCGTCGCAGATCTTCTGGCGAGCGATAATGATAAGATCGACGTGCAAAACGAGATTATGTTTTTCCGTGGTCTCGGTATCTCTGGTGTGCCCACATTTATCTATAATGGTCAATTTGCATTACAGGGTGCCCAAGACGCCCCGTCTCATCTAAAGGCAATGGCAGAGGCCAGAGCCTTACCAGCAGAAACTTAGGAAAACTTCATGACTTTATTTCAAATCGTGGCGCTATACGTGGCGCTCAACCTGATTCTGGCGATTATTCTCACGCTGCGCGTCGGTCTTGTACGGGTCAAAGGTCGCATTAGCCTTGGCGATGGCGGCGACCAGACTTTGCTGTCACGCATCAGAGCGCATGGCAATTTCACGGAAAGCGCGCCCTTGGCTTTGATCGGATTAATGGCGCTTGCTATGATGGGCGCTTCGCCGCTCCTGCTGCATATCTTCGGCGCTGGATTTCTGTTAGGACGGGTTCTGCATGCCTTGGGTATGGCGGGCAAAAACGCCGTAGGCCCAACGCGCGCGCCTGGCATGATGCTGACTTTAGCGGCCTTGCTCGGCACAGCACTCACGCTGCTCTATCTCGTTTTCACATTTGAGATTATGTAATGGCCCTGGCTGATCCGATTACCCCGCAGAGTTTAAAACCTGCCCTTGATGCTTTACTGCTCGCGGCTAAACGCGCGGGCGCGACCCAAGCTGATGCCTTGGCCAGTCACGGACGA
Organism: Litorimonas sp. RW-G-Af-16; assembly: GCF_048319245.1. Taxonomy (GTDB): domain Bacteria; phylum Pseudomonadota; class Alphaproteobacteria; order Caulobacterales; family Maricaulaceae; genus Litorimonas. The sequence goes on from NZ_CP166993.1 coordinate 1,724,239, forward strand.
TCCTCTGCAATTACTGTGCGCGACGGAAAGCTCGAAGACATTGACAATTCCGAAGGTCGAGATATTGGCCTACGCGTCTTTGTCGGGCAACGCCAAGCTTGCGTCTCCAGCTCCGACATTTCGCCCGACTCGATCGAAGCGCTCGCGGATCGAGCTGTTGCCATGGCGAAACTCGCCCCCGAAGACCCCTATTGCGGTCTAGCGGACAAAAGCTTGTGGTCTGCTAAACGCGACGCTGAGGGGCTAGAGCTTTATGACGGCACTTACCTGTCGCCTGCCGATCTAAAAGACCGCGCCTTGCAAGTCGAGGCCGCCGCGAAATCTATCAAAGGCGTCAATCAAGCCGAAGGTGCCTCTGCCTCTGCCAGCAGTTCCGCGCGGTTTTTTATGACAAGTGACGGCTTTGCAGGCGGCTGGCAGTCGTCAAATTACGGCGTATCAGTTGCCGCCATCGCAGAGCAAAACGGCGCAATGGAGCGGGATTACGATTATGATAGTCGCCGCTGGTTATCCGATTTGCGCACCCCCGAAGATGTTGGCCGTCGCGCAGGTGAGCGCACGATTGCGCGTCTAGGCGCGAAGCAACTTCCGTCAGGCGCCATGCCGATTATCTTTGACGAGCGCGTCGCCAATTCTCTGGTCGGTGCGATGTTAGGCGCAATCAGCGGGCCGTCTATCGCGCGCGGTGTGTCTTTCCTGAAAGACAAATTGGGCGAACCAGTTTTCGCCAAGCACATTCAGATTATTGACGATCCGTCGCGTTTGCGCGGCCCAGCCTCTAAGCCCTTTGACGGTGAAGGCATGAAGGTCAGCAAAACGGCCATCATAAAGGATGGCATCTTGACAACGTGGTTGCTCAATACCTCCAGCGCGAAACAACTCGGCCTAGCGCCCACTGGCCATGGCGGACGTGGTGTCAGCGCCCCTCCTGGTGTCAGCACATCAAATACCTATCTGGCGGCCGGCACCAAAACGCAGGCAGACCTAATCGCTGAGGTCGGCAATGGCTTATTGATTTCCGAAATGTTTGGCCCGTCCTTGAACTCCAATACGGGTGATTATTCCGTCGGCGTCGCGGGCTTTCACATCGAAAATGGCGTGATGACTCATCCGGTGAGCGAGGTCACGATTGCAGGGAATTTGCTCGAAATTTATAAGACCATGGTGCCCGCGAATGACTTGATCTTTGACCGCTCGACGGTTGCACCGTCTTTGCTCTGCGAGGGGCTCACGCTTGCTGGATCTTAATCCGATATGTGTACCGCCGCGCGAAGACTTGGCGCTGCTGACCAAAGTCGTGCGAGAGGCCGGCGAGATTGCAAAGGCAGCTTATCATGCCAACGACTCCGTGGCTTGGGCCAAATCTGACAGTTCCCCCGTCACGGATGCGGACATAGCCGTCAATGATTTCTTGCTCAAAGAATTGAGGGCGGCCCGTCCTGATTATGGCTGGCTATCGGAAGAAACCAAGGATGATCATTCGCGCCACGCCTGTCCCCGCAGCTTTGTCGTTGACCCCATTGACGGCACCCGCGCTTTCATCGACCGTACTCCCAATTTTGCAGTGTCAGTTGCCGTCATCGAGAATGGACATGCTGTAGCGGGCGCAGTGTTCAATCCTCTTATGGATGAGTTTTACGCAGCGTCTCTTGGCGGCGGCGCAACGCTGAACGGCGCGCCGATATCCGTCAAAGACCGCGAGGCGGTCGACGGTATTACCATGATTGGCTACCCCCGTAAATTTCGCCGCATGGGCTTTCCTGAAATGAACTGCCGCGTTGTCAATTCTATGGCCTACCGAATGGTGTTGGTCGGCAGTGCGCAGGCCGACGCCGCCCTCGCCTTCACGCCAAAATCGGATTGGGACATCGCGGCTGCGGCCCTGATCGTAAGCGAAGCTGGCGGGGTCGTCACAGACTTACGCGGCAAGGCGCCCGTCTTTGACGGCCCAACCACATCAGGGCTAGGCGTGATTTGTGCTGGCCCGCGCCTGCACTCTTTGTTATTAGCGCGCGTAAAGCCGCTTATCGCGCAATTTGAAACCAGCACGAATAAGCGACAAGAGTTTAAACATTTGGGGACTACCATGTCAGACCGCACAGATATTCAATTACTCCACCTTGTCATTGGCGGAGAGCTTCTTGATCCGAACAAGACCACATTCGCCAATCTCAAAGAGGTCGATTTCGTGGGCGCATTTCCAAATTTTGAAGAAGCCAAAGCAGCGTGGAAATCTGCGGCACAGCGCACAGTTGATAATGCGCATATGCGGTATTTCGTGCTACACGCCCATGAATTAATTGACCCGGATAAAGACGGCATCATTGGCTAAACTGCCCCCCAATCCGATGACTGATCGCCAACGAATTTTACGTCTGTGGCGGGAGTATATCTGGCCGCAAAAGTGGCGCTTTCTGCTCGCTTTATTTTTCATGGCGATGTTTGCAGCGGCGACTGCGGCGCTCATGTATGTCTTTAAGTTGCTTGTGGATGCAACGGGACGCTTGGGCGATGTTGGCGCAGCGGAGGCGACACAAAGCTACGCCATGATTATCCTGCCCGTGCTATTGGGTGTCGCATTTTTGACGGGTATCTCTGATTTTTTCCAGCGAATACTATCAAACTCACTCGCACTTAACACAGTCGCAAAAATGCAAAAGCAAATGTTGCGCGCCACCCACCATGCAGACTTTGCGCTCTTCGCGCGGGAGCAAACAGGTAATCTGATTTCTAAATTCACCTTCGATGTGAAAGTGATTTCCGACGCACTGATCCGTGTTTTGTCGAATTTAATTAAAGACACGCTGACAGTCATTTTCACAGTTGGCAGCATGCTCTATTTCAACTGGCAGCTGACGCTAGGTATCGCAATATTCCTGCTGGCACTCTGGCCGATTGTTGAATTATCGAAGAGATTGCGCGGCAGCGCCGCAGAGGTGCAAGCCCATACAGGCAAGCTCACCTCTCACCTGAAAGAGAGCTTTTCAGGGGCGCAATTAATTAAAACCTACGGCTTGGAAGGTCACGAAGACGTGCGGATCGGGCGCGAATTTGATGAACGCATCCGCCTATTTATGAAACTTGTGACACAGCAGGCTTGGGTCGAACCCATCCTGACATTGGTCGGCGGACTAGCGATTGCTGGCATATTTATCTTTGGCTTTTGGCAGGTGAATAATGATCATGCAACGCCAGGTTCCGTAGTCGCCGTATTGACTGGCGTGTTTATCCTCTCGCCGCGCTTGCGGGCGCTCGGCACACTCAATAACGTCATACAAGAAGGCCTTGCCGCCCTCACGCGCATCTTTGATATGATCGACCAAGACGCCGCCATCACCAATGCGCCTGACGTGAAACCCGCAGGCCACCTGTCTGGTGCGGTGGAATTTAAAGACGTTAGTTTTACCTATGAAGACGGCACAACCGCTTTGGAGGTTGTCAACCTGTCCGCAGCCAAAGGCGAAACCATCGCCCTTGTCGGACCTAGCGGTGGCGGCAAGTCGACCATTATCAATCTCATTCCGCGCCTTTATGACGCCACATCTGGCAGGGTCACGATAGACGGTGAAGACATCCGCGCCTTCACGCTGGACAGTCTCCGCGCCAATATCGCGCTCGTCTCCCAAGACGTGACTTTGTTTAATGCCTCTATCGCTGACAATATCGGCCTTGGAAAATTAAACGCGACCCCCGACGAAATTAAAGCCGCAGCCAAAGCGGCGGACGCCGCTGATTTTATTTCTATGCTACCAAATGGGTATGACACTATTTTGGGCGAAGACGGGGCGGGGTTGTCTGGTGGGCAGAAGCAACGCCTTTCCATCGCCCGCGCGATCCTCCGCGATGCGCCGATCCTGCTGCTGGACGAAGCCACCTCTGCGCTGGACGCCGAGAGCGAATCTAAAGTTCAAGCTGCTCTAGACCGCCTCGCGCAAGGGCGTATAACTATCGTCGTCGCTCACCGCCTCAGCACTGTCCAAAAGGCTGATAGAATTTATGTGCTAGAAAACGGCCGCGTCGTAGAGACCGGTACGCACGCAACGCTCTCGAAAAAACGAGGTGGAATCTACAAGAAACTAAAAGAGCTACAGAGCTGACCTCTACTCTCGTCGCAGCAATTCGCTGATCGGATTGCCTGACCACTGCGCCATGAAGCGCGCTTTGACATCTGCGGGGTCGTAGACATTTTCGACCCAATCAATGAATTCAATATCATGCGTTTCCGCATATTTTAAATAATCATCGAAGAAGAAGTCGAGCATGCCTGTCTTGCCCTGCTTCACATGCAGTTTTTTAAGCGTTAATTCACTTGCCAGAGCTTCGGCGATTGTGTCGCCCATGTGGAAATGCCGATAGAGGACGGACATAAAACCCGCGCGATCCGCGCCGGATTTACAGTGCATCATCGCAGGATATTTGATCGTCTCGAAAAGCTCTTTGGCCGCGCGAATTTTCTCTGGCGTGTGAACGTCGCGCGAATAGACGCGGAAATCGACTAGCTCAATCCCGTGCTGCTCGCAGGCTTCAACTTCTAACAAATAAAACCCCTTTGGACTCTCAGCGCGCAGATTGATGATGGTCTTAATCCCCTCTCCGGCCAGCAAGGCGATCCGCTTCGGCGAGGGTTGATTTTCGCGGAACATACCACCGCCCAGATCGTGACGGTTCGGAAACCATGTGCGCAGGAAGCCGTGATCGCCCCATGTCAGGTCACGATAGGCCTGCTTTCGGTCTTTTGGGTTGTTGAGGTCGAGTGCCATATCACCTATGCCGTAGTTAAATTCACGGCGGGCTTAACAGGAGGGCAGCGCATGTTCAAACGCTTCATGCGCTCTACCGCAGTTCAAATGACGATTGGCTGGCTCGTCGCCGCCTATATGACCGTTGTCAAATATACAACACGCTGGGATATTGAACGCGCGGAACACGCACAGCCGATCATTGACGGCGGCAAAGGCTTTATCGCATTGACGTGGCATTCCCGTTTTATGATGCTGACCAGTGCGTGGAAAAAAGGTTGGCAGACACCTCATGTCCTGATCTCTCGCTCTCGTGACGGAGAAATTGTAGCGCATACCTCGCATTTCCTGGGCCTCAAAACCATTCGGGGCTCTGCGAAAAAGGCCGCAAAAGACGGCATGGCGGCCAAGGCCAAAGGCGGTAAGAAAGCGGGGCTGGATATTGTCTCTGCGATTGAGGCGGGCGGGTGTATCGTCGTGACACCAGATGGGCCACGCGGACCACGGCAAAGGCTCCCTGACGGCTCGCTTCGTTTGGCGAAGTTGACAGGGGCTCCCATCCTCCCTTGCACATTCGCGGTCAAACACCGCAAGCAATTTGATAGCTGGGATAAATTCGTCCTCCCCCTTCCTTTCGGGCGCGGGCGCATTATCTGGGGAACACCGCAATATGTGGCGGCAGACGCCACAGATGCCAGCATGGAAACCCTTCGGCAGAGCATAGAGAGCGAAATGAACCAATTTCTAGCAGATGCCGATATGGCTATGGGACATACCCCCATCGCGCCAGATTCATGAGCGAGACTGGCCTCATCCGCGCCTATACTGGCTTGACGCGTGTGCTAGCGCCTGTGCTCCCGTTCTGGCTAAAGCGCCGTGCGCTTAAGGGTAAAGAAGACCCGACGCGTCAAGGGGAGCGCTTCGGGCGAGCGTCAAAGCCCCGTCCTGCTGGACAGCTTTTCTGGATGCACGGTGCGAGTGTTGGCGAAGTCACAATGCTGCTCCCGCTGATCGAGAGAGTGCTGACGCAATATCCTGCGGCGCATGTATTGGTCACGAGCGGAACGGTCACGTCAGCAGGACTGCTTGATAACCGCCTACCCGACCGGGCCTTTCATCAATATGTTCCGCTAGACACGCCCAAAGCGGTCAAAGCTTTCCTGGATCACTGGCGGCCTGATGCTGCGATTTGGGCCGAAAGCGAAATCTGGCCAAACCTCATCCGACAGACCAAAGTCCGCGGTGTGCCAATGGCGCTCATCAATGCGCGGATGTCGGATAAATCCATACAAGGCTGGTTCAAACGCCAAGAGTCGGCCAAGGCGATCTTTGGCTGCTTCGATTTGATCCTGGCGGCCAATGAAGACACCGCCAATGGCCTAGCTTGGTTGCTCGGCAAAGCTGTGCAAAGCGGCGGGAATTTGAAAGACGCGGCGTCGGCGCTACCCGTCAATCGCGTAGAACTCGCTAAGCTACAAACACAGATCACAGACCGTCCGATTTGGTGCGCAGCCAGTACACATCGCGGCGAAGAAGCCTTGATCTTGGCCGCGCATGAAGAAGTTCGTAAAACGCATCCAAGAGCCATGCTCGTGCTGGCCCTGCGTCACCCAGAACGGCGTGACCAAGTCCTGCCAATGCTCGCGCAAACCCACACCGCGATCCGCTCTCGTGGGGATGTGCCTCGTGCGAAAACGTCCGTTTATATGTTCGATACAATCGGGGAAATGGGACTAGCTTACACGCTATCGGACATCACATTTGTATGCGGCTCACTGGTTGAGGGGCTGATGGGCCATAACCCTCTGGAGCCCGCGCAATTTTCCAACGCCGTCCTAACGGGCGCACACATCAGTAGCTTCGCAGATAGCTACCGCGAGATGATTGCCTTTGACGCCGCAGCGCGTATTCTGTCCCCGACCATGATAGGACCATCCGTGAGCGAATTATTCTCAAATCCAGAAGTGCTGGCAAATCGCCAAGCCCAAGCGCTCGCCTTCGCGCAGAGTCGGGATGCAGTACTGGATTATGTCTGGGTGCAGCTATCACCTATTTTGCCAAGGCCGCAATTATCAGAGCTTGCGCCATGAGACCGCCCGAGTTTTGGAACCATCGCCACGGGCGCGACGCCGCGCCGATGATCCGTACCCTGCTCAAGCCGCTGGGATGGATTTACGGCCTCGCCACCGCCAAACGCATCAAAGATACAGATAGCTACGATGTCGGTATCCCCGTCATCTGTGTCGGGAATGCGACGATGGGCGGGACAGGTAAAACACCCGTTGCGTCCTATTTATTGCAGAGTTTTCGGCGACTAGGGGTAGAGGTTCACGGCCTGACGCGCGGCTATGGCGGGCTGGAAAAAGGCCCCGTGCCTGTGCAGCCTGACCACACCGCCACGCAAGTCGGGGACGAGCCGCTTTTGCTCGCGCGGTATGCCCCTGTTTGGGTCGCAGCAGGGCGCGATGACGGGGCTCGCGCAGCCCGCAGCCACGGTGCAGCCGTGATTGTCATGGATGATGGTCACCAAAATCCGCAACTGCAAAAGACACTCTCTCTGCTAGTCGTTGATGCCGAAGTCGGCTTTGGCAATGGCTGTGTTTTTCCGGCAGGGCCGCTGCGCGAGAAACTCTCTGCTTCGCTTGAGCGCGCCGATGCCGTGATCCTTATGAAGCCATCACCTGAATATGAAATCGACGATCACCTGCGCGAGCAACTCAAAGGGCAAGTCGTCATTCCAGCTTACCTCGCCCCCAAAGACGCGCCGCCCAATGGCAAGCTCTATGCGTTTGCAGGTATTGGACGCCCCAACAAGTTCTTTGACAGCCTCCGTCGCCACGGTGGAAATATCGTCGAAGAAATCCCCTTTGCCGATCACTATAAATATAAGGATGAAGACATCGAAAATCTCTTCCTCCTCGCCAGCGAGTATGAGGCGACCCTGATCACAACGGAGAAAGACTACGTCCGTTTGCCAAAGGGGTATCGCAAAGGCGTGCATGTCTGGCCCGTCTCAGTCGTGTTTGAGGACGAACTCACGCTGCGTCGGCTTCTGCACCCAATCATCGCGCAGACAAAAACAAAATGAGTCTCGACAATCCGAGCTTGGGAAAGCGTTTGGGCTGGCGATTAGAAGCGCTCGCCTATGATTGCGTTACATTCATTTTGCGGCTTTTTCCGTTTGCCTGTATCTCTTGGCTCGGCGGGAAAATTGTTGGACTTATTGGCCCGATGACATCAAAGCACCGCATTGCCAAGCGAGGATTACAGATCGCTTTCCCAGATAAATCACCTGCAGAGATCAAGGCCCTCCTCAAGGCACAGTGGAATAATACTGGTCGGACGCTCGCCGAGTTTCCTATGATGCACCGCGTCAAACCCTATGAAGGCAACCGCGTGACGATTGAGGGCTTGGAGATTTTCAAAACCAACGCCCCCGCCATTATCGTGACAGGACACTTCGCAAATTGGGAAGTCATGGCAACAGTCTTGACGCAATCTGGTCTGCCTGTTCGGATCACCTATCGTAAAATCAATAACCCATACATTGATGCGCGAGTCAGGCGACAGCGCGAGGCTTATGGCACAAAATTCCTCGTGCAAAAATCAACACATAAAGGCGGTCGCGAATTGCTGGAAGCGTTGAAAAACGGAGAAAGCGTGGCACTGCTCAATGATCAGAAATTCAACACGGGACTCGCTATTCCATTTTTTGGGCAAGACGCGATGACGGCGCAAGGGGCCACGCGACTTGCCCTCAAGACAGGTCGCCCGCTTCTACCTATGGCGGTGACGCGACAGGATGCAAATTTCACTGTGAGGTTTTACGAACCGATTAATTTAATGAATTCAGGTGACCGCGATGCAGACGTTCTAAACGGTGTGAAACAAGTGACGCAATTTATAGAAAACCGAATTCAAGAGGCACCCGCCCAATGGTTTTGGGTGCATCGTCGTTGGCCAAAAAATTTATATAAATAAGTCTAAGCTGACTTCTGCCCTTTGGTCGCGTCCCATTGATCAAACTCATGCGCGATGCAGCGCTCGATCAATTTGCGCCAGACAGGCTCTGCAATATCAGGCGAGAGGCCTTGTGCTTTCGCCTCAACTAGCACTTTCGCAACTACGTCTTCGATCCGCGCAGCATCGTAGACTGCGTCCCGTGTTGTCTTGATCCGAGCTGCCGCGTGCATGTAGCCTTGGCGAGTGACGAGCAGGCGCACAAGTTCGCGGTCAATCGCATCCACGCCAGCGCGAACATCTGTCATAGTCTGACAATCTTCAGGTTTTTTCGCCATGATGCTTAGCCCTCTTGGGGCCACTCCGTCAGTAGTTCGGGATCCAGATTACGGTTGCGCCACTTCAAACGCCAGCACAAATGCGGTCCCGTCGAGCGGCCTTTTGACCCAATCGTCGCGATCTGTTCGCCTTGTTTCACGACCTGCCCTGGCTCGACCAAAATCTCGTCCGTGTGCAAATACATCGAGATCAAGCCCTGCCCGTGATCGAGCAACACCATAGCCCCTTCAAAATAAAGATCATCATCTGCGAGCGACACAATGCCGTCTGCGGGCGCGTAGATTGGCGTGCCAATCGGGGCGGCCAGATCAACGCCGTAATGCGGTTTTTTTGGCTCACCATTGAGGATTCTTTGAGCGCCAAAATTGGTCGTTTTGGTGAACTCTTTGACGGGAAGGATAAAGCCATCTTTGAAGCCCATCTCCTCGGCGCGGGAGGCAAACCCCTGCTTTTTGCGGGCAGAGGAACTGCGGATACGCTTCAGTTGCGCCTCGGTAAATGTGGAAACTTGGGAGGGCGGCAGACCATCAATTCGGGACGTGTCATAGCTGCGGGGTGTGAAATCAAAACTTACGCGCTCACCTTCAATTTCGACAAAATTAGATGTTTCATCGCGATCAAACCCAACAATTAATTGGCCAAATTCATTGGCCTTTTCGAAATAGAAATCTTTTTCGGATCGCGCAATTTTAACTTTGGCATTGGGTTCGGTTTGGCACATAACCGCCCCGCCTTGCTGCGCCACACCTGTGCAAGTTATTTTTGCGAGTTCCACATTTAATAGGTCAGACTGCAGGTCTTCAATATATTCAACATTGGCTCTTTCCTGCTCCGTCATGATTATCTGATCGGACTCAGGGGCTTCGGCGGCACACGCATTAAGCGGCCAAGCCAGCGCCAAAGATGTCAGCATGACAGCCCGCATCACGCGTTTGCTTTCTGCCACGCCGCCAGTGACGCTGCCGCATCAATATAAGCTTCCTGCCGCTCTTCATTCCAATAGCGCAAACGATCTAGCGGGATTTGTTCACCCGTCGTCGCGCAGATCACATAGCTACCCGTTTTCATGATCGTGAAGTCGGATGATCCAAAATGGATTTGTGCTTCGCCTTGGCTTTGGAAAAATGAGGTCATGGGGAGTTCCTAACGCCAATGGCGGTAAATTAGAAGAGGTTACCTTGATCGATTGCAGTCGGTTTAGGTTTTGGTTTTTTGGCGAGTTTTGGTTTAGGTTTCGAGGAGCTAGACCCGCTCGCCGCCCCGTCAATCACAGCTTTCCGAGAGCCGTCTGCAAAGGTCAACGTCACGTTGTCTCCTGCTTTAACCGCCGCTTCACTGCGCACCACATCGCCAGCGTTGTTTTGCACGAGCGCATAACCCCGCGCCAAAACCCCCTGATAACTATAGGCATCGAGCAATTTCCCAGCCCTTGCGAGGCGATCCGCACTGCGCTGTATATCGCGTTTCGCGGTCATCGCCATGGAGGCTGTCGCCCTAGCAACCCGCGCCTCTTTGCGTTCCACATCACGCTGTAGGGGTTCCGCCCGCAGACGCAGAGATGATAGCTGCGAGCGTTTGACATCGAGCAACCGATCCAAGTTCGGCAAACGATGTGCGGATAAAGCGTTGGCCGCCCGTTCCACGACACGCTGCGGGCTAGGTAAACGCTGCAAGGCCAGTTTTTGTGCCAAAGGTTCAAACAGGCGGGTCGGGGCAGGCAGACGCGCACTCGCCAGATCAAGCCTTTGCTGCACAGGCGAGAGAACGGACTGCAAACGCGGCAATCGCGCCGCGGCAAGGCCCGCTTGCTTCTCCCGCACATTGCGGCGCAGCCCACGCGTCAGGCGCAGCCCATAATCTGCAATCGTCTCCAACCAATCGTCCCGCACAGGCACAGCAACTTCGGCGGCCCCTGTCGGCGTCGGCGCGCGGTAATCCGCGACATAATCAATCAACGTCCAATCGGTTTCGTGCCCCACAGCAGAGATCAGCGGAATGTCGGAGGCTGCAGCCGCTCGCGCCACGATTTCTTCATTGAAGCACCATAAGTCTTCCATTGACCCGCCGCCTCGCGCAACGATCAAGACGTCAGGACGCGGAAACCCATCGCCGCAATTAAACCCCGTGATGGCGCTGGCAATTTGTTCTGCCGCGCGGTCGCCTTGCACAAGGACAGGCCAGACAAGGACATGGCTCGGAAAGCGGTCAGAGATACGGTGTAAAATATCGCGGATGACGGAGCCGGTGGGAGACGTTACCACGCCAATCGTTTTGGGCATAAACGGCAGATCGACCTTACGCGCCTGATCAAACAAACCCTCTGCGGCCAGCATTTTCTTGCGTTTCTCAAACAGCGCCATCAACGCGCCAGCCCCTGCCAACTCCATCTTATCAATAATTAGCTGGTAATTAGACCGGCCGGGATAGGTCGAGAGCTTCCCTTCGCAGACTACCTCCATCCCCTCTTCGGGGCGCATGGACAAACGGCTCATAACGCCCTTCCAGACGATGGAATTGATCACGGCTTTGTCGTCCTTGATGTCCAGATAACAATGGCCAGATTTGGCGACCGTCACGCGTCCTAACTCGCCGCGCACCCGCACATGACCGAAAGTTTCCTCGACCGTACGCTTAAGCGAAAACGCTAGCTCGGAGACTGTGAATTCGGGCGTATTGGATTGCGGATCATTTGGCGTTTCGGGCATAAATTCTTTTCAAGTTCAGGCATGGATTCGGAACTGCTTATAACCTAAAAGGCCCGATCAAACGCAAGGGTAGAATCAGGGTGAATGATATGAAAGTTCTTCTTATTGGCAGTGGTGGGCGCGAACATGCACTGGCATGGAAGCTAGCGCAAAGTCCGATGGTCGATGAGTTGATCTGTGCGCCAGGCAATGCAGGTATTGCCGAAGTAGCAGACATTGTTCCTATCGCAGCAGATGATATTCTCAGCCTGCTCGCCCTCGTGCAGCGTGACCAACATGATCTGGTCGTCGTTGGGCCAGAGCAGCCGCTCGCGCTCGGCTTGGTCGATATGCTCCAAGATATGGGCGTCAAAGTGTTCGGCCCGACCCAAGCGGCGGCGCAATTAGAATCCTCTAAAGCCTTCACCAAAGACCTTTGCGACCGCTATAATATTCCGACTGCCGCCTATGGCGTATTTACAGATTTGGCAGAGGCGAAAGCCTATCTCAAAACCATGACGCCGCCTTATGTTCTTAAGGCAGACGGACTCGCGGCGGGCAAAGGCGTGGTGTTGCCGGGAACGCTGAAAGAGGCGGAAGCGGAATTGGAAGAGTTCTTCTCTGGCAAATTCGGCGACGCCTCCGCCAAGGTAGTGATCGAAGAATTCATGCACGGCGAAGAGGCGAGTTTCTTCGCGATCTGCGACGGCAAAACCGCTATGCCCCTGATCGCGGCGCAGGATCACAAACGGGCTTTTGACGATGATAAAGGGCCAAATACAGGCGGCATGGGGGCCTATTCCCCTGCCCCAGTATTCGACGATAAAGCCTTGAAAACTGTGATGAAAACGATCATCCAGCCGACGTTGGACGGTATGGCGAAGGACGGTGTGCCGTTCACGGGCGTGCTATTTGCTGGCCTGATGATGACCAAAGACGGCCCGAAACTGATCGAATATAATGCGCGCTTTGGCGATCCAGAATGTCAGGTTTTGATGCGGCGGCTTCAATCTGATTTGCTGCCTATCCTGATTGCGGCAGAAGTTGGAGATTTGGAGAATTGCCCTGCGCCAAAATGGTCGAAAGACCCTGTCGTCAATGTCGTTTTGGCGGCCAAAGGCTATCCTGGAAAATACGCTAAGGGCTCGGAGATCAAAGGCATTACGGCTGCTAACGAGATGGAGGGCGTGGTCGTTTTTCACGCTGGCACAAAAGCTGACAGCGCGAAGGTCCTTGCCAATGGCGGGCGCGTCTTGAACGTCACGGCACAAGGCAAAACCGTCAAAGCTGCAGTCGATCTGGCATACCAAGCGATTGATGAGGCGATTGATTGGCCCGACGGGTTCTGCCGCCGCGATATTGCCAAATCAGCCCTCTAGCAATGTCGGAACTCTAAGAATTTTAACAATCAACTCTGAGGCGAAAGCGCTTCCCAATCGTTAAGAAAGTGTTAACAGGTCTGTATGACCTATCGCACTCTCGTAACTTCCGCCGCCGCTATCGCTTTTCTCATCGGAGGATTTGGGGTCGCCTTTGACGCCTTCGCCGATGATCACAACGACACATCTGCCTACACCCTAATCCACGCAGGAACCGTCTTGGCGGTGCCAGGCAAGCGCGCGAAAAAGAAACAGACGATCATTATCAAGGACGGCAAAATCGTCGGCGTAGAACCTGGCTATCTAGATGATGAAGACGCCAAGATTATTGACGGGCGCGAGATGTTCTTCCTCCCAGGACTGATAGACAGCCACGTCCATTTGCGCGGCGAGTGGAGTCCCTCCGTGAGGATTGATACATTTACCAAGGAACAAGGCGATGTGGCCTATGACGCAGCCGCGAACGCTCGCAAGACGCTGATGGCAGGCTTTACGGCTGTGCAAGACGTTGGTGGGCCACCTGAAATTAAGGCGTTATCGCGGGCGGTCGCGGCCAATAAAATTGTGGGGCCACATATTCGCGCGGCGGGCGGGGTTAGCGTAACGGGCGGCCACGGCGAGTTAAACGGCTACCGCGCCGATATCCTAACATTGTTTCAACAGCCAACAAATTGCGACGGGGACGATGACTGCCGCCGCGCAACACGTTTGGCGATTAAGAACGGGGCGGACCTTATCAAGATCGCCTCAACAGGCGGCGTATTATCCAACACCAATGCTGGCACGGGTCAGCAAATGTTTGACGACGAATTAGAGGCGATTGTCGAAGCCGCTACGTCAATGGGTCGCAAAGTCACCGCGCATGCGCACGGCAAAGACGGCATCGATGCCGCGCTGAAAGCTGGCGTGAAATCGATTGAACACGGCACCTATATGGACGCCGAAAGCGCCGCATTGTTCAAGAAATACGACGCTGTTTTGGTGCCAACTGTCCTGGCGGGCATGACCGTCAAAGAGTGGGATTTCCTCCCGCCCGCGAGCTATGCCAAAGCGCAAGAAGTCGGCCCAAAGATGGAAGATATGCTTCGCTTAGCCCATAAAGAAGGCGTCACCATTGCATTTGGCACCGATACGGGTGTCTCTAAACACGGCGAAAATGCCAAAGAATTTGAATATATGATCTCCGCAGGCATGAGCGAGATGGAGGCGATCACCTCTGCCACGGTTATTGCGGCCAAGCACATTGAAATGGGCGACAAAATTGGCACGCTAGAAGCGGGTAAGCACGCGGATATTATCGCGGTCGATGGCAATCCACTGGACGATATTTCAGAATTGCTCGACGTAGATTTCGTGATGAAGGGCGGCGTAGTTTATAAGACGAAGTGAGTTTCGCTGCAGTCTAATTTAGACCAAAAATCGCGCGCGCCCCAGCCTCGTCGCGCTTCATTTGCGCGGTCAAAGCGTCTAGCCCATCAAATTTCGCTTCTTCGCGGATGAAGCTACGGAAGCGCACATCAATCGTTTGCCCGTAAATGTCTTGATTGAAATTAAGAATAAATGTTTCCAGCAAAACACCCTCCCCGCCCACAGTTGGACGCGTACCAAGGCTCGCTACAGAAGGCCGCCACAGCGTCTCATCTTGTAACCGCGTCTCAACACAGTAAATCCCCAGCTTCGGCACAACCAAATCACCGAGCGGTAGGTTTGCAGTCGGAAAGTTCAGCGTGCGGCCCAACTGCTGTCCTTTTTGCACCACACCATCGACTTGCCACGGGCGCGACAGCATGTGTTGCGCGTGAAAAACATCGCCTTGCTTAAGCGCTTTGCGGATTTCAGTGCTGCCATATTTACCGTATAGCTCATGTAGGCCGACGGGGCTCATGGCCGTTACGCCAATCCCCCGCTCAGCACAAAGCTGCGTTAGGCTCTCAATATTACCGCAGCGGTTTTTGCCGAAGCCGTAATCTTCGCCAACCACAACGTGCTTAATTCCTAAGCCCTGATGCAAAACACGCTCAACAAATTCCGTGTCGTCCATCTCTCGTAGATCGTCGTCAAAGGGAATTTCATAGAGCAGTTCAACGCCAAGCTCGTCCATGACTTGCGCCCGCACACGCGGGCTCATCAGGCGGAAGGCGGGCGCGTCCGGTTTAAAAAATCGGAATGGGTGCGGGCGGAACAGCCCAATTCCCATCGGTGCGCCCAACGTGTTGGCAATAGCTTGGGCCGAACGGATAACGGCCTGATGACCGCGATGCAGCCCGTCGAAATTTCCCAGCGCAATGACGGCGCCTTTATCAGATTTCGACAGATTTTTATAGTCGGTGAGCGTTTTCACGACAGCGGCCCGTGCGCTACGATGTTGGGCGCTTTTGCACCATCACACCCGCATCCCCGCGACAAATTTTCACGCCGTCCACTTCGCAATGCACTTTCATTTTGATACGGCCAGAGCGTTCGTTGATCTCCGCCACTTCTGCAATCGCGATCACTTCATCGCCAATAAAGGCAGGCTTACGGAAGCGGAGATTTAGCTCAACGAACAAAGCGCCCAGCCCTGGCAAATCATTGCCCAGCACAGCGGAGATAAAACTCGCAGACAGAGCGCCGTGAGCGATACGTTGTCCAAAGGCAGTCGTGGCCGCAAATTCTGCATCGACGTGAATGGGGTTATGATCGCCCGTAATATCGGCAAATGTGTTGATCATCTCCTCTGTGATGATCGCGCGCGTTTCGCTGCGCATGCCAACACTGAGGTCTTCGAGATAGTATTTTACATCACCAGTCATAACGGGTGTCCTAGCAGAGTCGCGGGGGGCTTACCACGATAAATTCGGCGCCATATATCGTGCTGTGATCTTATGTTTCGTCAGCAAGTTTTTGAAAGTCTCAGTCTTCGCACCGTAAAGGCCGTCTTGGATAAAGAGGCAGTCATAGTCCTGCCGCTGCGCCCCCAAAAGATCCGTGAAGATATTATCCCCAATGCACAAAATACGTTCTGGCGGCGGGACGTAGCCTGTCACTTCTTCCAACCAAGCGCGGCAAAGGCGGTAGATCGGTGGGTGGGGCTTGCCTGCGTAAATGACCTTGCCGTCCATTTTTTCATACATTTGCGCGAGCGCACCGCCGCACCAGATAACTTTATCGCCCACACGCACTTTGACGTCTGGATTGGCGCAAATAAACGGCAAGCCCTGCTCCTGCGCTTTGGTCAGTAATTCGACGTAATCATCTGGCGCGTCGTCATCATCAAACATGCCTGTGCAAGAAATAAAGGCCGCATCGCTCATCTCTGTGAAATGCATTTCGAGGCCGTCATAGAGAACATCATCCCGCTCCGGCCCTATTTTATAGGCAGGGCCAGGCGCGCGGCGCGATAGCTCATCAATCGTCGCATCTCCTGACGTAACAATCGCGTCCCAAAATTCGCCTGGCACGCCGATCTCGCGAAAGCTATCAGGGATCGCAACACTGGGCTTGGGAGAGTTTGAGAGCATTATGACAGGCCCTCGCTCCTGCTGGAACCGCTCTAGCGCCTCGCACGCGGCGCGGAACGGGGTTTGGCCATCATGAATAACCCCCCATATGTCGCAGAAAACGGCATCATAATCCTCCGCGATTTGACCAAGGCCAGAGAGTGATTGAAATGCAGGATTGAGATTTGACATAAGCGGGAGTTAGGCCCGTCGATCAAGAATTGCAAGCGCGCGATGATCAGACTAGAAGCGCCAGACGATACGCCGCAAAGACCGCAGAAAGACCTAGCTCATGCCGCTGACTCCCGAGACCGATTTTGACACTTTCATGCAAGTCGATATTCGCACAGGCACAATTATTGAGGCCGAGCCATATCCCGAAGCACGTAAGCCTGCGATCAAGCTGCACATAGATTTTGGCGGCGAGATTGGGATGAAACGCTCATCTGCGCAGATCACGGAGCTATACAGCCCTGACGCGCTGATCGGGAAACAAATCGCGGCTGTCGTCAATTTTCCGCCACGCCAGATCGGTAAATTTATGTCCGAAGTCCTGACCCTCGGGTTTCACAACGCGGACGGCGCAGTCGTCCTCTTCTCCCCCGACAGCCCCACCCCCAATGGATCGAGATTACTATGAGCGCGAAATCAAAGGCTAAAGCTAAGAAGGCAGCGAAGGCGAAGCAACAACCTGAGGTCAAAAACAGCGATATCGTACCGTGCCAAATTTATTTGCTAACGCCGCCCGTTATCAGCGACCTACACGCCTTTTGCACTTTGCTGGAGCAAGCCTTGGCGGTCTCGCCCGTCGCCTGCGTGCAATTACGCCTCAAAGACATGAACGGCGTGCCAGCGGACGATTCAGCTATCGTTCAGGCGGGTTTCGCTATTAAACCCATATGTCACGGGCATGATACCTTGTTATTGGTCAATGATCGTCCCGACCTCGCCGAGCAGATTGGCGCAGACGGGGCGCATATTGGCCAGGACGACATGGACTATTTTTCATCCCGTGAACTGTTGGGCGGGGATGCTATTATTGGTATCACCTGTCATAATTCGAAGGAATTGGCGTTTGAAGCGGCAAGTTCTGGTGCAGATTATGTGGCTTTTGGTGCGTTTTTCGAAACGCCAACCAAGACCCCAAAACACCGCGCCGAATTGGAGATTTTATCATGGTGGCACGAAGCCGTCGAAATACCGAGCGTCGCGATTGGCGGCATCACAGTGAGCAACGCGGCCGAAGTGATCTCGGCGGGAGCGGACTTTATCGCCGTGAGCAGCGGGGTCTGGGATCATCCCGATGGGCCAGCCGCGGCAGTCTCGCAATTCTCTGCGCTTTGCTTGGAACATTCGCGCCACTAGCAGCATCCGCCAACACGCCAACATCTGGAATTATCGCGCAGTCCGCCGACATGGAATCTGCTCTGAAAGCTTATAATTCAGGGCAAATGGACCAAGCTTTATCGCTCGCCAAATCTGCCGCAAAAGCGGGCAGCACGGACGGCGCTGTCATGGCAGGCCATATTCTGCGCAAGGGCGAAACGGGTCGAATTGACTATGTAGAAGCGCGGCGTTGGTATGAAAAAGCCGCTGTTTTCAACCATCCCGATGCGCTGGTAGCATTGGGGGAGATGGGAATACGGGAGCAAGGCGGCCTGACGACGGCGGACGCGGTCTCGTATTTGACGCGTGCCTCTGATGGTGGGCGCACGGATGCTATGCGCGCACTCGCTGATCTTTACCGAACAGGACAAGGCGTCAGCGCAAACACCGATCAAGAGCAAGTTTACCTCAAACGGGCGTCCGAGAGTTTTGATAAAGACGCGACTAAGCGCCTCGGCGACTCACTGTTTGAAAGCAACCCTCAAGAAGCCTTAAAGCACTACGAAAAAGCGGCCGAGGCTGGGCAAATTGAGGCCGCTTATATTGCGGGTGTGATGTATGCAGAAAATTACGATATTCGACCAGATGCGCAAAAATCCTCTCACTGGCTAAAAATTGCAGCGGAGGGTGGTCATGCGGCGGCGCAGGCTGATTATGGTTTGCGGGTGTATCAGGGGTGGGGCGCGAAGCGGTCTGAGGCTGAGGCAGCAGAATGGTTCCGAAAATCGGCAGAAGGTGGCGACTCAGAAGGACAATTTCTTTATGCCTTCACGCTAGCGAAGGGCGAAGGCGTCACGCAGAATTTTGAAGATGCCTATTACTGGGTTTTGAAGTCAGGCAATAGTTCCGTCGAAGACTATAACAAAGACCGTCAGGCACTGCGCGAGCGTTTAGAGGCCAATGTTGATCCAGACATCCTCGCACGGGCTAAGGCGCGTCTTTAAATCAGTTAGAGTTGTCAGACTTTGTCGCGCCTTTCAAAACAGCGCGGACAGTGAATGATAAAACGGCGGCGGCAATAGTGCGAGCGACAAAGCGCATAATGAGAACTCCTCGTATTTATTGGTATCTATCTAATAAATACGTGAAGTTAGATTTCGTTCCGATGTGATGCTCCTGACCTCGCGAACAGACCACGACGGAAAAAATTTATGTAATTAATTAGCTGCCAAGAACTGTTGCAGTTTCATCATGGCCGGCATGCCCGCCGCGCGCATACGCTTGAGGACATCCACTTTTGCGGAGTCGTCTGGATCGACTTCGCTGACCATTTTCGAGAAACCGTCTAGGCGGTTGCCCACCATCCATTTGCGAATTTCCTTGTCTTGTCCCCATAGAACTTGGTTCATCATATTGGCAGCGGTCATGCGCATATAATCATGCAAAGTGTCAGGGATCGGGACAACGCCGCAGAGCGCATTTTTCTCGGCTTCCGTCCGGTCACTCGCCTCAATATGTGCAATCATAGATCCAGAGAAAACTGGTTGGTAAGCCCGCACAGTTTGCGGCGTAATCAGCTTGCCCTGAAAGACAGGTTTGATGTCTTTGTGATTGATCGCAGAGGCCGAACAATCGACATGGATGTGATTTGGCGACGTTGGAATCGTGCCTTGCACTAAGGTGATTTCATTTTCGCCTAAATGAACTACACGTCCTAAGCGTATGATATTTTTTATTTTTCTTAACTCCTCAACCTCCATTGGGCTGATCGTCGCGCCGTGAAACATCTCTGGCAGAACATTAGGATCAAGGCGCAGGAAGTAACCGCAAGCCTCTAGTTTGAGGAACATATCTTCGGGCGTTTCCGCAGACGCAATGGACTCGAATTGTCCCGCTTGTGCGCCCATGGCTTGCTCGAAAAACTCCATCGTCGGCTGCGTGTTTTCGCGGTTGAGCAGCCACGCATCGCGCGACATGATCCACGTAATATCATCCGCTGGCACACCCATTTCGAGCAGCCATAACGCGGCATCAATGCCTGTCTTACCCCCGCCAATAATGACGTAACCCGCCGCAGGCTCAGCCAGTTTTGGTAAATCATTGAGCGGCATAAAACGTGCCTCTGGGGCGATCGTGAAGTTAGGCGTATGGGTCGACGGGACAGATGTCTTGAGGAAAGTCGCGTCGACAAGCTTGTCATGTTCGACCTCAAATTCTTCGCCCGAGAGCGTGTTCACAAATTTGCCGTCGCCCTGATAATCGCATAGCGGGAAGTAGCGCACACGCCCACTTGTCAGAAAACGATTGCGCATGACATCTTCGAAATAGGCCAAAATTTCCGCGCCCGTCGCCAGGTCGCCTAGTCCCTTATTTAGGCCCAAAGTATCAATTCGACCTTGCGATAACTCCTTGGACGGGACGCCGTAAAACTGGCTAGGCTGATGCAATGTCACGAAGGGATAAGCATTATTCCAATGCCCGCCTGGCTTTGCAAAGCGATCTATCAGGATTATGTCAGCGTCAGAATCTGAGAGCAAGGTATCGACAAAGGCCATGCCCATTGCGCCGCTGCCCACAACCAAATAATCAGTTTTTAAATGTGTCATGCGTTTGTTTAACGCGAGATTTTAGAAAGGACTACTAAATTCATAGTCCATTAGATTTAGCGAGCAGGCTCTAGCGTGCGAGCAATGCGGAAACCATAATCATCATAGCGATAATCCGTCACATAACGGATCCGCGCGCCCTTGCGCATTTGGTAGCCGTGCGTAACCCAAGAGCCGCCCTTCATCACGCGGAACTTACAGTTCCCGTTCTTGCGGGCTTTCCCATTGGTCGGCGCGCCCTCATGTGTCGGGCTCCAGCAATCTTCGACCCACTCATAGACATTCCCGTGAACATCGTAGAGACCAAAATTATTCGGTGCGAAACTGCCGACAGGAAGCGTTTTGCGCAAATATCGGCCAGTTTTATTGACGCCATATGGATTTGCGCCGTCGAAATTAGCGTCTTGGGCAGAAATTGCGTGGCCCATCGCAAATGGAGCCGCCACTATTGGCTGTGGCAACATATTCCCATTCTGCTTCTGACAGGAGACGGTATTTCAGTCCCGTAGATCGGTTTAGCCATCGAATATAGCTCTGCACATCATCATAGCTAACATTGGTGACAGGGCGCTTGCCCTTCCCCCAACCTTTATCCTTAGGGCGATAGCCCCGGCATCCGCCACCCGCGAGGCAATTATTCCAATCATCAAAGGTGACTTCGAATTTGCCGACTTCAAAGCGGTAGGGAATGTTGACTTCGACCTGCGGCCCTTCAAAGCGTTGCCGTTTGGCCTGTCCTCGCGGCGAGCCCAGCATGACCTTACCAGGTTGGATCGTCACCATATTCATCTTCGCGGGCGAAGGACGAGAATGGCGCAGATCGTAAGCAGGCTTTCGTATAGTCGCTGGCGGCATTGTTATTTTCGGTGTGAATTGATCAGGCGAAGCTGGATCAGCAAGACATTCAGTGGGCACGACGACTGTCGCCCCCGCCCATAGAATCGCGCACAATGTTTCAATCATTCTCATTTAGGCCACCCCCATCAGGCCCCCCTCTCGAATAGATCAAAAAATCGCGTATCATGCGATCATATTTGGGGAGTGCGCTTAATGAAGTCCTAAGAGGATGAATGTCTTTCTTGGCCCGTTAGTGATTATGACCAGGGTTTGTGCGCGCGAGTTTACGCATGAGGCCAGGCCAGACGAGATTATCACCCATGCCTGGCACAAAGGCGGCTGCGCCTTGCATATAGACGCGGTCGCCCATCTCTGCGGGCTCCTCGATCAAGTGTTCTTCACCGCCCACGCTTTGCGCAAAAATCTGCGCCTTGCAGGCATTTTCCAAGAAATACATGCGCAGAAATGCCGTGCCACACGTCGGCCCCAAAGTCAGCGTGCCGTGATTGCGCAGCATTAACAGGCTCTTTGCGCCAAGATTCTCGACGATGCGCTCCCGCTCTTCTAGCTCCAGCGCAATGCCCTCATAATCGTGATAGGCGAGATCATTATAGACCTGCATCGACATTTGTGTGTAGCGGCGCAGACCCTTTTTCTGCGCACTGACAGCCATGCCGTAAGGCGTGTGGACATGGATCACGCAACCCGCATCTTTACGCGCCATATGGACAGCGGAATGGATTGTGAAGCCTGCGGGATTGATGAAATAAGGTGTGTCTTGGCAGACCTTCCCATTCATGTCGATCTTCACGAGGGCGCTAGCCGTCATTTCGTCAAACATCACACCGTAAGGGTTAATCAGGAAACGATGCTCGCCGTCCTCATCTGGCAGACGCGCCGAGATATGCGTGAAAACCAGATCCGTCCAGCCATGCATAGCACACAAACGATATGTCGCAGCGAGTTGCTTTCGCATTGCCCATTCTGCGTCGCTGACTTTGCCTTCAAGACGTTCAATCGCCATGGGATCAGGGATATTAAATCCAGCATCCACCTGCATAGCTTGATTCTGGGCGTTCATGGCGTCTCTCCTCTTTCTTCAACTATGCCTTAGCTAGTCAGGTTTTGGCAAGAGGTCGGGTTTGAATAGCGCGAGTTCAGCATGGGCCTCGGCAGAGAGGTTGCGCGCGGGGATGACATAGGTGTGAATAGCAAAAACAACAGCGCCCGTCTCTGGCAGACGGCGAAAGGTCTGCCGCTCTACCCTTACATATCGCGGCGCCGTCGGGTCAATCGGCTTCGCGATGCCCTCCCCGCGCGGTTGATGCAATTCGGGGTCTGTATAAATGAGGAAGTTTGCGCGACCTAAGGGCTGCTCAACACGGATCGCAGATAGCATACGCTCGACGATCGACGCCACGGGCGTAAATTCGGCAACTGGCGTGTGGATGCTCGCAATAGACCGCCCGATCTTTTGCCGCACATCCCAGCTGCTAGGGAAGCACATCACGGCTGCAGTCAGGATATGATCATCGCCGCGCTTTTGCAGGATGCAGAGGTCTTCTTGGATGTTCAGGGCGGCGTCAATCAGCGGATGGGTGTCAGATTTTGGAACACCTATCAGGTCGCGTAACTCTTCGCAGGCTGCATCTGCCCCGACTTGCGCGACAAACACTGCGTCGCGTTTCTCCCGCAGCAAGTTGCGTCGATACGCCATCTGCGCGTCAAACGTCTCTGACCGTGCAAGCCAGTCGGCAATCTCCACCCGCTGCATTCCAGGCAGGCGCGCCGTTTGCGGGTCGCGCCAAGCCTGAAACGGCAAATGTGTGTTGAGGATCATGCCCGCTTATCGCGGGGGATCAGCCTAGAGGCAAGAGGCGGGATCAACCGTCTCCAAGCCCTGCGCTTCGCCCACTGCTGCATAGGTCAGTTTGCCCTCACAGACGTTCAACCCGTTCAGCAAGTGCTTATCCGCTGCCAGCGCCGCTTTCCAGCCGTGACGTGCGATTTGCTTCGCGTGCGTCAGCGTCGCTGCGTTCAGAGCATAAGTCGACGTCCGCGCTACCGCGCCGGGCATATTTGCCACGCAGTAATGCACGATACCATCAACGATATAGGTCGGGTCAGCATGGGTCGTGGCCTTGGACGTCTCAAAGCAACCGCCTTGATCAATCGCGACATCGACCAACACCGCCCCGTCTTTCATCGTCTTCAACATCTCGCGGCTGACCAGTTTCGGGGCAGCGGCCCCCGGGATCAACACGGCACCGACGACCATGTCCGCTTCTGCCAAACGCTGCGCCAGAACTGCTGGCGTAGAGCGCTCGACTTGGGCCCGCACACCGAATTCATAAGAGAGCTTTTCCATAACTTCGTTAGAGCGCTCTAGGATCGTAACATCGGCTTGCATGCCAACTGCCATCAACGCAGCGTTATAGCCAACATCGCCGCCGCCAATGATCAAGACTTTGCCAGAATTTACGCCCGGCACACCGCCGAGCAGCACACCCCGTCCGCCATTTTCTTTCTGCAGCGCGTTGGCCCCCGCTTGGATCGCGAGACGCCCCGCGACTTGGCTCATTGGCTTCAGCAAAGGCAGATCGCCGTAATCATCCGTCACTGTTTCATAAGCAATACAGATCGACTTGGATTTAATCAGCTCGGCCGTCTGCTCTGGATCAGGCGCGAGGTGGAGATAGGTGTATAGGATTTGACCGGGACGGAGCATAGCGCGCTCAATCGCTTGCGGCTCTTTGACTTTGACGATCATCTCGCACTTGGCGAAAATTTCTTCGGCCGTCGCTTTGATCACGGCCCCCTCGGCGATATACTCTTCATCCGTCGCGCCGATGCCAAGTCCTGCGCCCGTCTCGACCCAAACTTCATTATCGTCTTGGATCAACTCCGCCGCGCTCTCTGGCGTTAAGCCAACGCGATATTCGTGGTTTTTAATCTCTTTTGGAACACCGATTAGCATGACGCCCTCCTCCAATATATTTTGTACAAATTACCAAATGCCGAATTGAAAGACCTTTCAATTTTTATTGCTTTAATCGATAAATTCAGAATATAATTCAGCATATATTTAGTTTTTGGATAAATTATTCGATGATTGATAATATTGACAGAAAATTACTCGATCAACTTCAGCAGGATTCTAGGCAATCTATCGCGGAATTATCGGAACATGTCGGCCTTTCGCCCTCAGCGTGCCACCGCCGCATCGGTATATTAGAGAGCAAGGGTGTGATTGAGCGGTACGCCGCGCGGCTGTCTGGCGAAGCACTCGGCTACAACATGACATTTTACGTAGAAGTCACGCTGGAGGGGCAAAGCGAGAAAATTTTATCAGAGTTTGAGCGCGCCGCCATGGCCCGCCCCGAAGTGTTGGAATGTTACCTGATGACGGGCAGCGCGGATTATCTGATCAAAGTCGCGGCGCCTGATACGCAAGAATATGAGCGGCTGTATAAGCGGGTGATCTCCGCTTTGCCACATGTCTCGCGGATACAAAGTTCGCTTGTGATGAAGACGGTCAAACGGTGGACAGGCTACCCGCCCACCAAGCTCTAGTGTAGTTTATTTTGGCGACTCGTGGCGATTGACGAGTTCGTAAAATGTCGCTTGGACATAGTCGTCATCATCCCCAGTCTTATTCTGGTTATAAACGCCCGCTTTGAAATACATATATTCATCGCGGTGTGCGTAGCCGCTCTTGCTCATGTCGATGCGATTGCGCGCTACCACTTTGCCTTGGCGTAGGATATCGACTTGCAAAGCATCGCCGAGTGCCACGATCTTATATCCAAATTTCTCATTCAGCGGAATACCGTCAACGGGATCATCGGCACTGTTAGAGCGGTCCCCCAGCAGAGGCGTGTAAAACTCACTCTTAGGGTTGTTGATCTCGTGGGCGAAATAGAGTGACCCATTGGTGTGGTGTGGCAGCTTGCGATAATAGAGCCGTACAGGTTCGTTATCTTTGGCGTGAATTTGCCCGATAATCACGCGACCGACCTGGCTTTTATCACCCGTTGTCGTCACGTGATTGACCGCCAGCGTTGCTTCTAGCTCACCGTCAACGCCGCCAGCCTTTTTGCGGTAGCGCTTTGCTGCGGTCGAGAAGACCCAGTTATTTTTACCAGGTTCAGACGTCTTATGCTTTTTGTTTCCGCGACGCAGCATTTCGCGCAGCTCCGTCCGAGTATATGTCGTATTGGTCGTTTTCGCGCCTTTTACGGGCGCTTTAAAAACAATGCCGCCGTCATCAGAGGGGTAAAAATATCGCGGATCGGTCCAGCCATTGGCCAGCTCCGTCTCGCTTATGCTGTCAGATTTCCCATTGCCATCATCATCAGACGGCAAGCCCAAATACCAATCGTCTAGCTCAAATGGAGGATAGGACGCATTGCTGTCCTGCGCATAGACATTTGCGGACATACCCGCGCTGGCTAGGCTCACAATGAAAGCTAAAGTCAGATATTTAAATTGCATATTTCCAGTCCTCCGTCCCACTTAATGTGGGAAAAAGAATAAACATGTCAATCCAATATGGTAGAGTTTCCGCAGTTATTGGTAGGGCCAATTTTACAGCGCAATAGCGCGTTGGATTTCTACTCTTCGCGGACTCGCACGGGTCATTGCGTCTGACGCAGGCTTGAGGACATAGCTTAGCACAGACCGATTATCTGTCTGCATAAAGCTCTCCGCTGGCATGCCAGGGATCAGGGTGAGCCCTTCATTTAGGCGGGCAAGTTCCTCTGGCGGGATTTCTATCCGCACAACGTAATAAGGGTAGCCTGTCACAGGGTCTATCAGACGGTCGGGCGCCACGGACGTCACACGCCCTGTTAGCTCTGGCGTTTTTCGCGCATTAAAAGCTGAAAGTCGCACATTGGTCGGTTGGCCTTGATAGATTTGATCGATGTCCTGCGGGGCGACTTGTGCCTCGACAATCAACTGCGCATCGGACGGAATTATCTGCATGATTTCTTGGCCAGGCGTCACGACGCCGCCAATCGTCGTCACCTGCATATTGTGGATCACGCCAGCCACAGGTGCAGTAATATCGATCCGCTCCGTCTTCGACGTTGCTGCCATGAGCTGTTCCAAGAAACCGCTGGCTTCTGCATCGGCTTGGCGGAGTTCGGTCAAGACTTCGGATTGGCGATCACGACGCAACTGGCTGATCTGTTGATCCGTCTCGACAATGCTGCCCTCAAGGCGCGCAATATCAGCTTGGTGATTAGCAATATCACCTTCGAGCCGCAGCTGTTCACGCTCGAGCGCGAGGACGGCGGGCCTACCCAGATAGCCTTTATCAACCAAGACACGCTTGGCTTTCGCCTCTTCGCGAATTTTCACGGATTGGCTTTCTTTGGAACTGATGAGCGCGCGTAGACCGTTGATTTGCTCACCCAGTTGTAATTTACGTTCGCGCAGCTGGCTAATCTGTCCACCAATCGCGATACGGCGCGCTTGGAACAGTTTTTCTTGCCCATCCATTGCCCGCTCAACGCGAGGCTGGCTCCGTGCTACCAACAATGCCTCTGGCCAGACAATTTGCGAAAGGCCGTCACGTTCTGCTTGCAAGCGATAGACGCGCGCTTGCGTCTCGTTATATTGCAGCGTGACGATCTCGCGATTGGCTTCTAACTGCGTCGGGTCGAGACGCATGAGGACTTCGCCTTGCGCCACCGTATCGCCCTCTTCGACCAAAATTTCGCCGACAATACCGCCGTCCAAATGCTGTATCAGCTTAGGTTTGCCTTCAATCGCAACAATACCCGGAGCCAACACAGCGCCTTTGATCTGCGCCAAAGCGGCCCAGCCGAAGACGCCTATCATCAATGCGGCTATAGCGATAAAGCCCCAGCGCAGATAAGCCGCATAGGGTTCTTTTTGCGGTTTGGCGGGGTTTTTACCCGCTAGTCCAGCGAGTTGTGCCTGTAAATCAGGTGGGAGCTGCGCATTCATGATGCGTCTCCTTTAGAGGCTGGCTGTGCTTTTGGCTTAGCCGTTTTAGACCGTTTCGTCGTTGGCTTTTTTGCGGCGGTTTTCACAGGCGCTTTACCTTGCCCTGTCAGCATAAACCCGCGATTGGCGAGTGAACTGGCGGGTTGGCGGGGAGCCGTAGACTTGTCTTTGCCAGTGGCTGCCAGAGCTAAGGCGGGTTTAGCGCTATTGGCATTTGGCGACTTCTGCGCTGGTTTTTGTCCTGACTTGCGCTGTTCCGCTAAAGCGGCCAGTACGGTTTCCTTGGGGCCAAACAAGTCTTGCTTGCCTTCGCGCAGTGAGAGCAAAGTATCAACGGCAGCGATCGCGCTTGGGCGGTGAGCCATGACAATGACGGTTTTCTTACGCTGACGCGCAATGGAAATCGCGCGGGTCAACGCCGCGTCGCCCTCTGCGTCCAGACTAGCGTTGGGTTCATCCATGACGATCAGGACCGGGTCGCCGTAAAGTGCGCGAGCCAGTGCAATACGCTGCATCTGTCCGCCAGATAGCACTGAATACCCCAGCCCCACACGCGTTTCATATCCCTCGGGCAAGCGCAAAATAAGCTCGTGTATACGCCCGCCCATTTTGACGCAGCAACAATAGCTTCGTCCGTGGCATTAGGTTCAAACCGCGCGATATTCTCCGCGATTGTCCCGTCAAAGAGCTCTACAGTTTGTGGGAGGTAGCCAATGAAACGGCCGATTTGTGTGCGGTCCCACTGATCATAAGTCGCCCCGTCCAAACGGATCGACCCACGTTGCGGCGCCCAGACACCCACTAGCAATTTCGCCAAAGTGGATTTGCCAGACGCGCTGGGACCAATCACGCCGAGGCCCTGTCCAGGTTCGAGACGGAAGTTCAGACCATCCACGACAGGGCGCGTTGCACCCGGAGGGCCCGCGCTAACGGCTTCGATTGCTATGACCCCTGTGGGATCTGGCAGTTGCGTGACAATGTCAGCGATTGATGTTTCTTCGTAAAATTCGTTCAGACGTCCATAAGCATCCTTGGCTGCACCGAAGCTGCGCCACTGACCAATCGCTTGCTGGATCGGCGCCAAAGCCCGGCCAAGGATGATGGAACCCGCAATCATCGCACCGGGCGTGATGATCTGCTTGATCGCCAAAGCGCCGCCTGCCCCAAGCATGGCGGATTGGATAAACATGCGGAAAGCCTTGGTAAATGCCCCTGCCCCGCCAGAGCGGTCGCTGGCTGTGCGCGCATCCGCGCCTCCACGTGCGTTAAATTCGTTCCAGCGGCGGTGAATATTTTCTCCCATGCCCATCGCTTCGACTGTTTCGGCATTGCGCTGCGCTTGCGCAGCAAAAACCTGCTCTTGCCGCCGCATCTTAATCGACTCGACAAGCGGTTTTTTCATACGCGCATTGTTCATCAAAGCTGAAATCGCGATAACCACCGCTCCCGCAATCGCGAGCAGTCCGAGCGTCCAGTGAAGGAAGAAAATCGCGACGATAAATAATGGCGCGAACGGCATATCGAAAAATGTGCTAGGGCCAGAACCTGATAAGAATTGCTTAAACGTGCTGATGTCGTTCAACGGCGTTGACCGCGCCATTTTGCCCCCGCGCACATTGGCGGTGACCCATGACTTGAACGTCGATGCATTGAGTGTGCGCTCGAATTTGTCAGCGACTCGGACCAAAATACGAGACCGCAAAAAGTCAAAGAAGCCCATAAAAGCATAGAGAAGCGCCATGAGGATCGATATCATCACTAAAGTCGACATAGACCGACTGCTCAAGACACGGTCATAAACTTGCAGCATGTAGATCGGACCCGTCAGCATTAGCAGGTTGATGAAAACCGATAAAATACCTACACCGATAAAGGCATCTTTCGCCTCTTTCAGCGTTTCGCCGACGGGGGAACGCAGCCCCGTTTTATCTGCACCATCTGGATTATTGTGTGTCTTCGCCATAAGACCTCCGTCTTAAACGCAAATTGGATAAAAACTAATAAATTTATTCAGAGGAATTTGACAATTTTTAGAGACGCATGTCGTCAGGCAGCATGTTGAAGGCAAATGAGCAAATTTTAACCTGTAAGTCGTGCAAATCTGGTGCTTGCGGCTAGACCCCGCCTCTGCCATTCATTATGGCGTTACGAGTCATGCGCGCCGCACCTTTGCGGGTGCAGAAATTACGAAGTGAGGCAAATTCTTGGCAAAACGCTCCGTCAGATATTGCCGCGCCCCTTTGGTTTCGCTGCTGAGCGTTGCGCTTGGCACGACGGCACTTATGTCTGCGAGTGCCGCTGCCGCGCAGATAGTCGGCACGCAAGCGACCTCCCAAACCGCGGCAGGCACAAACCGCCCCTTACAACTGGCGGCTGATAGCCCCTTTCGCGACCCCGATATTATCTATCTTGAAGCCGATGAATTGATCAATGACGAAGGCTCCAACCTGCTGACCGCGCAAGGCGAAGTAGAGGGTCGCTACCAAGATCGCACTTTGCGCGCCGATAGTGTGGTCTATAATCTCGATACGGGCCTAGTGATCGCCAGCGGTAATGTCGTTTTGATCGACGCCACTGGCTCGACACAATATGCAGACAAGCTAGAACTATCAGATCAACTCGAAGCTGGCACAGCGTCCAACTTCATCGCTCGAATTCCTGGCGGCGGCGTTACTGCGGCGCGATTTGTGACACGCAAAGAAAACGGCGAGCTAGAACTATACAATGCCTACTATACCGCCTGTGAAGTCTGCAAAAACGCGGACGGTAGCACGGATAAGCCAAGCTGGCGCATCAAAGCGCGGCGTGTGCGTCAAGACAAAGACACGAAAACTGTCCGTTATAATGACGCCGTGTTTGAGTTTCTCGGCGTGCCTGTTTTTTACACGCCCTATCTCGCTCACCCTGATCCCAGCGCGGAACGTGGTAGTGGGTTTCTGACGCCCTTTATCAACTTATCAGGCAGTAAAGGCCTTGGTACACGGACGCCCTATTACTGGGCGATTGATGATTATACCGAAGCCACAATCACGCCGCGCGTCTGGACCAAAGTCAACCCGCTGCTTGAATACCAATTCGCCAGACAATTCCACACGGGTCGTATCGATATTGAGGGTAGCTTCACCTATGGCAGCGTGTTTGATCGCAATGGCGAGTCATTTGATGACCCAGCTGCTTTCATCAATCCCGAAGCTGCCCCGCTAGGCAAGCGCTGGCGGTCACATATTTATGCGGACGGCTATTTCCAGCCTAATGATACGTGGACATATGGCTTTGGCGTGCAGCTATCGACGGATGACAATTACCTCAATCGCTATGACCTAGAAGAAGTCCATCCGACACGCGGTCTGTATGAAAATGAATCCCGTCGAAATACGTCTCAAGCCTTTCTGGTTGGCAGCGATGACAGCTATCGTTTCGCGATCTCCGCCTTTGGACGTCAAGATTTGCGTTCGCGCGTTATTGAACTGGATACGGGACTGTTTGCCGCCAATATCGATGACGGCGAATTGCCTGTGCTGGCACCGAAAATTGAGCTGGAAAAATACTGGACTGACCCTGCCTTGGGCGGCCGCATTAAACTGGCAGCCGACACGACAATCCTGACCCGTGAAAACGGCACAGACTATACCCGCGCCACAACAAGCTTGGACTATTCAAAGACGGTGATTGCGCCGGGCGGCGTCGAGGTAAAGCCTTTCGCCAATGCGCGGTTTGATTTCTTTGAATTGGAACCCGAGGACGGCGAGAAGACGGATTTCACGCGGACGCTCGGTCAAGCTGGCGTGGATATTCGCTATCCCTTTATCAAGGCTAGCGGGAATGTATCTTGGATATTGGAGCCGCGCGTTCAAGTGACCCAAAGCTTTGGCGATGCCAAGACCGATCAGTTTTATTTTACCCCCACAGGGACAACGGTTGAAGAAACCTTATATCAAGACGCGCTGAATGATGATTTGGATCAGGCATTGTTCTGGCAAACGAATAAAGCGACGGGCTATGATTTTTGGCAAGAAGGCCTACGAGCCGATGTCGGCGGGTCATTGCGGGCGGAATGGGGCGGCTTGAACGCAGCTGAAGTCTTCATTGGGCAGAGCTATATCAACCGTCCAGACGACATCGACGCACGGGACGATTTCGGCACGGGCTCAGGACTGTCAGGTGTGAAGTCGGACATTGTAGGCCAAGTTTCGCTGAACCTCGGGTCGAAATTTTCAGCCCTCACCCGCGTGCGTTATGATGATGACAACGATATTTTCCGCAGGATTGATACCAGCCTGAATTACTCAGGCCAGCGGTTCCAAGTCGGCGGGCGATATTACAAACTCAATACTCAAGCCCGCAACACACTGCTCGATCCCTCTGCCCCGTCAGAAGAGTTGTCTGGGTTTCTTGGCATGAAGATCAATGATAAGTGGCGCACACAATACACGGCATCTTACGATGTTGATGCCGATACAGCGCGGCGACAGACCGTTGGCCTGACATATGAAGATGACTGCACGCTGATTGAGTTTCTTTATACGCGCAATAATTTTGAGAATGACGCCATTCGCAGCGTTAACGGCTTTAGCGTTAGGCTGGCTCTGCTCACACTGGGTGATACTGGGCGGTAGCAAATAGGCGAGGCCGTCCTAGCCGACGAATGATTTTTCGACGACGAATTCGGCGGGCTGCGAGTTTGAGCCTTCCGTCAAACCGAATGTCTCGACCATCTTGGCCGTATCGTCGATCATCTCTTTAGAGCCGCAAATCATGACACGGTCTTCCGCTGGGTTGAGTTTTGGCGTGCCCGCTACCTCAAACAATTTGCCAGATTGGATCAAATCCGTAATCCGACCTATGAGCGGGTAATCTTCGCGCGTGACAGATGTAATATGCTTTAGCTTGCCTTGCACCATTTCCCCAACGAGCGGGTCATTCATCGTGTCCGCGACAAGTTGATTGCCGTAAGTCAGTTCAGAGACTTCGCGGCAAGTATGGGTCAGGATCACTTCATCATAGCGCTCATATGTCTCAGGATCCCTGATCAAGCTGGCGAATGGCGCAATGCCTGTGCCGGTTGAGAACATCCATAAACGCTTCCCAGGCAGCAGCGCATCCAAGACCAAAGTCCCGACAGGTTTGCGCCCCAGCAGCACCGTATCACCATTTTTGATCTTCTGAAGCTTCGACGTGAGAGGCCCGTCCTGCACTTTGATCGAATAAAATTCGAGCTTCTCATCCCACGCAGGTGAGGCGATAGAA
This sequence comes from Litorimonas sp. RW-G-Af-16, assembly GCF_048319245.1. Taxonomy (GTDB): domain Bacteria; phylum Pseudomonadota; class Alphaproteobacteria; order Caulobacterales; family Maricaulaceae; genus Litorimonas. The sequence continues at coordinate 1,756,811 of NZ_CP166993.1, forward strand.
TAGGCGCGCATGATAGGGCGTTTCTGGTCTTCCTCTTTCGGCAGACCGATCATGATAAATTCGCCCGTGCGGAAGCGAAAGCTCGGCGGACGCGTTATGCTAAAGCGGAACAGGCGATCGGTATAGTGCTCGACATCGAGGACTTTTTCTTCAGTAGGGACGTTGGACATGAGGCTTCCGTGATGAGGTTCGAAAGCCACATAGCGATTGTCCGCGCCTTTTTCAATATCCTATATAAAAAACACACGTTCTATATACAGAACGACCAAAATCGTGCTTGATCACGCCTATCCGCGCCTTAGCCAGGCATTTTATCAAAGGCTGGAATAGTGTCGTCCAAAATCACGCAATCAAGTTTGCGCGAGGCATAGACGTTGAATTGTGGCTTGATATGCTCTTTCTCATTGATGCTGCCAGCTTTGAGCGCGACCATGCCCGGGCGACCCACATTTCCGCCAAACATTTGCGATCCGCATGTCGTGCAGAAATCCTTGGTCAGCTTATTGCCGCTATCAACGCCGTGCTCAAACCGCTTTGTCTCGCCCGTAATCGTCACTGCATCCTCTTTGACAAAGACAAGCGTTGCAAAGGCGGAACCGCTGACCTGTTGACAATCCGTGCAATGGCAATTTCCTGCATGACAATATCGCCGTCTGCTTCAAAGCTAACTTGGCCGCAAAGACAATGTCCTGTGAGTTTTGGCATAATATTCCCCGATCTTTATGATTGAGCGGAAGTGCACAAAACGGCACCTCCTCTATCGCGCCTAGCTTAGAGCGTTTTAGATTTAAACGATAGGAGGTTTTCGCAAAACTTTTTGCGGCCTAGTCGATCAGACGTAAAAACTCTGCACGCTGCTCTGCTTTGTGGAATTTCCCTGACAGCGCTGAGCTAATCATTTTGTGCGGCGTTTTGATCCCGCGCATGGTCATGCACAAATGCTCGCCCTTTGCCATAACCGCAACGTCTTCTGTTCCGAGGATGATCTTCAGGTGATTGGCAATGTCAGATACGAGCTGCTCTTGCAGGGTCAATTTATGCGCGTGCTTGTGCGCGATACGGGCAAATTTTGACAGACCCAGCACTTTATCATCTGCGATATAGGCCACGGACACATCACACCAGAATGGAAGCATGTGATGTTCGCACATCGACCAGACACGCATACCTGTCACAGCCACCATTTGGTTATGCTTGACCGCCGTGAAAGTCGTATCGAGCTTTCCCGCGTCATATTCGATAAATTCTTTCCAGAAATTCGCGATACGGCGTGGCGTCTCTTTAAGGCCTTCACGTTCTGGGTCTTCACCCAGCGCAGTCAACAGCTCTGTGACGAGTGATTTGACCTTATCGTGGTCGATTTTACGGGGCGGTTCATTATAGCGTGATGGCATAGGGGAAGGTCTCTTCTAACTGGCACGTCGATTGGTGCTGCTATGATTACGATGAAAGGCTATGGAGCGATTGTTAATGTCCCAAAGTGTCGCGGATGTCTTCGACGCGCTTGCGATTAACACCGCGATCAGAATACCCCACGCGGGAGCCAGACCGAATATGCCAGAGCGCCCCGCCCGCATGCCGCAACTCTACATCATCCACAAATTTGAAAATGGACGACATATAGGTCGCAGAAATATAGCTGTCAGATTCCGACGTGATCGTGCCGCCAGTTTCGCGCAGGGCGTCTATCATCTCCGCGCGCGTACCGGTCAGCGGCGCGACGGCGCGTTCGGGCTGTACACCCTGCTCTGAACTAACGCAATTTGGCGCCGTCCCAGGCTCTTTGAGTTTTCCGTTGATCAAGCCAGGCGCTTTGCCCTTTTGCGATTTCAGACCAAGTAAAAAGAAAACCACAACGACAACTCCTATAAAGCCAATGACAAATTTCACGCAGCGTCTCCGTCGGGTGGGGTAAATACGATGTGCGAGATATAGTCGTCATACCAAGTTGGACCAAGCAAAGATTGGAAAAAACCATTATGCCCGCCATGTTGGTGAATGATCCGGCGTGCGTTGTGATTAAGGTCGAGTCCCTTGATATCATCCTCTGGAATCATTCCGTCATCGCTAGCCGTGATAATAGAGATTGGCACAGGGCAAGTCTTCAAATCATGCGGATCCACGCGGTAAGCGTTGAAATAGGATTCCATGGTCGGGAAATTAGAATATCGCGGGATGACCTCTGCTGTGATGTCCAAGACGCGATTTTTCTTAATTAAGTGCGGAATATCAGCGTAAATTTCAGGATAAAGCGCGTGTTTCTTGCGCAAAGAGCGCGTCCATTTTTTGAGGAAATATCGGCGGTAGAGCGGATTGAGATCAACCAAAGGCGCGGCGCCCCACGGGTCGACCACTGGACTAATGGCGAAGATATGTTTGAGATTGTGGATCGTCAGATCACGCAGACTTCGCGCAATGCGGAGGGCAAAGTTCCCGCCAAGCGAGAATCCCACGATATAAACAGGCGCACCACTTGCCAGCTCCGCAGCTTGTTTTACCGCGTCGAAAACTTCGTTGAACGCGGTCGAGTAAAACACGCCTTCATTGAGGTGATGGCTATCCCCGTGATCGCGGTAATTTAGACGAAAAACAGACGCGCCTTGATCAAACACATGGCGCCCACAAGACACGACATAGGTGCTGTCTTGGCTGCCTTCCCATCCATGCAGAAAGATAACGAGCGCTTTGTTTTCAGGATTGGGTGAATAACTGCCGAGTAACCTCACCCCGTCTTCACATATCAAAACGCGTGACTGCGCCGCGTCCAACATTGCATTCTTACCGCGACGTCGAAATTTCATCGACGCCAAGGCTGTCTGAATAAGGCTGGGTCTCAGCCACAATGGCGGGTTGAACGGATAATCTTCCGCTGCGTTATCGTTTGAACTCATAGGGTCTCAATATGACCCTGACCACGAAACTCAAGTGCAAAATGACGGTCTAGGACGCCAGCAGATAATCGACAAAATTCGTATTATCGGCTTTCTTCAGCTTCAACTTTTTCACCAGACGGGAAATCGGCTCTTTCTCAATGCATTGGATCGCAACGGACGTCTGCGTCTCGCCGTCTATCTCTAGCGTTGAAATTTCGGCCGTCATCTTGCCTTTTTGGTATAACCGACGGGTCTTGGAGGCTTTGTAATATTTACTCTTGCGCTGCAAAGCTTCTGAAAGAGAATCTGGCGTTGCAACACTGTTAAATGACGCCCGCAATTTTGGCAGAGCACAACCAATACGCGCCGAAACACTGCGTTTCATCGGGAATTTTGTTTTAACGGACCGCTCCCATAATTCGATGGGTTCATTATCATTCAGGAGTGAGCGCACTTCGAATGTCTCGTTGTCAATCATACGCGGCATAACATTCCGACGCCCTGGCAAGAGGAAATATTCCTCCGTCCGCGTCTCGGTTTTAACATGCTCAAACGTCGCCTCAATTTCTTGGATCAAAATATCATCGCTCTTGCTATCGAAACTGCGCCATTGAAAAAAGCGCTCGGAAACAGAAGATGGACGGTGAGTTTTGACGGGACGATTACGATAATAAAGCATGGAAACCTTTGTTGTGGATGGGTGTGATGTCGGATAAGCCGAAAGAAATGAGCAAAGAAACTGCGAGATTATGTTGAGACATAATCTAAAGGCAGTTTTAGACTTAATTTAAAAGAAAGCTGATTTCGGATTTAAATTAAGTGTCATTTTTGGCATAAGATATTGTTAACATACATGAATAGATTTGTCGAGTCTTCATCTGTGGCGTCACGACATCACTTCATCTTATGGTTTAAGATTTGCAAACCCAAGACTATCCGCGGCGTAGAACTTGCACATCATTTGGGCTATACATTCCTGCACCGCAGTCTTGCAGCATTGCAACTTGCTCTTGGTGGCATAAGTCGCCAAACGCTGGGATAAGCGGGGCAGAAACCATTGGTCCATGTAAGGCGTATTCAGATCATGAAATTTAATAAATCCTATCTGATCTCCGCGATCCTCCTGACATTGATTGCGCTTTGGTTTTTAATCAATGCGGGCGGCAGCAATAAGGCTGAAACAGAGCCTGCTACGCGTGCGATTGAAACTGAAACCGCAGTGCCAGATGTCGTTGTCGAAACATTTCGCGCGCAGGAGCATCCCAACCGTTTTCGCCTCTACGGTCGCACTGCGCCCAACCGTGAAGTCGCGATCAAGGCAGAGACTGCTGGCCTCATCGCCGCGACCCCCGTGACCGAAGGCAAGCTGATCAATCGCGGCACAGTGATTTGTCGCCAAGACGTCGACGCCCGCAAAGCCAGCCTAGATCAAGCGAAAGCCAATCTCGTCGCGCGCGAGGCAGATTATAATTCAACAAAAGCTCTAGTGGATAAAGGCTTTAGTTCAGCGATTCAACTTGCCTCCCTCAAAGCAGCTGTCGACGGCGCAAGAGCCTCTGTGACGCAGGCCGAGATCGAACTTGATAATGTCAAGATGCGTGCACCCTTCCGCGGCATATTTGATCAACGCATGGCGGAAGTCGGGGACTATCTCTTACCAGGGCAACCCTGCGGTATGCTCGTCGAACTAGACCCACTGATCGTGGCGATTGATCTGTCCGAAACGCAAGTCGGCAAAGTCGAACTGGGCCAAGAGATTGATATAGAACTTGTCACAGGCGAGACTCTTATTGGCAAGTTGGCCTTTATTGAAGCCAAGGCTAATTCCGGCACACGGACATTCCGCTCAGAAATCCACGTCCCGAACAAAGATTACAAACTCAAAGGCGGCGTGACAGCCGATGTGTCCCTTCTCGCTGGCATGACCTTGGCGCAGCGCATACCGGGGAAAATCCTGACGCTTGACGATGCAGGTTCCGTGGGTGTGCGCTATGTCGACACTCAAAATATCGTGCGTTTCGCCAATGTTGAGGTGATCGATGAGGACGGCACGGGTATCTGGGTGACGGGCCTGCCCAATGAAGTCCGTGTAATTACTGAGGGCGAGAACTTCGTGTCCGTCGGCACGACGGTAAATCCACGCGGCAGCATTTACACGGCGGCCACACAGTAATGGGCGGCATTGTCGGCATTGTTGGCTTTTCGATCCGCAACTGGCGGATGACGATTGGCATTATGCTTTTCGCCGTCATTGGCGGATTTCTCGCCATCTCTCGCCTGCCCCTGGACGCCGAGCCAGACATTCCTGTGCCATTTGTCAATGTCCGCGTGGTCTTGCCTGGTATCTCCCCCGAAGACGCAGAGCGCTTGCTCATTCGGCCCATGGAAACAGAATTAAAAGCCATTGACGGCGTCAAACAAATTGACGGCGTCGCCGCGACCAATGTCGCCTATATGATCCTAGAATTCGAACCTTCTGCTGATCTGGATCAAGCTATCACGGACGTGCTGGAAAAAGTGGATCGCGCCCGTTCAGAGTTCCCGCAAGAGGCCCGCGAACCGATCGTCGAGGAAGTCTCGACCTCGTCCCTGCCCATTATCACTGTCAACCTGTGGGGCGATGTGCCTGAGCGCGAATTGCAACGCCGCGCCAAGGATTTGCAAAGGCGCCTTGAGAGCCTACCGCAAGTACTGGAAGCAAATATTTCTGGCGAACGCGTCGATGTTCTAGAAGCTATTCTTGACCCTGCCAAAGTCGAAAGCCTTGGCATTACTTTTGACGAACTCTCCGCTGCTGTCGCCCGCAATAACAGCTTGATCCCAGCGGGGTCGCTGCAAACGGATAGCGGGAAATTCAACGTCAAACTACCTGGCCTGATCGAAAATCCTGCTGACTTGTCAGAGCTGGTAATTCGCCGCGCCGAGAATGGCAGCATTGTGCGCATGAGCGACATAGCCGTCGTCCGCGACGGCTACAAAGACATTGAAAACTACGCGCGATTTAACTTCCGCACCTCCGTCTCTCTCGAAGTGTCCAAACGTCAAGGCGAGAACATTTTGGACACGATCACCCTCATCGAAGACCTCGTCAATGAGGTCTCCTCCAGCCCCGACTGGCCTGCCACGGTCAATGTTACCTTCAGCCAATCGCGAGCCGTTTATATTCGCGATATGATGCGGGAGCTATCTTCCTCAATCATCAACGCAGTGGTGCTCGTCTTCATCGTGTGTATCGCCGCTTTAGGCTGGCGGTCAGCCTTGTTTGTGGGGTGGGCAATCCCATCAAGTTTCTTGATCGCCTTCTTCTTATTTTACGTGCAAGGCGAAACGATCAATATGATGATCCTCTTCGGGCTTATTCTCTCCGTGGGGGTGCTCGTCGACAGCGCCATTGTAATCGTCGAATATGCTGACCGTAAAATGGATGAAGGTCTAGCCCGCAAAGACGCGTTCCAAATGGCAGGCGAGCGTATGTTCTGGCCAATTATTTCGTCAACAGCGACGACACTCGCCGCCTTCATCCCGCTGCTATTTTGGGAGACGATCACGGGCAAATTCATGTCCTATTTCCCGCGCACCATGATCTATGTGCTGACAGCGTCTATGTTGATGGCGATTATCTTTCTGCCGACACTTGGCGCGAAGATCGGCTTCCGCCCGAAGCGAACCGCGAATGAAAATGCGGCACGTCTGTCGGCCAATGAAGGCGATCCTGCTCTTCTGACGGGCATGACGGGTGTTTATACGCGGACAATCAAGACGCTTATACAATGGCCTTTGCTTATACTCGCGGGCCTTGGGGTTATTGGATTTTTGATCATCGGAGCGTTTAGCGCCAGCGTCGAAGGGCCGCCGCCAAAGCCTATCGAGTTCTTCACCCAAACTCCCTCTGATCAGCTATTCGTACTGGCCCGTGCGCGCGGTAATGCGACGCCAGAGCAAAGCCGCGAAATAGCGCTAGAGCTTGAAAACCGCATCCGCAAAGTTGACGGCGTCGAGTCGATCTACACAGTGGCTGGGCCTGGGGCCGCAGGCAATGGCGGCGGCAATTTTGGAGGGCCAACGAATGTGCCGTCTGATACAGTCGTCCGCATTTACACAGAACTCCTTCCCTTTGCAGAGCGACGCAGCGTTGTCGATATTGTTGCTGACTTGGAGACAGTGACAGCTGGTATTCCCGGCGTCATCACCGAAGTCACAGCCATCGACCAAGGCCCCCCGATTGACAAAGACATCGGCATCCAGATCTCAGCTGAAAACCGCGAGCAGCTCAAAGAAACAGTTAAATATGTGCGCGCAAAACTCGAAACCATCGAAGGTACGCATGATTACGAAGACAGCCTGCCATTGCCTGGTGTTGATTTTGAAATGCAAGTCGACCGTGCAGAAGCGGGGCGGCTTGGTCTTGATGTTGGCCGTATTGGTGCCGCGATACAATTCCTGACAGAAGGCGCGCTTGTCGGGCAATACCGCCCGCTCAACGTCGAAGAAGAAGTCGATATTCGTATTCGCTATCCCGAAACCTCGCGCGATCTGGCAAACCTGGACACGCTGCGTATCCAAACGCCTCAAGGCGCCCTGCCCGTCTCGACCGTCGTGACCCGCGTGCCAAAGCCACGCCAAGACAAAATCGAGCGGCGCGACTTGCTGCCGTTTTACGTAGTAAAAGCCAACACGCTCAAAGGGTACGCGACGAATATACAGGTCGCGGAGTTGCAAAAATGGTTCGACGAAGAGGCTAATCTGCCCGCAGGCACCAAGATCAAATTCTTGGGACAGCAGGAAGAAAATGCCGAAGCTGCCGCCTTTGGTGCCAGCGCCGCGCTCGCGATTTTGTTCATGATGGGCGTGATCTTGTTGCTGCAGTTTAACAGCTTCTATCATGTTTTCTTGACGCTATCGGCGGTGATCCTATCCGTATTTGGCGTGCTGCTAGGCCTGACATTTTATAGCTATATTTCGATGATCCTCGTCTTAACAGGCGTGATCGCGTTGGCGGGAATTGTCGTGAATAATAATATCGTTCTGATCGATACTTATCAGCGTTTGCGAGAACATGGGTTTAGCAGTGAAGACGCGGCGCTTCGGACGGCGGGGCAACGCTTGCGCCCTGTGGTGCTGACGACGCTTACAACTGTGGTTGGCTTGATGCCGTTAATCCTTGGCTGGCAAGCCAATATCTTCACGGGTGAGTTTTCCACAAAAGGCTCCAGCACCTCGGAAATTTGGGCGCCGATTTCCTATGTCGTGGCGAGCGGCCTCGGCTTTGCAACCATATTGACCTTGATCGTCACACCCGTTTTGCTGGCTATGCCAACGATTATGTGGCGACGTATCAAAAGGGTATGGAGATGGTTGCAGCGTATGCGCGGGCAAGAACCCAATACGGTTAGCGTTGCAAATTCGCCAGCTGAACCCGAGATTGATGGCAATCCTAGCCCTGCAGAATAGAGGTCTGCGTTAACGCGTTCAGCCTGCTAACCTAGACTCTATGGCTCTGCGTCAATCAGCTTTAAGTCTTCTTCTGGAATGATCACATTGGGAGCAAAAATCACAGTGCTTTGTGTGCCGCCCCCAATCAAACTGCGCCGGACCTGCCACCGATAAGGCTCAAATGTCACGGACAGCGCCCCCTCCCCGCCTTGCGCTGGCCGAAGGGGCGGTAGGCGCTCAAACGGCACAGATATACCGAGGCGCTCTGCATTGGGCTGGATCAGTTCTGCCCGGATAATATATTCCCCGAATGGCAGCATTTTCCCCGCTATAAAATTCCAACGTCCCTCTGCGCCGATCCGCGTTTCCCCAATCGCCGCATTACCAGCATAGAGCCTAATCCGTCCTGGCACAGATGTCGTGCCAGAGAATATAACTCCGCCAGCATCATCGTAATCAACAGCCCCAATCGTCAGAGCTTCATTCGTCGGCGACCCGCCAAAGGGGGATTGAATAATCCGTGTTGGACTGCCCGGCGCACTGACCATGATCAGCGCATCGGATGTAAATTCTGTGGCTGCGACATCTGGCGACTTTGGTACAGGGATACGGAATATCATTTCTTCCGCACGGACGTTCACGGTCTCATCATCCATGTACATCAAAGCTTCGATCACCATCGCTTGGCCGTCAATATCAAGTGTGACGTTCCATGCCCCTTCTTCGGTCACTTTAATCTGCCGCAGACGATCACCCCGATTTTGTAGGACGATCACACTGCTCGGTTCGGCAACGCCGCTCAATGTCAGCTTACGAAAAGGGCCTTCCATAAATTCAGACACACTCGCAAAAGAAATCGGCACAAGACCTTTAGCTTCCGTGCGGTCACTCATAGTTGATGCCGCAGGCGACGTAATTGCACTGTCGCTTACGCTAAATTCTTGTCGCAAATGATTGCTTTGCACAATCAAATATAGCGCAATCGCTATCGCCAAGCCGCCAATAATCATCCAAATAATGCGAGGTTTCATTAGGCTTCCATTGTGTCACTAGAAGATCAAGGTTAAGCGTGAACCTCTGTAAAGCAAGTCCGACTTGCATTAAATTTTCCATAGCCTGTGAGGACTTATGACAAGAAGCCTATGCGTATATTGCGGTTCAAGCCCCGGTAATAATCCTGCCCATATGGCGCTCGCGACCGCATTGGGGAAAGAATTAGCCGCGAGTCAAATCCGCTTGGTCTATGGCGGCGGTGGTCTTGGCTTGATGGGTGCAACGACCCGCGCCACGCATGAGGGCGGCGGCGATGTTCTCGGCATTATCCCAAATTTCCTTCAAGAGGCAGAGCGCACATATACGGATGTTAAACATGTCTTTGTCGAGGATATGCACCAGCGCAAAATTATGATGTTTGACGAATCAGATGGCTTTATCGTGCTACCAGGCGGAATTGGAACCTTGGAAGAAGTGGTCGAAGTTCTGTCATGGCTCCGCCTAAATCTGCATGAAAAGCCTGTCGTATTTTTATCCGATACAGGCTTTTGGGACGATTTCCTTCGCGTGTTTGAGCAGATTGTGGCCGCTGGCTTTGCGCCGAAATCCGCTCTAGACGACATGCTCAGTGCCACGTCTCCGCAGCAAGCAATCGCGATGGTCGAAGACCGCATCGCCAATCCTCTCAAGCGGAAACCACTGGGTTTTGAGGGCGGCGTGCGCGAACTGAGCTAGGCGAAGATCGTCCCGCAGATTTGTTCGAGATAGTGTTGGTCTGTTGCGTCAAATGCAGCGAGGCGCGTGGAATCGACGTCCAAAACAGCGAACAAATTACCCTTTGCATCAAAGACTGGCACAACAATTTCTGACTCGGATCGGCTGTCGCAGGCGATATGCCCTGGGAAAGCGTGAACGTCTTCGACAATGATTGTTTTTCCGTCTTGCGCCGCCGCCCCGCAGACACCGCGCGTGAAGGGAATACGCAAGCAACCCAGCGTGCCTTGATATGGGCCAATCACTAATTCCTCTGATTTTTCAGGGTCAACCAGATAGAAGCCCGTCCAAAAGTAGTCGTCAAAATTTTGATGCAACAGGCAAATAATCGTTACCATGCGAGCCGTGATATTTGCCTCGCCCTCTAGAACAGCGGCGATTTGTTTTTGAACATCAATATAAGTGTCAGCTTTGGTCATGTGGCGGAGGTAATAGCTGTCGGCAGTTGCCACAAGTGCTAAGCGAGTTTTTTCAAGATTTCTAATGCTGCAGCGCGACCCGATAGCCATGCCCCCTGCACGCGCCCGCCCGCACACCAATCCCCACACGCCGCCAAATTAAGCGTGGCGTCGTAATAGACGTTATTCTGGCTGGCCTCTAATCTCTCGCTCGGGCTGGCGTATAACCAGCGATGCGTTGCGATATGTGGTGCCTCTGCCAGATTAAACTTGGTTATAACTTCGGCCTGGTCAATTAATTGCGCTTGCACCCAATCGCGCTCTGCATCCTGATGGGTTTCCGACCATACGGCATCGGCATGAATCACTAGTGTTGACGGCGCATGTTTGCGCCCAGGCTTCGCGCTATTGACGGCCATCCAAGCGACTGGCGGCGCGTTCACCCGCAACGTATCCCAGCCTAAATTAAGATCACGGTCCAAGCCAATCATGACAGCGAAGCATGCATCCAGCTTGGCTTTTTTGACATCTGTGTAATGCGCGAAGTCTTTGGGCAAAACTTGCTCAGCTTGCGCGGGCGGCAATGTGCAAATGACGCCGTCAAACGTCTCTGACGCGCGGCTGCTTTCGAAGTTCAGAGTCCAAACCTGCCCCTCTCGCGAGATGCGAGATATCCGCTCGCCCAAATGGATCGTCAGGTCTTTGGCCAGATATTTGGGCCAGCTATTCATACGCGGCGTGCCGACATAACGCTGCCGCCCAGTATCGGGCTCCATCTTACCGTCTTTGAGATAAAGCGCCCGCGCGTCCCAAGGCTTGATCACGCCAGCCTTTATTCCGTCTTCAACGGCGGCGAGGAAGGCAGCGTCTTGGGCTGTGAAATATTGCGCGCCATGGTCAAATTCATAGGTATCGGTATAGCGCGTCGACATGCGCCCCCCGACTCCACGTGATTTGTCAAACAAGACAACATCGCAGCTGTCCTCTAAAGCGCGCGCCGCTGATAGCCCCGCAATCCCCGCGCCAATAATGGCAATACGTTTCGCGCTTGGCATGATGGCTACTCAGCCGCCTGCTGATAAGGCTCACTGGATGTGAGGGCCGATTTGCGCACCTTATTCCAAAAGCGGAAAAAGCGTTTGAGGTCAACATCATCAGGCGCAATCACGAGCGGAATGTCAGGCACTTGAGTGACATCTATGTCGCCCGAGAGGTTATCCAATATCGTATTGAAATAGGGGTTAGGCGTCGTTGGCACAAACAGCCTGCCGCCACTCACTAACTCTCGCAAGGCCGTTTCAGTCTCGCCGACATAGAGCACGACGGGCAAATCCATCAAACACTCATAGATGAAAACCAAACGCTTCGCACTATACCCTTGCGCTTCAAAGTATGCAGCATCCCAAATGAAGACGGCCTCAGCCTGTTCCCCTGCTTGGAAAACAACAGGGTGATCCGCGCGCATGGCGTCTTCATGTATCCAGATAATATTTCGGGTCTTCATGCGTTATAGTCCAAATTGGGGAAAAGGCGGTTGAAAACCTGCTCATAGCTGCCGGTCAAGGCTTCGTTTGTCTGTGCCCGCGTGTCAACGCTAGGTCCAGTGAATTTCTGGACGTTCTCAAGATTGAAGTAATAAGGCTTATGCGAAAACGTATTGGCCACCCATTGGAACGATAAATTATTGGATGCGGGGTCACCATCAAGCAGGTGTTGCAAGAAAAATTTCGCTCCCGCCTGCCACTTCACCCGCCGCCAATGGCAGATATAACTCGCCACATATAGGCGGGCGTGATTGTGCAAATAACCTGTCTCGATTAACTCGCGCAGGAAATGATCTATCGCAGCCACGCCAGTTTCAGCAGCCTGAATATCAGCTGGCAAAGCCTCAGCATAATCAGACGGCGCAAATCCCGTCTTATAGTCCTCGGCATCATTCCAGATAATCTCGGACCGCGCTTTATAGAGCCGCTGCCAGTAATCACGCCACGCAAGTTGCTGAATCAGCTTTTCAGCCTCCTTCGCAGACGTCATGGCCAGCGCTCTGTCTCGCACTTCGGATAGGCTTAGAACGCCGTGCCTGATATAAGGGGATAGGCGCGTGACGGCACCGTCAACATGGTTGCGCGATCCGCCATATGCTGCGGGTTTCATCGTGTCGAGCTTAGCGTGAGCTGCCTTTCGTCCGCCGCGAATGACGGAAGCGCCGACTTTGTCTAGCCACGGCGTTAATCGCGCGACCTCGGTTTGAACATCCTGCCTATTATTCGTGCGAAGAATGGGCGTTGCGGACAGGCTCGGCGCTTGGTCAGCCGCCGCAGACTTAAAATCTTTTGAATTATGGAGCGCTTGCGTCATATAGTTGTTACGCAAGATATTCAGAATTTGGCTTAAATTTTTTACCGAGCGCCAGAAAAATCTATTGGTCAGGCCAAAATAATGATATTGCGCGAATTCACGCCTTTAAAAACGGGGCCCAATAGTTTACTGACAGCGCTGTCACCCATTATTGTATCGAGGACTAATCATGACTGTAAGAGTTGCTATTAACGGATTTGGACGTATCGGACGCAATGTGCTGCGCGCCCTTCACGAAAGTGGACGGACAGATATCGAAGTCGTTGCAATCAATGATTTGTCGTCCACGGACAATCTCGCCCACTTGCTCAAATATGATAGCGTCCATGGTCGCTTCCCAGGCACAGTCAAAGTTAAAGATAACAGCATCGATATTGGCCATGGCCCGATCGAAATTACGGCTGTCCGAAATCTGGAAGATCAGAACTGGGCCGATAATAAAGTCGATATTGTATTTGAATGTACAGGCATATTCACAGCCCGCGACGCGGCCGCCAAGCATTTGGCAGCGGGCGCAAAGCGTGTCTTGATCTCCGCCCCTGGCGCCAATGCAGATGCGACAATCGTTTACGGCGTCAATGACAAGACCCTGACCAAAGACCACATTATCGTCTCCAACGGCTCTTGCACAACCAACGCTCTCGCGCCTGTCGCAAAAGTCTTGCAAGATAATTTCGGGATTGAGAACGGCTTTATGACGACGGTTCACGCCTATACGGGCGATCAGCCGACCCTCGATACAATCCACCGCAAAGATTATAATCGCGGACGCGCAGCTGCACTGTCCATGATCCCAACATCCACCGGTGCCGCAAAAGCCATCGGCCTTGTGATGCCAGAACTAGACGGCAAGCTGGACGGTAAAGCCATTCGTGTGCCAACGCCAAATGTGTCCGTGGTTGATCTTGTAGTGAACACGACGAAAAAAACCAGCGTCGACGCGGTCAACGCCGCGTTCAAAAAAGCCGCTTCCTCTGGCCCGCTTCAGGGTGTTCTGCAAGTGATCGAAGATACAGTCGTCTCAACTGACCTCAATCACGACCCGCACTCCTCTAGCCTCGTCCTCGGGGAAACTGTTGTGATGCACGATAATTTGGTTCGTATTCTGTCATGGTATGATAATGAATGGGGCTTCTCAAACCGTATGCTCGACACCGCCGTCGCTATGGGCAAATTTCTTTAAAGAATAGGATAGACCGATCACCAAACGCTTAGACACAGAGAGTTTCCTGAAACGCTTGCAAGAGCAACTGGCAGGGCATCGCACAGACATTGCGTCTGATCCGCAAGCCAATACAGTCAAAACGCTAGCCTATGACGTTTCCAAAGATGTGGAGGATCGCCATGTCGCCTTCCGTAATATTGAGGAATTGGTCAAATCACTCTCTGACACAGCGGCTATTGCGCGGGCGCGACGTTTGCGTGAACGCGCAGGCATGGATCGCCTCAGCAGTTTGAAGGCAGGCATCACTAAGCTTGCCAAAGAGAAAGCCAAAGACGGCTTTGAAGCTTTCAAAGCGTGGGCCGAGACGCCTGCGCAAGGCATCGTCCTCACGGCGCATCCCACATTTTCTCTCTCGCGGGACATTCGAAATTGCTTGGGTCAGATTGCCTCCAAAGACGACGGTGAATTTGACGAAGACATCGCCCAACTCAAGACCTATCCCTATTTGCCCAAGCGCGCACCGACCCTTATTGAGGAGCATGAAGACACGCAGGCGACCTTACATCGTATTCAATCTTCAATCGATGCCGTGAACGCGCAAATTCTTGATGTGGCGGCCAAAGCCTTTCCTGATCAGTGGACCACGCTAGCCCCGCATTTGATCGATGCCTATAGCTGGGTTGGCTATGATATTGATGGGCGCACAGACATAAGCTGGGGCGACGCTCTGCGCCTACGCCTCTCAGAAAAGCGCGATCAATTGGCGCGCTATTTAGACCAAATCAATGCCTTGGCCAGTCGTGCGAAATCTGGCTGTCCGCAAATTGAAACGCTGCAAGAGCGTATTGAATTCGGTCTTTTCAGCTCCAAGCGTGACTTGGCGATGTTTGAACAAGACATCACGGAGCCAGACAATCTGGTCGCAGCGGCAAACAACCTGACGCGAGACACAGAGAACCGTATCCTAAACCTGGCCGACCTCGACGGTATGATCGATGAAGCTCTATCTGCGCTCACGGCAGAAAAAGATAAGCGCGACCTACTCTGTATTCGCGCCAGTATGAAGGCGTTTGGCCTCGGCACAGCGCGTATTCACTTCCGCCTGAACGCGCGCCACGTTATGACCGCCATCCGTCCCGTCTTTAACATCACTGACAACGCCGCTGATAATCGCACTTTGATGAACCGCGCGTCGAAGATCACAAAGAACGTCAAGGCGCAGCCCGTCAACTTCGCCTCGCTCGCGCTGGAAAAAAATACTGCGCATGAGAAGATGATCCTCACCGCGCAAATCCACAAATATATCGACAATGCCACGCCGATCCGCTTGTTGATTGCAGAGACCGAGGACAGCCTCGTCCCGCTGGGCATGCTCTATCTGGCACGGCTTTACGGCCTGGAAGAAAAGCTCGATATTTCGCCCTTGTTTGAGACGGCGGATGCACTCAATAATGGCGGGCGGATTATCGGGAAGATGCTCGAAAACCCTGTCTATAATGAATATATCAAGACACGCGGATTGTTCGCGATCCAGACAGGTTTCTCGGATGCGGGTCGGTTTATGGGGCAAATCCCAGCGACTCTCCGCGATTGAACGGCTGCAATCACATTTCGCCGCAAAAATGGCCGCACACGATATGAAAGACGTGAAAGCGCTGGTCTTTAACACGCACGGCGAAGGTCTGGGCCGCGGCGGGCATCCCGGCTCTATCTCGGAACGCCTCGACTACGCCATGAGCCCATGGGCCATCCGCCAGTTCGAGAAGCGCGACATTCACCTGATACACGAAACAAGCTTCCAAGGCGGCGATGGTTTCCTCTGGTTCCAGACGCCAGATATGGCAGGCGCCACCGTGCGCTCACTGCTCCTGTCACGTTATGAAGACCGTAGCGAAGCTGAAAATGATGTCTTCTACACCGAGAATGATTTTTCGTGGGACGTCTTCCGCACGATCGGGTCAGAGCAAGACAGCCTCTACGCGGATGCCAATTATGTCGGACTTCTTGGGGGCTTTGGACAAAATATGCTAATCCCGACGGGCTCGCGCGCGGTCAAACGCGCTAAGCCAGGCGGCGGGGCGGACATGTTCAACCCGCGCCAACTCCGCGCCATTCCGCATAATGCAATTTTGCAGCAATTCGGCACCCCTGCCAATATCTTCTACGGCGTAGGCCGCGCGAGCCGCGATTGATCCCGAAAAATTCGTGACGCACTTCCATACATCAGCGCGGGCGAAATCAATCTTCGGTCTTGTTATTAAAACACTAGAGCGGACGAATTTGTCTATACTGACAGCTTATGGTCGCCTGTTTGATCCTGGCTTCTGGGTCAGCCGCGCATTGTCGGGTAATGAACCACAACTGGCGAATAAGAGCCTCATCATTGCGCAAACGCTGGAGAACAGCCATTGGCGGTCTCATATTATGGACCTGTCCAACCGCCTTCGTCTTGATCTTTATGATAGCCTTGATGTGCTGCGCCGTTGCGACGCCGATTTTGACGGTCCGCAAAACGAGACGTTGATCATCTTGCATGCGCTTCGCCTCGCCGTGATCATGAAAATGATGATCATCGTCACAGAACTGCCCGCCACCAGCGAAAGCGATACATCGCGCCTGACGGTCCTGCAAAAGCTGCAAACATTCCAGATCGAGAGTATTTTGGAAGACCTCCGTGAGCAATACCCCGCCAGCCGCGAAGCGCTAGAATGGACGGAAAAACTACTGGAAAAAACGGACAAGCCCGTCGCGCCTCAGGGGGGCTTCCCGCACATCGCTGAGACCATTACGAAACCCCTGCAACGTGCGTCTGAACTTACGCGGCAGATCACGATTGCGATTACCCATCATTATGATGCGTTCGGCTAATCTGATTGTATTTTAGAAATTAAGCGCGCCTCTTTCATGGGGCGCGTTTTGCGTTTTAGCGGTCGTTAAATGCCGACAATCGGCTGAACTAACTTCGCCATAAACGGCTTCATTTTCAGCGGCGCTTGCGTCATCACAAGACAGATGCAATCCTCGCCCTCATTGATATAAGGTGAATGTTCGGTTGTATCATCTTCGATATGAAGGTCGCCGCGCATATATGTGTCATCGCCCACCGTGTAACTGCCGGTTAGGATCAGGGTCCATTCTTCGCCCTTATGGCCGTGTTCTGGCATTTGCATCCCGCCCTTGGCGCGCAGCAAATACAGACGATCGCCCTCTTTATATTTACGATTACCCAGCAAATCATGCACAGCTACGCCAGGTATAAGAGATTTCCAGGGTATATCACGAAGGCCGTGGCCCAATATATGACGCAACGCATTGGGCGCCATACTGTCATAGGGCTCTTCAAATTTATCATTGGCACAACGCGGCGGCAATTTGGCCAAGACCTCACCCATAAAGAGAGGTGAGAGCGGCGTGCCGCCGACATCCACCATCAACGTCGCCGCGAGGTCCTCTTGGAACGCGATGCGTTCTGCGACTTCATCTGAAATTTCACTCTGACACGCGATGATAATATGCTTGGCAGGGCTGAGCGCACCAATCGCATATTCCGTCAGACTTTCGTCGACACATCGCACAGACGTCTTCACTTTGGCCGTCATGTTAGATCATCCACGTGGCGCTGCATGTTCGCTTTCAGCGTTTGAATCCCGCTGCGAATACGCGTTTTGACAGTCCCAAGCGGCAGACCCATTTCTTCCGATATTTCCTTGTGGGTCTTGAACTCAATGAAAGCCATTTTGATCGCCATTTGTTGCGGCGGCGAGAGACGCGCGATTTGCGCGCGCAGAATTTCGGAGCTTTCCTGCGCCATGAAATTATGTTCGGCGGACGGCACCTCGTCGTCTGCAATAATCTTCATTAGCTCGGGATCGCGCACATCGACGCGGCCGTGCTTTCGCTGATGATCAATCCATCGGTTGCGGGTCATCCGATAAACCCACGTAGCGAAGCTGGCCTTTTCAGGATCAAATGAGACGGCTTTGGTCCACACTTTGATCATAACGTCTTGCACAATATCTTCGGCCGTGCCTGAGCCGACATTACGCGCCATGAGCCAGCCTTTCAGCTTTGGCCCGTAAACTTCGAATAGATCAGACAGCGCACGTGCGTCTTGCTGCTCCGCAATGGCTTTCAGCCATAGGGCATCTCTTTTGGCGGCGCTGATACTTTTTTGGGAAGGTGCAAAGCCACCATAGGCCTTGCCTCGAGTTCCTGACATAATCCCCTCCTTAGTCTGGTGAGGTATGTCTTCCATGCTATAGTCTTCTAGGCCAAATGTCATGGTAAATCGCAAGTTTCGTAAGACAGCGACGTAATTGTCGCATTAATATGCATACGCAGCTTCGATGTGGGGGGTTTTAGAGGTGCGTCAATTCTGTCGCGTTTTGTCAGTTACGGCGTGTAAATCGTATAAGTGACATCTGCCGAAAGCGAACCAATACCTTGCGAGAAATCGTAATTATTGCCCGTCGTCCCAGCCCCGCGCAGATTGTAACGCGATTGAAAGCTGACAGCTTGTTGCATGATAGACCCGCGATTGGCGGCTGTTCTCTGCCCACCGTCAAAGACTTTGACCGGACCCGCAGACAAGTCATCTAAGGTGAAGCCGTTATTTTGACCCAGCACGACACCGGCCCCGCCAGCCCCGGGATCTTGCGCCCTTTGCCCCCAAGCATTTGCGCCGCCCCCACCTGTTACTTGATAGCGCAAACGGTAGCGAATATTCGTATAATCAAGCGACGAGAAGTCACCCGTCGCTTGGATATTACTAGCTTCGCCGAAAATATCGAACGGCGCATTGGACGCGACATAAAAGCGAGAGGCGCGTCCCCCCTGCCCTAGCAAGTCAATATCTGTCGTCGCATCAAGCCCGAAAGCATTATAGCTATCATTCGCATCCAGCGTTTGGTGCGGCGCGGTGCTATTAAATTGTCCGCCAAAAGTGGCGTCATTGACTTGAAATTCCCAGCCAGACCCCGTCCCGCTTTGGATCGGGTTGTAGCGCTGCGTATTGTAATTGATAGAGCGTCCATCCGCTGCAATCAAATCATCCCCCTCCGTCCCCGAAGGCGCGGAGTCGAGCAAGAGGAAATCGAACACTATCGGAGCCACGCCGCCATTTTCTTCAAAGTCACTTGCTCCAAACACAATGACTATTGAAGACGCGTTGAAGAAGGGGCGATCAATGACATTTCCATAGGCGGACGTCGCAGCCGCCAGCCCTGCAAAGGTCAACACACCGCTCAACAGCGCTTTGACAGACGTTAAATTCCGTTCCATCCGATCTCTATAAGCAATAGTGGCAAAGATTTTGGTAAAGCCTATCCTTAATAAAGCCTTATTTTACGCTTTCATCACGCCGCAGTTGTAATTGGCGCAGATCGTTCTATCTTTAGTCTATGCCGTCATCGTCCAACATATCCGTGCAAGAAGCGCCCGCCCTCTGGCAGCCGCATCGTCCGCAAAAACCGAGCAAGTCCGAGGGCGGGAAAGCTTTCCGCTTAGTCTCTGAATTTGAACCTAAAGGCGATCAGCCGAATGCGATCAAAGAATTGGTCGCAGGCGTGAATTCGATTGAGCGTGACCAAGTCCTGCTCGGCGTGACGGGGTCAGGTAAGACCTTCACCATGGCCAAGATCATAGAGCAGACGCAACGCCCTGCCCTGATCATGGCGCCCAATAAGACATTGGCGGCGCAGCTTTACTCCGAATTTAAGTCCTTCTTTCCCGACAATGCCGTTGAGTATTTCGTGTCCTATTACGACTACTATCAACCCGAAGCCTATGTCCCACGCACTGACACGTTCATTGAAAAAGACAGCTCGGTGAATGAGCAGATCGACCGCATGCGCCACTCCGCCACGCGCGCAATCCTAGAGCGAGATGACTGTATCATCGTCGCCTCTGTGTCCTGCATTTACGGCATCGGCTCTGTCGAAACTTATACAGCGATGACGATTGATCTGGCCAAAGGTCAAATGATTGATCAGCGCATGCTTATGGCGCAACTCGTGCAGCTACAATACTCTCGCAATGACCTCGCTTTTCAACGTGGCAGCTTCCGCGTGCGCGGCGATACAGTCGAGCTATTCCCTGCCCATTATGACGACACCGCATGGCGCTTTGATTTCTTTGGCGACGAGATCGACAGTATTACCGAGTTTGACCCGCTGACAGGCAAGACGGGCCGTTCGATTGACCGCGTTCGCGTCTATGCCAATTCGCACTATGTCACGCCGCGCCCCACCGTGCAGTCCGCGATGAAAGGCATCAAACACGAGCTTAAAGAAACTCTCAAAATGTTCGAGGCCGAAGGCAAGCTGCTTGAAGCCCAACGCATCGCGCAGCGCACAGAATTTGATCTGGAAATGATGGCCGCTCAGGGGTTTTGCAACGGAATCGAGAACTACTCCCGCTACCTGACAGGTCGTGCGCCCGGTGAACCGCCGCCCACCTTATTCGAGTATCTCCCCGAAAATGCGCTCCTTTTTATGGACGAGTCCCACGTCTCTGTGCCGCAAATTGGCGGTATGAGTCGCGGTGACTATGCGCGCAAATCCACGCTCGCAGAACACGGCTTTCGCTTGCCAAGCTGCATTGATAACCGTCCGCTCAAATTCGAAGAATGGGACGCGATGCGCCCGCAAACTGTCCACGTCTCCGCCACGCCTGCCGATTGGGAAATGGAGCGCACGGGCGGCGTGTTTGTCGAGCAAGTGATCCGCCCCACGGGCCTGATCGATCCCCCCGTCGAAATCCGTCCTGTGTCCAAGGACGGCGGCAATCAAGTCGACGACGTCATTGACGAAGTCCGCAAAGTGGCCGCCAATGGCTTCCGCTCGCTCGTCACCACACTGACCAAGAAAATGGCCGAAGACCTGACGGAATATATGAATGATCAGGGCATCCGCGTGCGCTATATGCACAGCGATGTCGACACGCTGGAACGTATAGAGATCATCCGCGATCTGCGCCTTGGGAAATTTGATGTGCTGATCGGGATTAACTTGCTTCGAGAAGGGCTCGACATTCCCGAATGTGCTTTTGTGGGCATCTTAGACGCAGACAAAGAAGGCTTCCTGCGTAGCGAGACCGCTTTGGTGCAAACTATTGGCCGCGCGGCGCGAAACTCTGAAGCCAAAGTCGTGCTTTACGCCGATAAAATTACTGGTTCTATGGAACGCGCCATGGACGAAACCGCGCGCCGCCGCGAACGTCAAATCGCTCATAACGAGAAGCACGGTATTACGCCAAAAACCGTCTTACGCGGCGTCGCTGATATGGTCGGCGATAGCGAAGCCAGCCAGAAAATCAAAGACGAAGCCAATAGTTACACCCCGTCTGGCCTCAAGAAAAAAGGCAAATCCGGCAAAGCCCAACGCGGCGTCCTCGAAATGGCGGAAGCCGGCCAAGAACCCTATATGGGCGGCAACATGCTCGCCACAATGGCCGACCTAGAGAAGCGCATGTTCGAAGCCGCCGAGAATTTAGAGTTCGAAGAAGCCGCTAGGCTACGCGATGAGATGAAGAAATTGCAGGGTGATTGACGTCCTCATTTGAGGCAGAGGCGCTATCTCTGCTTGGCTAAACCAAGCCCTTGTCCGTCCCGCAAACCTTATCCCAGAACCGAAAATATAGGCCGTAATTCCCTTTGAACTTTGTGTGGTGGAGGTTGTGGTGGCTGGCCGTGATAATGTGGCGACCCCACCAACCGCGCACCCAACGGTCGGGATAGACTTCCCATCCCGCGTGATTGAAGACGGCATTGATCGTCATCAGCATGAGGAGGAACAACGCCATACCAATATGAAGCGGAATAAAAATCGCCATCACGGGGAGCAGCCATGCCGCGCTGAGGGCTTCAATCGGATCAAAGGAGAAGCTCGCCCACGGGGTCGGTTGGACAGAGCGGTGGTGGCCTTCGTGCGTCCATTTAAATAACTTACGGTGGTGCATCACGCGATGCGTCCAATAAAACCAAGTGTCTTGTGCAAACAAATAAATGAAGCCCGAAATAATTAAATAACTCCACCCGAATAATCCATCTGGCAGTCCCGAATACAGCGCTGTGCCGCCCGCCTTCCACATCTCGATGACGATGGCTGCGGGGGCGGCGTAGATGAAGGCAGAGATGGTGGAGAGTTTGATCTCGTTGCGGATCGTGGCAGGCGTCGGCTCACGTTTGGAGAGCCGGCGGGCGCGTTTTGGCTCTCGCGTCCAAAGCATATGGTGGATCGGCCAGACGATGGCGAAATAGCGCCCAATGATGATTGCTGTAAACGCCAGATAGGTGATCAGTAATTGCAGCGGCGGAATTGAAAGGAGGCTGTCCATATGACTTAAATGACGGACTTAAACCAGTCGGTAAATGCGGCCTTTTGCGCATCGCTCAAATGCACACCAAGCTTGGTGCGTCGCCACATAATATCGTCCGCAGACGTTGCCCATTCATGCGCAACAAGGTAGCGCGCTTCGGCCTCATACAGACCTTCCCCGAAATGCTGCCCCAGCTGCGGCGCAGGATCACCGTCGCCCAGCAAAAGCGTCACCCGCGTCCCGTAAGCATGACAGAGGCGTAGCAAGACTTTAGCGTCAACAGACGGATAGCGAGTCTGCATCAGCAGGTAAAATTTGTTGAAGTCGGCATTGGGTATATCGCCGCCAGGTAAGCCCGCAGTCTCCGTCCAGCCTCTGTCTTTATAGTCAAAGAATTTATGTAATTTCTGCATCGCATGTTCTGCCAGCTTGCGCGATGTCGTGATCTTGCCGCCGTAAATCGAGAGGAAGGGGGCGTCGTCGATGAACTCATCAATGTCCAAAACATAATCACGCGTAACGGCCGAAGCATTGGCAGATTTATCATCATAGAGGGGTCGGACGCCTGAATAAGTCCACGTCACATCATCGGGTGTTATATCTTTGGCGAGATATTCAGACGCAGCCTCACAGAGATAATCTATCTCTTCTTGGCTAATTTTCACGGGACCTTCAGAGGGATCGTAAGGCTGATCCGTGGTCCCGATCAGGGTGTAGTCACGCTCATAAGGAATAGCGAAAATGATACGGTTGTCGGCGTTTTGAAAAATGAAAGCAAAGTCGCCTTCGAACAATTTCTTCGTAACAATGTGGCTGCCTTTGACGAGGCGTACAGATTGCTCATTTGTTTTGCGCTTAATTTTCTTGAGAACCTCGTCAACCCATGGCCCCGCGGAATTAATTATGCCTTTGGCTGTGATCGTCTCTGTCTTGCCTTTATGCTTGATCTGCGCAGCGTAACCTTCGCCCTGCGTTTCAATCGACAGGACCTCTGTCCGCGTGCGAATATCCGCGCCACGGTTAGACGCGTCGACGGCATTCAGGACGACCAGACGTGCATCCTCAACCCAGCAATCAGAATACTCAAAGCCTTTGGACAGGCGCTCTTCCAATATACCTTTAAATGGCGCTTTGTGCAGGTTAACCGTCTCTGTGCCAGGCAATTTATCGCGACCACCAAGGCTGTCATAAAGAAACAAGCCAGCCCGCAACATCCAAGCGGGGCGCAAGCCTTTATCATAAGGCAGAACAAACCGCATGGGCCAGATAATATGCGGGGCAGCGCGGAGAAGGACTTCGCGCTCAATCAACGCTTCGCGCACCAAACGAAATTCGTAATACTCCAAATATCGCAAGCCCCCATGAATCAACTTAGTCGAACTCGAGGAGGTGTGGTTGGCCAGATCATCACGCTCACAAAGCAGGACTTTCAACCCCCGCCCCGCCGCATCTCGCGCAATCGCGGTCCCGTTAATGCCGCCGCCAATAATAAGAAGGTCATAATCCATACTCCTCCTATAAACGCTTCGCGCCGTCATGCCACTTTCAAATTGACGCAAGAGCCGCCACGCGCCAAAACTATATCATGACACAAGTTATCCTTTCCATCGATCAAGGCACGACCAGTTCACGGACGCTCGTATTTGATAGGGCGGGAGAAATTCTTTTCACGGCGCAACAAGAATTTCCGCAAATTTATCCGCAAGACGGTTGGGTCGAACATAACCCCGAAGCGATTTGGGATACGGTCTATGACACGCTTAGCGAGGCCTATGCTTGGGCGCAAAATCAGCAATATGACATCGCGGTCATCGGGATCACAAATCAACGGGAAACGACTGTGGTGTGGGATCGCAAAACGGGCAAGCCGATTTACAACGCTATCGTATGGCAAGATCGCCGCACCGCACAGATTTGTCGAGACCTCAAGGCTGACTATTCGGAAGCAGACATATCCGCCAAGACGGGGCTGCTGCTTGATCCTTATTTTAGCGCAACGAAAGCCGCGTGGATTTTAGACAATGTCAAAGGGGCTCGCGCTCGCACCCACCGCGCTGAGTTCGCATTCGGCACGATTGATAGCTTTTTGATCTGGCGACTGACAGAGGGCCGTGTTCATGCGACGGATGCCACCAATGCCAGCCGCACGAATCTATTCAATATTCACACCCAATATTGGGATCCAGACTTGTTAGATATATTCGACATACCCGCCAATATTCTGCCCGAAGTTTTGGACTGTGCCGATGATTTTGGCATTTGCGAATTGTTTGAAACGCCCATCCCCATCCGGGGGGTCGCTGGCGATCAACAAGCGGCCGCGATCGGCCAAGCTTGCTTTGAAAAAGGCGACATTAAAAGCACGTATGGCACAGGCTGTTTTGTCATTCTCAATACGGGCAAAAAAGTTGTCGAGTCGAATAATCGATTGCTGTCCACGGTCTGCTACCGCCTCAACGGGAAAACTACCTACGCGCTAGAAGGCTCGATTTTCATGGCAGGCGCTTCGGTGCAATGGCTACGGGACGGGATCAAAATTATCGATAGCGCTGCAGAGACAGAGGCAATTTGTGCCAAACTTGATAGCAATCACGGCGTCTATCTCGTGCCGGCTTTTACAGGGCTAGGTGCGCCGCATTGGGACCCAGACGCGCGCGGTGCGATTTTTGGATTGACTCGAGATACAGGCCGCGCTGAATTCGTCCGCGCAACAGTCGAGTCCGTAGTTTACCAGACCTATGACTTGCTCCGCGCCATGGGCGAAGACGGCGTCGCCCCCAAAGGTTTGCGCGTGGACGGCGGTATGGTCGCCAATAGCTGGATGGTGCAATATCTGGCCGATGTGCTGAACATCCCTGTTGACCGCCCCAAAGCGCTCGAAACGACGGCCCTCGGCGCGGCCTATTTGGCGGGGCTTGGCATCGGACTTTTCGCAGACCTTACGGAAATTGCGGATCATTGGCAGGCAGACCAAAGTTTCACACCAAACATGAAGGAGGATGCCCGCGTCCAAGCACTCGCGGGCTGGCATCGCGCGATTGGTAGGGTCGTTGCGGAAAAATGACGAAGAGCTTCGAGAGAGCCTTGAAACATCATACAGTTTGCGCCATATCCTCGCTGACTGACCAGGGGGGATAGCTCAATTGGTTAGAGCCGTCGGCTCATAACCGATTGGTTGGGGGTTCGAGTCCCTCTCCCCCTACCAGCCACTCCGCGCGTTTTATTCCTGCGATCTGGTGCTATGTGTGTCGACCATCACGGCCGCTCCGATCTGTCCTAACACATTAACACAGCTTCGCATCATATCTGGAATACGGTCTATGCCTAGGACAAGAGCTAAACCAGCGACAGGTACGCCGATCGCATCGAGGGCTGGAGCCATTGTGACGACGCTGGAAGACGGCACTGGCGCGACGGTAAGGGATACGAGAAAGGTTGCAAAAAGCACTGTGCCTGCCGCTCCGATCGCGACTGGCACGTTGAAGATATGGGCGAGAAATATAATCGCAGCTCCTTGAAACAAGGCACTACCAGGACGGTACATAGATGCACCTAGAGGGATAAGCAAATCCGCAACGGTTTCAGACACGCCAAGTTTTTTAACGGTTTCTTCCAGCGAGACGGGAATAGCCGCCGCAGTGCTTGTGGTCGAGAAGGCGACTGAGGACGCGCCCATCGTGCCCTTCAGGAATTCCGCGGGGCTCACCTTTGCAATGACAAGTAAGAGCGGCACAAGAACCAGTCCAACAAACAGAAGCAGCGCGATCGCCACACAAATAATAAAAACGGCCAGACTTTGGATCAGCCCCCAGCCCAGAACAGCTGTGGCGGGCGCGATCAGGCCAAATATCCCGATAGGCGCCGTATATAAAATCCACCAAACCAGCTTGATGAGCGTGTCGCTGACATCTTCTGCCGCTGCAATCATACGCTCCCGCCGCTCTGTCGCTAATGTCCCGGCGGCAGCGGCGAACAGCGCCGTAAAAACAATCAGCGGAAGCAGCGCTCCGTCAGCAGCGGCTGCAATGGGGTTGGGTGGAATAAGGCTGACAATGAAATCCGTTACGCTCTGTAATTTGGGAATTGGTGCAGCCTCGACAGACGGCATGTCTATCTCTGGGGTAAAGCGTAGACCAAAGGCCATAACGCCCATGCCGAGAAGAATAGCGGGGATCAGAGTGAGCCAATAAAAGGCTAGAGTCATACCGCCTATCTTACCGAGCTTCCTGACATCCCCCAATCGGGCAATACTGGCGAAAATGACTGAGACAACCAGAGGAATAACAATCATTTTAATTGCGTTGATAAATATCTTTCCGAGCGGCTCTGCTTCACGTGCAATGGTCTGCAATACGGGATTATCTGTTGCCGCCGCGCCGAGGCCAACGGCGAGTCCTAAAATAAGACCTAAGGCAATTAATTTATTGAGCATGATCGTCTTCTCTTTTGCCGCATCGTTTCAAGACTTTGCCAGAGGGTGTGCTTCGTAGCAGGTTATCTTTAATAGCAAGTTGCCCATTTACAAAAAGGTAGACAACGCCGCTCGCCAACAATTCTGGGTTTTGGTAATCAGCCTTGGGTTTGAAATTATCAGGATCAATTATGGCAATATCAGCTTTATATCCTGGGCGCAGATACCCACGGTCACATATGCCGAAAGTGTCAGCAACCAAGCCGCTACTACGATAGAAGAAAGATGCATCTGACATAAGCCCTTGTCCGCGCACATAGTCGTAAAACTTTTTAGGATAGCTGGCATATTTCCTTGGGTGACCCTTGCTGCCATCGGAGCTAGTCATCACCCAGTCCTGCACCATGAAGCGCTCAACATCGCCCTGACTCATATTGAAGGATGCGATGCGCGCATCGCCTTCGCGCGCAATTTTAATCGCCATATCAATAGAACTAATTTTGTATTTTGCAGCGAGCTGCGCCAGTGTTTGACCCTGCCAATCTGGATTGGCTTGCGTGATAAGAATAGCCTCCGGGCCACCACGGCGGCGAAGATTTTCTGCAGTCTCTCTTCTAATTCTATCTGCGAGCGCGGGGTCGGATAGACGAGCCATATAGTCTTGCTCTGAACCAGACTTTACCCAGCGCGGCAACAGCGCGTTTGATATGCGCGTACCCGACGCTTGCCAAGGATATTGATCCGCCGTGATATTAAGGCCGTCAGCCCGTGC
Source organism: Litorimonas sp. RW-G-Af-16 (assembly GCF_048319245.1). Lineage (GTDB taxonomy): Bacteria > Pseudomonadota > Alphaproteobacteria > Caulobacterales > Maricaulaceae > Litorimonas. The sequence goes on from NZ_CP166993.1 coordinate 1,784,304, forward strand.
GGCCTCTACCATGTTAATGATGGCCTCGCTCTTGCCCCAGACATCCACGCCAAGGGCTTTAACATGAGATATATTGGCGGGAATATTTGCCTCGCGCGCAATCTCTATAACCTCAGAAATTGCCGCTTCAAGACCGATATTATAGGTGGCTTCATCACGGATATGGCTGTCATAAATCCCGCCATTGTCTGAGGCGACTTTGGCCAATGCTATAACTTCATCAGTTTCAGAAAAACTGCCAGGTGCATAAAATAATCCCGTTGATAGACCCAAAGCGCCAGCGTCCATACCGACTTGAACCTGCTGCTTCATTCTATCTAATTCATCAGGCGTCGGCGCGCGCCTATCTCCGCCTATGACAGATTTGCGCAAGGCGCCATGACCAATCATCAGGGCCGTATTCGTCCCAATCCCCAAGGTTTCTAATTCAGCAGTAAGACCTGAAATATCAGGATCACCAATGCCGTCACTGCCGTTCACAACAGTTGTCACACCTTGAAAAAGATAGTTTTTATTGAGGCGTGTATCAGCGTCGTTTGAGCGCAATTCCTGCAAGCTATGGGTGTGAGGATCTATGAAGCCCGGAATTACAAAGAGACCTTTGGCGTTAATTAATTGATTAGCTTTTACAGAAATCGGTTCGCCGACATATATAATTTTATCGTCTCTGACAGCAACGATATAATCTTGCGCAGATGATTGATCGCCCAGGAAAACGCTACCATTTTCTATCACATAATCAGCTTTGATCGTGGGTTGGCATCCCAAAATGAACAGACCCGCAATGGTGCAGACCCATGACCTCATTGACCTGTCTCATGCTTTAAGAGCAGTCGCATCATCTCTTCGGCAAACACCCTTGCCGATAGATCAATCGCGTCTCGGGGCGTATCGTCGCCAACTTCATATGTGATCGCCGCAATGCCGTAGGTTTCATACATATAATTTTTCGAGATGGGCTTGCCAGAATTATGGCGGGCTTCGCGCGTAAAGGGATAGACTTTATCATCCAAACGCTCATCCACAGCCTCAAGCCAGTCCCGCGCAAACATTGGCGGTTGTGTCGGCTCCTCATCCGCTTGAGTGTAGAGCAAATTGCGCCAAGTCGAATGGAAATCGAGGAAGAAGGCAATCTCGTCCTGCCCGGTCTCAAAGCGCATAAATGCGTCCCGTGCCGCGCGAGTCTCGGGTTGCTTGAACGGCCCCCAATCCCGGTTTAAATCTGTCCCGCCGTCATTAAATCGCCAATGTCCAGCGTCTACGCCGTCTGGATTTATCATGGGAATAATCAGCACATTGAAATGTTGTAGGAACCGCTTCGACAGTTCGCTATCTCCTAAGACGGCCTCCGTGAAAGGGATAAGTGCCAAAGCGCCTGTGACCTCTGGCGGATGTTGTCTGCCAACCCAAACAACATAAGGCTTCTTAACATCAGGCTCCGTCCGCACCTCTAGCATACGCAGCGGGTGTCCGTTTCGCGATCTTCCAATAATGGAGTCCGTAACAAAGGGAAGATCGGCGATTTTGTCGGTCCAGGCATCATGGGCATTGGACGTGAAGATTTCCTGCGCTGAAATATAAAAAGGTCGGTCATCCATCTTCACGCGAAAGACAAATTCCGAAGGGCGCGGCCTTGGAGTTTTAGTGCCCGGCAAACCCTGCCAATTCACACCGTCATAGCTAAGCTTAGGTCGGTATCGATGGGTGCCGTTCTCATAATTTAATTGGAAATTAATCTGACCTGTCTGTTTTGGGTCGATCCGAAACCCGTACCAAGGGCTATTATTAATTGTTTCGCCTGCAGGGTCCGTCGCCTTTTCGGGCAGAATAGTCAGGCGGAAACTATCCTTAGAAATGACTTCGCACCCATTCACCCGCGCCGTATCATGTTCCACCCTAATCGCGGCCATAGCACTCTCGCAAAATGACGCTGACGTGGCCACGGATAGTCCTTGCGCAATATCGCCCGCTGGCCCAGCAGACACGCAAGCGGTCAAGATAACTGCGCCACATACAATGAGTTTATTTACCTTACGCCGCATTGTGACCTCCCTGTTTTGCCATCATATTTGTCTGCGCATGGCCGATCATATTTGCGATCTTCATCGCACTTCCGGCTGCAAAAGTATAGCCGAGCGACCCGTGGCCAATATTGAGATAAAGCCCTTCGACCAAGGCTTCCCCTATAACAGGAACGCCAGATGGCATCATTGGCCGCGCGCCTGTCCACTTCGCGATAGGCCCATCAAAATCAGCTGCATCAGGCCAAGATTTTCGAGCGGTTTGTAGAAGTAATTCAAGCCTTGCCTCAATATTGTTGGGCCGTTGATTAACATCCACAAATCCTGCGATACGAAACTCTTGCCCTAAATTCGCGTAAACTATTTTGTTCTTCAGATCAGTAACGCTGGTGCGCGGAGAGCTTTTTTTGGACTTCAAAGTCAGGCTATATCCTTGAGCTGAATAGACGCGTGGAGCAATACCTAGCGGCTTTAAAAGAGGTAAGGCCTCATTGCCTAGACAGACGACAACCATGTCTGCAGCGTGATATTGTTGGTCAGTTTCAATCCCCGCAATCCTCTTATTTTTCGATAAGATTTTCGAGACGATCTCTCCAAAATAATAGGTCACACCGAATTTTTGCTCGGACAATGTCTTCAATGTTTTGCAGTAGGTAATAGGGTTGAGGGCATAGTCTTGCTTTGCATAGATGCCGCCTAGAATATTTCCCTGCCAAGCGGTTAGGCTAGGTTCGATTTCAAGACAGCGTTCGTATGATACGAAACCGTCATCCTGTTTCATTTTGTCAAAATCTGCAGTGTCTTGGGCTAAGACTAGCTTGCCATGTCCGGTTGGCTTTAATTCCGATGGCGCATCCAGTTTAAAACTCTCAAGCGCTGCACTGGAAAGTTCAGCTAAGGCCTGTCGCGCTTTGCGGTTGGCGTCAAATCTTGCGGACGTACAGTTTCGCAAAAAAGACATGCCCCAGCGCATATAAGCCATATCGGCTTTAAATTTTAGCTGCAACGCGTTGTCCCGTCCCAAGAGGTAAGTCGGCAATTTTCGCAAAGTGTCAGGACTCGCGAGAGGGTCGATATAGCTATAGGATAATTGCGCCCCATTGGCATGACTGGCCCCCATTGAAACGTCCGCTGCCTTATCAATGACAGAGACGTCGTGCCCTAGACGCCCAAGCGCATAGGCGGTCGAAACACCTATAACGCCAGCGCCAAGAACACATATTTTCATGATTTAATCCTTCTTTCGGCAAAGGGGTATCGATCTCTTGCCGAGCAAGAGTTTTAAATAGAACAGGCCTGGACCTGCTCTATGTTAGGGGAGGATTAGAACGTCTTGCGGACGCTGCCATACCAATAGCGGCCTCGGTTAGAGTGGAGGCTCACGAAATATCCGCGCGCAAATTCATCCGCGATTGGGGGCTTCTTATCGCCCACATTCCGTACACCAAACCGCAAACGAACATTGTCAAAGATACCGTAAGTTTCATCTTCAAATGTGTAGTCACCATACAGGTTGAGCGTTCTGAAAGCAGGGATTTCGAGGAAGTCATAATCCGACCCAGTTACAGACGTATCACGGACATCGCCGACATATTTATAGAAAGCGCCAAGACCCCACGCGCCTTTATCCCAACGCAAAGATCCTGTGTAACGCCATTCCGGATTGCCATTTTCCTTGATCAAGTTCTCTTGACCGACAACATCGACCAGTGAATTTAATTCACCACTATTAACAGCGTCAATCAATGCCTGACCTTCAGCTGACGGGCTCTGGAAAAACTCGCGGATTTGCGCGGCATTTGCACTGATTTTAAAACGCCCGAAGTCAGTATCAAAATCAAGCTGACCTCCGATGTCTAGACCCTCAGACGTGCGCGGATTGAGGTTTCTAAATCTCTGGCTGACCTCGACAATTTCGCCTGCCCCCGATGGATCAAGCCCAACGGATGTAAACAGATCGGCCAGATCTGCATCCGGCGTTGCGCGAACAACATTGGGATTAGAACTGCCTTGAAGACGCAGGGCGTAGTCCAATGAAATTTCATTTTGATCAGAGAATAGACCCACAATATCTGTTTGCTCAATTCTCCACCAATCAGCGGTCAGAGTTAAATAATCTGACAACTCAAACGTCGCACCAATAGAGAAGTTTTTATTGGATTCAGGTTTCAAGTCAGGGCCACCGCCGCGCGCGCCCTCGACGCCCACACTATCGCAGTTATCATCACTCGTGAAATTCCGATCGCCAGCATCTAGCGCGATCGCCTCACATAAAATCCAGTCTTCGCGGCCAGTATTAACACGCCGGATTTCTGTGGCATTGATCTGCTCCAAATTGGGCGCCCTGAAACCTTCAGCATAGGCGCCTCTGATTTGAAATTGCTCAATCGGGAACCAAGACGCCGCAATTTTCGGCTTCAAGACTGACCCTACATCGGAATAATTCTCCGCCCGCGCGGCAAGTTGCACGTCAAAAGAATGAACCAGAGGAATGTCCATGTCTTCACTGACCAGCGGAAGGGCGAGTTCTACGAAGGCCCCAAACACATCGCGTGATCCATTTGTATCGGGTGTTGGGCTCGTGCCCATAACATCTGACGGCAAGGTATTGCCTGTGACGCTGTCGGTGAATGTGATTGTTCCGTCCAGACGATCATCCCGATCATCCGTATAGGATTCGTGCCGCCACTCGACGCCAGCGGCCATACCAACGCCGCCAGCAGGCAGTGTGAATATCTCTGGATTTGAGAGTTTTGCATCCGCCAAGGTGAGAGTTGTTTTGCTATCGCGTTTGACGTCGACCAAGAAACTATCAATCGTGCTTTGCTGATTTAATCCGCTAGGTTCACTGAAATCGGCCGTGCTGCCGCCAGAGAAAACATTATAGGCGGAGCTATCTGTCCGCGCGATGGCCTCTTGGAACAGTGTCAGACTAACCCGGTTTGTGCGGTCTTTTGTGGTCGCCTCAGAATGTAAAAATGCGGTTTCCCAATCCCAATCATTCCAGTCACCCCTAGCCCCACCGAGCAAGCGGAAGCTGTCATTCTTGACTTTAATCTGACGCGGACCCGCATCAATAGGGCGCAGGCGGCCAATAGCAATCGCCTCACCGAATGGATTATAAAAAGCTGTTTCGGGTATACTCACGCCGTAACGCTGACTCGTGATAATTTGGGCGGTTTCACGCTCGCGAAAATAGTCGGCATAATAATATGACGCCTCACCAAACAGCTCGATGCCGTTATCTAATTCGTGATTGACGAATGAGAAAATATTGTATCGATCTGTATCGCCAACAATGTCGCGATACCTTGCGCGGTCAAGGCGCAAATTCGCTAGGTTGCTGGTCGAGCCGCTATTATCCGCGCAAACGCCACCTGGTAAGTCAGGGCCGCGGCAGCCGTCGAATGTGTCAGGCTGAATATGAAAGTCATTATCTCCGATTCCCGTAGCTTGACCACCCGAAACAGTGCGGAAGATGCCCCAGGGTGTGTCGAGGCTCGTATTGCGTAATTGTGTGTCGCCCTCGTAAATCGTGCCTTCAAAGAATGGGCGCAGGTCTTCTGTCGATGAATTGCGAAGGTCAGTTGCGGGCATGCCGTTGCGGAACATGACATTGCCGAAGATCGACACATTCGTGCGGCCTTCATTGAAATCCTTGCCCCATTTCACCGTCCCGCTGAGCTCATCAAGGCTCGTGCCTTCTGATGTCCCGTATTGGATTTGCGTTTGCAGGCCGACATAGTCATCATCCAGTTGAGTATTGATAACCCCAGCCACAGCGTCTGATCCGTAAACGGCTGACGCGCCATCTCTTAGGACTTCGAGTCGTTTAATCCCTGTCACTGGCAGCGCGTTCGAGTTGACTGAAACCACAGGCGTTTGGTTCACCGCTTGCGTTCCGGGATGGTTGACGAGCCGCCGCCCGTTTAGCAAGACCAAGGTATTCCCATCACCAACGCCCCGTAAATTCACTGATCCCACATCACCGCGTGCGCCGTTTACACCCGTGAAAGCGCCTTCAGTAAAGGTCACGTCGCCAAGCTGTGGAATGGCCGCCAAAAGCTCATCGCCACTGACCGCGCCTGTCAATTCAATATCGGTTTCGCTCAGTGATGTGACGGGTAGAATGCCCGCAATACTAGAGCCTTTAATCTGTGTACCGACCACGACAACTTCGTCTACAGGGGACGAATTGTCTTGAGCTATGGCGTCTGAACTGACGCCAATGAGCGCGCTAGACAGCAGCAAATGTGATGCGATTGAGCGATATTTCATGATAGTCCCCTTTGTCTAATTTCTTCCAAACTGACCGATTCTGGTGGCGGTATCAAATAGCTATCATTTTCTTGAGTATAGACGCAGTCTATGCATTTAGACATCGCAGCAAATCATTTTACAAGCCGTTTATGATCCTTTCTTTGGCTAAACATATGCATCGCAGTCTGTAATTCCGCGATAAAATCAGTTTTGATTTTGGCGCCAGACATTTTTTGCCGCGTGATAACATCGACATTGATCGGAATAGGCGGCGAGAGGCGGCGGAATTGTAAGCCTGATGCGTCGCCTGACAAAGCCGTGACGGCGTCAATAATCGCCACTCCTGCGTTTTGTTTTACGAGCCGCTTGGCCAAGTGATAGGTTTCCACAATGATATGATTTTCAAGCGGCCCTTCAAACACATCTTCTAATCGACGGTTCAGAATTTGACCCAATACGCTCTTCCCGTTGAGCGTGATGAGCGGAAATTCACGCATGTCTTCCAGCGTTAAGGTCTCACTATCCGGCAGTTTCATCTCGGCGGGCGCGACACAGACGAAGCCAGTTTGGCCGATATTAACCGCTTCAATCCCAGGGTAATTCGGCGCGTCGAATACTAGCCCTATATCGACAGTTTCATCCAGCAAAGCCTTGGCCAGTTGGCTCCCATGGAGTGTTTCCGTCTCGATCACAACATCACTGCGGGCCCGCGAAAAAGCCGCCAGTGCAATAGGCCCAACTTCGAGTCCAAAGGCAGGCGTCATGGCAAATCGCAAATGCTTCCCTTTAGTCGTCTTCAGGCCGTAGGCAAAACGATTGAGGTCATTGAGTTGTTCGAGCAAGGGTTCGATCTTATCAAACAGCAGCACCCCTTTCTCACTGGGGGTCAAGCGTCCCGCAATACGGTCAAATAAGGCAAAGCCGAGTTGATCTTCGGCATGTTTTAACACCTTACTGACGGTCGGCTGAGAGACATTCAGCGCCCTGGCTCCACCGCTCACAGACCCCGTCACATAAACCGCGTGAAAAATTTCGATATGGCGTAGTTTCATACAGCCATAATTTCACTTCACCCATAATAGCGTCAATGCTTATTATTCCGCACTTGGTCATGCGTAGGACAAAGTGGCGTACATAATCACAGCTTTGATCGTCGATTTTTGGATAAGGGCTTGGTTTAGCCAAGCGGACATGTCGCCTCTGCCTTATTCAATTAATCATCAACGATTAAATGAATTAAACAGGACGGATAGGACAGCCCGCGAAGCCAGCATCCGTGACGGATACCGAATAGTTAGTTTTGTTTCTCACGAAAGTAGCTTCGCGGCGGTGTTTGTTGATCAGCGGCCAGTTGTTCGCATCGAGACATTCCTTAGAATATCGAAATGATCGGCCCCGCTTAAAAAGGGTCACGCACGCGGTTGTCACTCCGGATACGCTTAACCACACCGTCCTCTGATCCAAAACCTGACGCGTTCCTGTCCCAAGATCAGAAGAACGGACGTGTTGTATCACACGGTTTGAAGGCGGGGATTAATCTGTTGAGATTTCTACTAATCCACGAAAGCGGGCTGCCAGCCCTTAAGAATTTACGAATATTCCCCTGTAACATTATTTTCGCAGATCGAAGGGAAAGAGATGATGACGAAAAGAACATTCTTTTTGATTGGATTGTGCCTCATTGCTCTAGGGCCAATCTCTATCGCAATAGAAACCTATCTTTTGCTCAGCAATGTTATTGCGAATGATGAAAGCGTCTACGGCGCTTTATTTCGGTTTATAGCTATCCCATTGGCGTTAGGCGCGCTTTTATGGAAGCGCCTAAGATATATCGGAAGAGGTCAGCTATTTACTATCGGCTGTATTTTGGGGGCTCTCGCTTCGTTCCATATGGCGCTAATTTTTCAGCCCACATTGTCAGCCATAATCCCAAGCTGGGACCCCTTTGCGCCTCTCGTCAACGAAGTGGCCATGTGGTCGCAATCAGGCGCTCAAAACGAGGGCTATTTCACATCGAAAATCAAGCTGGACCTGGCAGTTTTCAATTCCGCCGCTCTCGCTTTAGTAAGCTGGCCGTTAGTGGCCGCACTTTATTTGGGGACGTTAGACCCGCACTCCCCGAGTAAAATGAGACCCTTTGGCCGTATATTCAAATGCATCGCTTGATTTGGGCGATAAAGCAATAATATGTGCGGCGAAAATAGTCTGGATTAAGCGCGAATTTGTCCAGTGCCGTGGACGAGATATTTATAGCTTGTCAACTGTTCCAATCCGACCGGGCCGCGGGCGTGCATTTTTCCAGTCGCTATACCGATCTCTGCGCCCATGCCGAATTCCCCGCCATCGGAAAATTGTGTCGAGGCATTGTGCATCACGACAGCGCTATCAATCGCCATCATAAATCGACGGGCGGCGGCGGCGTCTTCCGTTATGATCGCGTCTGTGTGTCCCGACGAATGAGTCGATACCCATGCAATCGCAGCATCTATATCATCAACGAGTTTAATTGACGCGATGGCGTCGAGATATTCTGTCGACCAGTCGTCAGCGCTCGCGGTTTTTAACCGAGGTTCGATCTTCACAGCATCCGCATCGCCCCGTAATTCACACCCTTCCATGGCGTCAACTAATTGGGGCAGCACCTCCGCCGCAATGCTTCGGTCTACCACAATGCTTTCCGTTGCACCGCAAATGCCTGTTCGGCGAAGTTTCGCGTTTCGGATCACGGTCAAGGCTTTCTGCACATCCGCCGCTTCGTGAATATAGCTATGGCAGTTCCCATCAAGATGCAGGAGCGTTGGGACTTTGGCGGTATTACGCACGAGTTCGACGAGGCCTCGACCGCCTCTGGGAATAACTAAATCGACATATTGATCGGCTTGTAACAGCGCCGCAACGGCTGAGCGGTCTGCCGTGCCCACGGTTTGCACCGCATAGGCTGGCAATCCGGCCGCCGTTAAACCCGCTTGCATTGCGGTAACGATAATCGCAGTAGACTCTCGGCTCTCTGACCCACCCCGCAAGATGATGGCATTGCCAGATTTCAGACAAAGCGCGCTCGCATCTGCACCGACATTGGGTCGAGATTCGTAGATCATCCCGATCACGCCGATTGGCACAGCGACTTTTTCAATATTTAAGCCATTGGGTCGATCAAAATTTGCGAGTTTTCGTCCCACGGGATCTGGTAGTTCCGCAATGCTTTCCAAGGCACATGCCATGGCTTCAACCCGATCTTCTGTCAGTGTCAAACGGTCAATAAAGGCGTCCGGTTTTGTGTCCACAACCCCTGCCACATCTTTGGCATTGGCGGCAAGAAGCTCATTCATGCCTGCGCGCAAGGCTGTGGCGGCCTCCAAAAGGGCTGTATTCTTTTGCTCTGTTGTGGCCAAAGACAGCACTCTGGCCGCCGCTTTGGCCTGTTGTCCGAGCAAGTCGATATGGTCGTTCACATTGTCTTGCATGATCATCATGGTGAAAATCCTATTGCGTCTCAAAGCTCTATAGCGCGCTGGTCGGCAGCGTCGACCTTCGATTTAACGTATCCACTAACAGCAGTCAGCGTTTAAGACATCCAGTCCCTCTAATAAAGTCGCGTGGTGAGAGTTTATAGCCTGACGCATGAAAATCATAGACCTAACTGGCCTAGCTACGCTGGCAGACGGCATTAGTTTAGAAACTGATGATATAGCTCAATGGATTTGTGATATTGGCTTTCGAAGTGGCGCTTGGCCTGTGGCGAGAGTGTCTCGCCGCTAGGATCTGTTTTCCAAAGGCGCCTGTTGCGATCTAGTGTGATGTTGAAGTGCGCTTCAACAAAATCTTGAACTTCGGCGTAGCGATCAAACAAAAAGACTTTATCAATACGTAATTCATCATCAATGTGCGTGTATTTATATTGATCAATATAATGGTCAACCCGTGCCATAGTCATACCCTCTTGCCCCAATACGAAATGCTCTAAAGACGGGATATGCACCTCTTTGCGTAGTTGATTGTAAAGGCTGACAAGTTGATCCGCAGGATTTCTGAGAATAACAAATTTGAAAAAATCATCTATTTTCAAATACTGATCATACTCCGAAATATAGCTATGCGGATGACCCTCTTCGCCCCAGATAGACTTTTTGAAATATCCGTGAATCGTAAATCGATCATAAGCCAAGCGATCCCACGCCTCCTCTGGCTCGTCCTGCAAATATTTTCCCGCAATCGCAGATACCAAACTCGACCCGCCCGTCTTTGGAATATGAACAAAGAGGCTCTCATTGGGAAAGAACATGAATTAATTTTCCTGAGCAAATAGCTATATTCTCTTGGAGGCTTTGCAGAGTTTTACGCCGAGCGCTACATTCACTCAACGCTAAAAAAGAAGCGGCCATGACACATCACGCCCGCTTCAATCTTTCAAATTCTCGCTTTGTTTAGAAGCGATATTTCAGCCTGACTTGTCCGCCGAATGATGTGTAAGTGTCAGAGAATTTTCCGTCCACTGTCGCGCCAACTGACAGAGCATCGGACGAAATCCAATTAAACCCAACTTGCCCGTCAATTCGCGTATCTTCCATTTCCAGAGTTGATAGCGAAAGTGTCTGGTTAGCATAGCCGATATTTAAATTATCTTGATCTCCTGATAGATCGCTCACGAGAGCAACCGAGACAAAATAGTCCGAGAAGGAGTCGGCATTTTCAACCTGCGTGCCCAGCTTTACGCCCGCGCGCCCTTCCAAATAATCACTGTCACGATCCGCAAATGATATGTCTAGTCCGCCAGTTTCTGCATAAGCATCCGCTGAAATTGAGCCGTATTGAACGCCAATTAGCGGCTCAACATAATATGTCTCGGCAAACCCGTAGCGATAGCTGGCGAGGCCTTGCGCATAGAAGCCGCCAATATCGTAAGTGCCTTCGATACGTTCAAAGGCCTGCCGCTCGCTATCGACATCTCCCGTCGCGTAGCCAAGCTGACCGCTTAACCCTAGAGCGCCCGCACGATAAGAGCCATACGCTGTGACATGATAAAGGCTGATATCCAGTCGATCCTGCGCTGTGCGGTCTGTTTCAATATCGATATTCGAGATACTCCCCCGACACACCGATAATGCCGTTATCCCCCGCAGCAAAATCATAGCCGAGGGCGAGGCTGTAATTCACAGCATCATAGCCGCTAAACTGCGTGTCCCCATTTGACAGGTTATCCTGATACGCTTTTTGCAAGCCACCCTGCAGCCAAGCCCCCGTTTCAGTCGCGTAGGAGTCTGTCGCACCCGTTGACATAAAGCTTGTCGATGCAAGTTTAACGGGCTTGCTCAAAGAAGCAGATCTGTCGAGGTTGGACATGCGGTTTTCGACCACATTTCCAAGAGATCCCATGACGCGGAAGACTTGCTGTTCAGCGCCGCGAGACAGGTCAGGAATTAGTTTTTCAATCTCACCCTCAACACCCGCTTGAGTGCTGAACCCGGCCAAGGCTGAAAATGCGTCAGTATTGTTCAAGTCGCCGTCGTTAAAGGCCGACAACACACTGTCACCGAATTTGTTCAAATTGCTATCGGTGAACGTCAGCATGACTTCAGGCTCTGGCTCCGGCTCTGGTGTTGGCGTCGGAGTCGGCGTAGGCGTCGGTGTTGGCGTCGGTGTAGGTGTTGGCGTAGGCGTCGGTGTCGGCGTTGGTGTCGGTGTCGGCGTAGGTGTAGGCGTAGGTGTTGGCGTCGGTGTCGGCGTAGGCGTTGGAGTTGGCGTCGGCGTTGGTGTCGGAGTCGGCGTTGGCGTTGGCGTAGGCGTCGGTGTCGGTGTCGGCGTCGGTGTCGGTGTTGGCGTCGGGGTTGGCGTCGGCGTCGGGGTTGGCGTCGGCGTTGGTGTAGGCGTCGGTGTCGGTGTCGGCGTAGGTGTAGGCGTAGGTGTTGGCGTCGGTGTCGGCGTAGGTGTCGGCGTCGGCGTTGGAGTTGGCGTCGGCGTTGGTGTCGGAGTCGGCGTTGGCGTAGGCGTCGGTGTCGGTGTCGGCGTCGGTGTGGGTGTTGGCGTCGGGGTTGGCGTCGGCGTCGGGGTTGGCGTCGGCGTTGGTGTAGGCGTCGGCGTCGGCGTCGGTGTTGGTGTCGGAGTCGGAGTCGGCGTAGGCGTTGGCGTCGGTGTCGGCGTCGGTGTTGGAGTCGGTGTTGGCGTTGGCGTAGGCGTTGGCGTCGGCGTCGGCGTCGGGGTTGGCGTCGGTGTTGGCGTCGGCGTTGGCGTTGGCGTCGGTGTCGGTGTCGGTGTTGGCGTCGGCGTTGGTGTCGGTGTCGGTGTTGGCGTCGGCGTTGGTGTTGGTGTTGGTGTTGGTGTCGGCGTTGGTGTTGGTGTCGTGGCAGCCGTCGTGACAACCACTAAGTCCCCTCCCGCATCTGCCACAGTGACAAAGTCCAGCAAGAAGCTGGTATCTGCGATTTGCGAGACAAGTGTGGCGTCATTTGTCAGCGTCCCGCCCACATCAATCAGCGTAAACTCCTGATCAATCGCAGAGACTGTGTTCGTATCCGTCACGGTCACGGTAGAGCCCGTATTGAGGGTCACATCGCCCGCAACTGTGACAGTCGGATTGCCGAGATTAAACAACAAGTCCCCGTCACTGGTCAGGTTCCCGTCAATCGTCCGCGCCCCGTCAAAGCTTAGCGTCACGCCGCTATCGACAATGACATTCACGCTTTGCAGCACATCACTGGTCAGCACAAAGTCCGCTGTCGTAAAGTTCAGCGTATCCACAAAGTTCAATGTCCCGAGGAAATCCCCGAGCAAAGCCCCGCCCTGCTGCGTGAAGGTGATCGCCTCACCTGCATTGGACGCATCAAACGACGCACGTGTGCCGCTGATCGTGCCCGCATTGACAAAGGTGTTATTGACCGCGGCAACCGCCACGTCTTCTAGAATGACTTCCACAGTCGGCGCTGCGTCTGTGCCGCCAACCTCAACGTCAATCGTCGTGCTGGTGACTTGAACCCCCGCATCATCTCCAGAGATCACGCCACCCGCCAAGTTATTGAGGGTCACGCCTGCGCCAGAGATAAACACCCCGTCGCCCGATGTACTCGTGATCGTGCCGCTATTATTGATCGTCAGGTCATGCTCTGCATGGGCGCCGTTAATATAGATGCCGCGCTGCGTGCCGCTAATAATACCGCCCGTCTCGTTCGTGATCGTCCCTGAGATCACAGCGTCTTGCTCGACCCGGATCGCCGCATTGCTGCTATTATCGCGGACGGACGAGATTGTGCCTGAGTTCGTGATGTTGACCTCGACCTGACATAAAACCAGCGTGTTGTTCTCAAGACAACCGCGCTCAATGCTGTTCGTGTTGCCAGGATCGCCGTTAAAGTTGATCGCATCCGCGTCGCTATCCGTGCCCGTGTTCGAGATCGTGCCGCTATTGTTGAGCGTGAAGCGCGCCGTGCCGTCTTCGTCGCCCCGCGTGCCGCTGGACGGATCCGTGCCCAGCAATGTATCAATCCCAATGGTCGCGCCGCCCACACTCGTGATCGTGCCTGTGTTCGTGATCGTGTTGACCGCGCCGTCCGCATCTCGGTCATAGTAAACGACAGCTTCCGTGGCTTCGCCCGTGCCCGCAATCACGCCAGCATTGACCAGTGTGGACTGATCACCCTCAAAGAAAATAACGCCGTCTACGCCCTGCAAAGTAGCGCCGTCCGCAACATTAATCGTCAGCAGATCTTCGTTATTATCCATGAAGATCACAACATCTTCATCGCTTCCATCCGTGCTGGTCAGCGTTGTCCCGCCCGCAATGTTAATCGTCACATTGTCCTGGCTGTTATTCTCCAGCTCAATCACATCACCGCTCGAAACAACACACTCCCCATTCACATCAACATTCACCGTCGCACCAGACCCAGACGCAGGATTAGACAAAGGAAAATCAGCGCAGGAAGTGACAGTGACAACTGTTGCCGTAGGCGTAGGTGTCGGCGTCGGTGTAGGTGTTGGCGTAGGCGTCGGTGTCGGCGTTGGTGTCGGTGTTGGAGTCGGTGTAGGCGTTGGTGTTGGCGTCGGCGTTGGTGTTGGCGTCGGCGTTGGTGTTGGCGTCGGCGTCGGCGTTGGCGTCGGTGTCGGCGTCGGAGTTGGCGTAGGCGTTGGCGTCGGTGTCGGTGTTGGCGTCGGCGTCGGTGTTGGCGTCGGCGTCGGAGTCGGCGTAGGTGTTGGTGTTGGTGTTGGTGTTGGTGTTGGTGTTGGTGTCGGTGTCGGCGTCGGTGTCGTGGCAGCCGTCGTGACAACCACTAAGTCCCCTCCCGCATCTGCCACAGTGACAAAGTCCAGCAAGAAGCTGGTATCTGCGATTTGCGAGACAAGTGTGGCGTCATTTGTCAGCGTCCCGCCCACATCAATCAGCGTAAACTCCTGATCAATCGCAGAGACTGTGTTCGTATCCGTCACGGTCACGGTAGAGCCCGTATTGAGGGTCACATCGCCCGCAACTGTGACAGTCGGATTGCCGAGATTAAACAACAAGTCCCCGTCACTGGTCAGGTTCCCGTCAATCGTCCGCGCCCCGTCAAAGCTTAGCGTCACGCCGCTATCGACAATGACATTCACGCTTTGCAGCACATCACTGGTCAGCACAAAGTCCGCTGTCGTAAAGTTCAGCGTATCCACAAAGTTCAATGTCCCGAGGAAATCCCCGAGCAAAGCCCCGCCCTGCTGCGTGAAGGTGATCGCCTCACCTGCATTGGACGCATCAAACGACGCACGTGTGCCGCTGATCGTGCCCGCATTGACAAAGGTGTTATTGACCGCGGCAACCGCCACGTCTTCTAGAATGACTTCCACAGTCGGCGCTGCGTCTGTGCCGCCAACCTCAACGTCAATCGTCGTGCTGGTGACTTGAACCCCCGCATCATCTCCAGAGATCACGCCACCCGCCAAGTTATTGAGGGTCACGCCTGCGCCAGAGATAAACACCCCGTCGCCCGATGTATTCGTGATCGTGCCGCTATTATTGATCGTCAGGTCATGCTCTGCATGGGCGCCGTTAATATAGATGCCGCGCTGCGTGCCGCTAATAATACCGCCCGTCTCGTTCGTGATCGTCCCTGAGATCACAGCGTCTTGCTCGACCCGGATCGCCGCATTGCTGCTATTATCGCGGACGGACGAGATTGTGCCTGAGTTCGTGATGTTGACCTCGACCTGACATAAAACCAGCGTGTTGTTCTCAAGACAACCGCGCTCAATGCTGTTCGTGTTGCCAGGATCGCCGTTAAAGTTGATCGCATCCGCGTCGCTATCCGTGCCCGTGTTCGAGATCGTGCCGCTATTGTTGAGCGTGAAGCGCGCCGTGCCGTCTTCGTCGCCCCGCGTGCCGCTGGACGGATCCGTGCCCAGCAATGTATCAATCCCAATGGTCGCGCCGCCCACACTCGTGATCGTGCCTGTGTTCGTGATCGTGTTGACCGCGCCGTCCGCATCTCGGTCATAGTAAACGACAGCTTCCGTAGCTTCGCCCGTGCCCGCAATCACGCCAGCATTGACCAGTGTGGACTGATCACCCTCAAAGAAAATAACGCCGTCTACGCCCTGCAAAGTTGCGCCGTCCGCAACATTAATCGTCAGTAGATCTTCGTTATTATCCATGAAGATCACAACATCTTCATCGCTTCCATCCGTGCTGGTCAGCGTTGTCCCGCCCGCAATGTTAATCGTCACATTGTCCTGGCTGTTATTCTCCAGCTCAATCACATCACCGCTCGAAACAACACACTCCCCATTCACATCAACAGTCACCGTCGCACCAGACCCAGACGCAGGATTAGACAAAGGAAAATCAGCGCAGGAAGTGACGTCCACTGTCACTTGAGCTTGAGCCTGCGGCACAGCCACCATCATAAGCGCAAAAGTTGCGGCAGATGTCGCGAGTAAAGTTTTTCTTGAAGCGGAGCCTGTTGTCTTGGCAGCAGGTGCAATATGTGACGGCTTTACGAACATGTATCTATCTCCAAGAATGATCCAAAACGATCACTTAATGACGCTATCAAAACACAGTTGAAAAAAGCCGTTCGGCAGAACGTCGCACGCATATGTTGTAAAACCGCGCGTTGAATTTGTCCGCAAATTATAATTGGTGCTGACTATTCCCCATTTCCCAGAGCGTATTTTTATCGCTTCTACTTATTTAAGACCAAAATATAATTTGATTGTCAAACAATTATGTTACCAATTTCAGTGTTTGGCATGACCAAATCTGTGGAATACTCATTCCCGCAGGCCGCTCTTGATGTTTCGAAGAGGCCGCACCCCTTCTCGGCTTTGAATTGGGGCTTGCATTCGCTGAAACCAGACGCTTAATGTTCGCGGGGTTAGACATTGGTTAGCCCAATTTAATTGCAGTCTATGTTGGGCATCACGACCTGCGAGCCGTGGGTCCGACAAATCTTAGGTATTGATCATGAAAACAGAATTTTCATCAGATTGGAAAAGCTGGATAAAGACCAATGTAGATGCGGGACAAGATCGTGACGGTATTTTCAAAATTTTACTCGATGAGGGCTACAGTTTTACAGCCATCGAGAAAGAGATGAATTATAAGCCGACACGCGACATCTCTGAAATTAAAAATCCCTTTACTGTGGCCGCGGAAGAAGATGCGCGGTTGAAGGCAGAGGGAGAAGATCAAACGGCCTCCGCCATCTCGGCCAATACGTTTGAAGGCAATAACGGCGCCGCCATAGCCCCCAGTCAAATTTTTGTGCCCAATGCTAAGACAATTAACGCCTCAAAAATAGATTTGCGGACGGTGGATAATTTTCTCACGCCTGAAGAATGTGCATCTATTATTGCGCGTATAAAACCTAAGCTTCGTCCGTCTCAAGTGTCGGACTTCCAAGTCGATTCAAATGTTAGGACAAGCCAGACGTGTGATCTTGGACGGTTGGACGATCCATTTATCGAGGATATAGACGAACGCATTTGTAAACTTATCGGGATCAACAAGGCTTATTCTGAAGTTATACAAGGGCAATATTATCAAGTGGGGCAAGAATTTAAGGCCCATACCGATTTCTTTGATCTGCACGAAGTGGAAACGCACTGTCAGGTCTTCGGGCAGCGCACCTATACAGTGATGATCTATCTCAATGATGTCGAAGACGGCGGCGAAACTTGCTTTAAACGGATTGGGGCTGAGTTTAAACCTGTGATGGGCAAGGCTGTAATCTGGAATTCGCTCAATCCTGACGGCACACCAAATATGAACAGCTTGCATCAGGCCAATCCTGTGAAGCAAGGCTATAAGGCGGTCATCACAAAGTGGTTTCGCTCCACATGCCCCAGCCAGGCCGATACAAATATGCTAACGAAGGGCAAGAATGAACGCGTTCCAAATTATACGCCCTCAGGCATTGCCAAAATAAACATGCCAGAGGATGTCTTCGAAAAAGTCAGTCAATTTTATCACGAGAACCGCGCAAATTTAGTGGATGAACACGTTCAGGGCGGCTTCATCACGGGCGGGAACGCCATGACGGTTCAACGCAAAACTAGCAGTAGTCTCATCGATCTGACGCCCAAACTTCGGAAAGACGTCCATGATGCTCTCAAGCCATTGATGGAGGATTGGTGCGGAAAAATGCTAGAGCCGACTTTCGTCTACGGCGTGCGGGAGTATCACACTGGCGCTATTCTGAAAATGCACCGCGACAGGATCGATACGCATATTATCAGCGCGATCGTGAACGTGGCGCAAGACACGGAGGTCGATTGGCCTTTGGTTATTGAAGACAATTATTACAGAACGCACAAAATTATGATCAAGCCCGGCGAAGTCATTCTTTATGAAGGCGGGCGATTGCTGCATGGCCGACCTATCAGCTTTGAAGGCAAATCTTTCGCCAACATGTTCTGCCACTTCAAGCCGACAGATTACGTAGCGCCGACATGATCTAAGTCTGGCTGGTTCATCTATCTATCCGTCTGGTCGCGGGAGGTGTTCGTGCTAAGGTTTGGGGTCGTTTAAGGCAAAATTGATGAGGAGCGGAAAGTGATCTGACCCGCAGGCTTTCAAGCGCTTCATGTCGATCAGGCTAAAGTGTTTCGAATGAAAAACATGGTCAAGTGGCCACCGCACAATCGGGTTTTTAGCATTATAACTGTTAAACAGCCCCCTGCCATGACGCGGATCCAATAGTCCACTCATTCGCAAGAATTTCTTCGTCGTTGAAGACCAACCGACATCATTTAGATCACCCGTGACGATCACAGGACCAGCGAGGTGGCCGACTTCATTTGCGACGAGGTTAAGTTCAGCATCAAGGTCTGATGTGTCGTCTTCGGGGCGCGGCGGCCTGGGATGAACGCCGTAGAACCGGAGTGCTTGGCTGTGACCCACGTCCAAATCGATGGTAAGGGACGGGATATGATCTTGGATGAAGTATCTTTCTTGCACATTTAAAATCGGGTATCGCGAGTAAAACAGCATGCCATTAAAGTCTGGAAGCGGCAGCATATATGTATGCGGATATTCGGCTTCCAACTCCGAAAGAGCGCTACGCCATGCCGCGTCAGTTTCGACGAGGAATAATATGTCGGGGGAGATGTCTTTTATTTGCGACAGATAAGCTTCTTGCTCGCTATTTTCCATGAGGACATTTCCAACCATCAGGCGGATTGATGTGTTTGTATCGCTCAATTTGGCTTCGGGGGTTTGCGTCCACCACAATTTGGTGAAAGGCACAATATCTCTCAAACAACTCAAGATACCAATTATCAGCCCAACAAAAATGAGTTGATCAAATAGGGTATCTAAACCTGGGTGAAATGCATGAACAATAGCTGTGCCTGATAGCAAGACCAGCATTTGCAGTCTGGCATAAGTCCAAGCTCTGAGCCACCAAACCTGCTCTCGTAGAAATGGAATAGCGGTGCCTAGCAATACGGCTACCGCCCATATCCGCCAGATTACGTCCCAAATTACCATACACTTCCCTAACCCAAAAAAGCCGCCCCGAGGAGCGGCTTTATTTCGTTATTTAATTAAAATTATTCCGTCGGATTATCGGCTGGATTATCCACATTTGGACGCTCAATTTCAATCGTCGGGACCTCGACTTGTTCCGTCGTCGTGCCGGTATCAACATCGACAGGAACTTCGACTTCAATCGTGCGTGTTTCAGTTTTGACGTCCATTGTCGGCACTTCAACATCAACTGTTTTTGAGCCCATATTTACATCTGCAACGTCAACGTCAAATTCTGGCATTTGACCTTCTGTAACTTTCACATCCACATCAGGAAGGCGCGCTTCTTGTGTTTGGTCAAGGTCGACTAAGTATAGGCCCGCGGCTGCCACGGCTGCGATAGCGAGCGCGCCGATAGCGATACCAACAATCTTTCCGCCACTGCTTTTTTCCGATGTTTCGTGACGTGTTCCGTGACGATTATATGGATCGTTTGGATTAAGGGGTTTATTTGAATTTGACATAGTTGTTTTCCTTTAAATTAAATGGGGATGATGACGTGATTGATTAGTTAGATTTTGGTCCGGCGAAAAACCAAACGATGAGGCCGATCAGAGGAAAGATGAGGACGAATAATGTCCATAACACTTTCTTCAAGGTGGATGCTGTAGAGCCGAAAATATTTATGATCGCCCAAATGGCCAATACCAAATGAATGAGACCCAATAATCCTTCGAACATGTTTTTCTCCGTGGCAGTTGCGAGCTTGTTTGCTCGAGACAACAAAACTACGGGACGGGCCTCATTTGGTTCCCAAAAAAGATTGCGCAGAGTTTGTGTATGTGCGGAGGAACTAAATAAATAAAATCGCGTATATTCGGTATGACAGACAAAAAAACAGTTTTAATCGTAGAGGACGATCCCTTTATCGCCATGGATTTGGAAGACATTTTCCAAGCCCACGGTTACGACGTGATCGGGCCAGTGGCTGACGTCGATACGGGGTTTAAGCTGTTAGAAGGCCAGACACCAAATTTTGCCATGTTGGATTATAATCTTGGTCGTGAAACCAGTATTCCACTTGCAAAAGCACTGCATGCCGATAGCGTCCCTTTCGTATTTTTATCGGGTCAAGTCGAGAGAGTCATTATTGACATCGACCTGCCGACCAAGCGCGTTATCGCGAAACCATTTATACCCGAACAATTACTCAAAATTGTCGACGATCATTTGGTATGATCACGCTCCTTGATGCCAACTGACAGCAGGGAAGGCCGTTATCCAGTCAGCATCAAGGCCACCCAAAGGTGGACGCCTTAGGTATTCAGCGTAAAAGGCTTTGGCATTAACATAGGCTAACAAACTGCAATTATATGCGCAGTCGTTCAGGGTTGGCCGTGACGTGATATTTCAGGCCATTGGGCATTAAATTATAGCTAGCCTCACCCTGCAAATCCATTGGCACAATACGCTTCAGTATCTGACTGCCAAACCCTGCACCAAGATCGCCAGAGACACCGTCATTCAAGATTTCATCCCATTCCAAAGAAATAATATCGCCCGTCCGCCAGCCGATAGACAGCTGCCCTTCCCTTGGCCCAAGCGCGCCGTGCTTTACGGCATTCGTGCCAAGCTCGCTCAGCATCAGCGTGAGAATAAAGGCGCCGCGGGGCGATACATCAAAATCTTGTGTTGATTGAATGGTAATGCGCTCTTGATTTCCAGAATTTATAAACGGCTCTAACGTCGTTTTAACTAGCTTGCTCATGGGGACGCTGGCCCACTTATGGGCCGCAAATAGCGCCTGCGTTTGGCCTAAATTCGTAATTCTTTCTCTTAACCGTCGGACCAGCTTATCTTTGTCGTCTTCATTCCGACCCATCATCGAAATAAGCGCAGACACATGAGCATACATATTGCCCATGCGATGACGTAATTCCTCGTTGATAACGGCGTAATCAGCGATCACCTGTGTCTGCTTGACGACCTCAATTTCAGTCATGATACTGACTGCCAAATCCTTGAGGAGTTGCTGATCTTCCGCGGAAAAATTGTGTCGGGGTTGACTGTCGATCACGCATAAAGTGCCCAAAGCATGACCGTCTTTCGTGACAAGCGGAGCCCCTGCGTAAAACCGTATTTCTGGGCCATCGGTCACAAGAGGATTAGCCACAAAGCGCTCGTCTTTCGTCGCGTCAGGCACGACCATCACATTATCTTGACGTATCGCGTGATCGCAAAACGCAAATTCTCGGTCAGTTTCACAGAGATCCGTGCCTTGCTTTGATTTAAACCACTGACGGTTTTCATCAATTAACGAAATTAGCGCAACCTCGGTGCCTAACGCCGTGCTGGCCATCCGTGTGATGCGGTCAAAGCGTTCTTCGGCCTCGCTATCCAGCAGTTTAGTCGCTTTTAAGGCTGAAAGTCTTATATCTTCAGTCATTCTATTGTCCTTGAACGGCACTAAACCGATAAGGCCTTCCCAAGGCAAGATTACGCCGCAAGACGCACAATAGCAATGATGAATAATTTAGCCTCGACCGCCGATCCACCGCTGCGAGCTTTGCTCATGGCGGAAGTAGTCCGTGTCAGTTGTCATACGAAGCGCCCGCTGAAAACGGGCCTCAATATCATCAGAATCTGGGCTAGATTTACAGGCTTCCAGTGAAGCAATTTTCAGCTTTTTGAGATGCTCGATGAGGATGGTTTTCTCGGGCTCGCTATCTGTTTGAGCCGCCAGTTCTGTGAGAATCGTCATCATCTTGAGGGTCGTATTGCGATCTGTCGCAATGTAAGCGCGGGACTGATCGCACAGCACACTCGCAAACCGCTCGAAATTAATCGGATAGGCAATCACGCGGAGAGCGCCGTCTTCGTCGCGGCGAAAAGGGCTCGGCATATTGCCGCGAAGAAACGCCTTCATCGCGCTTTGAAACCAGTTGATGCAATTAATGGCCGTAAACGGATCATTGACCCCAGGAGATAGTGCGCGCGCGAGGATTTCTACTAACTCATCCGCCAAGAACAGAATATTTTGATGTGCCGTTCTATCCTGCCCCATCGCGTAAGCATTTCGGTATTTTTGTTGCGCATCCTCGTCAAGTTCTTCGTCCCGCCAAATCCGCACCAGTACATCATTTTGCGTCACAAAATCGCCAGGTCGATATTCTATTTTGACAACAGCGTCATGCTCGTTCGCAAGATCAAGCAGCGCATCTTCGTTGACGGTCTGGATATAGCCTTCCGCATTAGACCGAATGTCTTTGGCGTCTGACAGAGAAAATTGGCTCAAGTCAACATCTTTGTCTTTGTTTTGCTCGCCCAGATCACGCGGATAAAGGCTTTCAATATCATTGCGAAGTCGCCGCCCCACGCGCCCCGTAATATTGCCGACATTTAGCGTTTCTGGCACATGATGAATGAAATAAATCAACACGCCCACACTCGTCAGCGTTAGCCCCATCGCAGTCAGAAGCGAGATATTTGGCACGAACTCTGCGACCATATTCTCGCCCGTCCCGCTATCGCCAGTGCGGGCCACACGAAGAATTAAAAGACAATATATAAAGGTCGATGTGAAGGTACCGAGCGTGACTTGGTTACCACGATCTCGCATAAAATTACCGATGAGGCGCGGACCGTATTGCCCGGCTGCACTGGTCACAGCGACCATAGTGATAGAGAAAGTCGTCGCAGCAACCCCCATCATTGATCCCGCAATCGTTGCGAGAATTGTGCGAGCGCCGTCCGCTTTGTTAGACAGGAAAAAACCAAATTCCGACACTTTGAGGCCGTATTGCTCATCCAGATGTATTGTCAAATAAGCCAAGGCGATTGATCCAACCGCCATCAGTCCCGGGATGAAATAATAGCTACTCTGGAGGTCTTGCCACACCTTGATCAGGCGGGCGTTCATCCGTCTGCCTTAGACTTTGACCTCTTGGATTTACCTTCTACGACCTGATATCTTGGCTTGGGTGTTTTGTCGTCCTTCGGGGCGGGCCAGCCTTCGCGCTGGTTCTCACGGTCTCCGTCAACCTCTTCCGTTTGATCGTGGAAGAGATGCACTTTCGTATCGTAAGGCATATCAACGCCAGCCTCGTCTAGAGCGAGTTTAACAGCCCGCAGGATGTTAGATCGATTTGCCACAACGTCTCCTCTTTGACTATCGGTCCACCACCGTGCGCGAATTGTCACCCAACTCGCCGCCAGATCCCAGACGAAAGCTTGCGGGGCAGGATCACTTTCAACGCCGTCAATTTTAGAGATTGCGTCTTTGATGATCTCGCAGGACGCATCTATATCATCCGCATAGCCAATACCAATGTCATATTGTGATCGGCGCTTTGGTTCACCTGTTTTGACCAAAACAGCGTTCGTGTAGATTTCACTATTTGGAATGACAGCTTTTTGACCATCATATGTTTTGATGATTGTCGCGCGTGTTTCAATATGTGTCACTGTACCCGTAAATCCAGAGGCTTCAATCTGATCCCCAATCTGAAAAGGTTGGCGCAGGAGGATAAGCAAACCAGCTAGCCAATTCTGCAAAATATCTTTGAAAGCAAAGCCTATCGCAACAGAACTTACCCCAAGACCTGCAATCAGGTCACCAGGGTTGAGCGTTGGCACTACAATCGTGGCCGCAACAAGGCCGCCCAATATGAGTATGATCCATTTAAATAATCCACCCAAAACCTCACCGAGGTTAGAGCGATC
Source organism: Litorimonas sp. RW-G-Af-16 (assembly GCF_048319245.1). Lineage (GTDB taxonomy): Bacteria > Pseudomonadota > Alphaproteobacteria > Caulobacterales > Maricaulaceae > Litorimonas. The sequence continues at coordinate 1,808,238 of NZ_CP166993.1, forward strand.
ACGGGAATTCAAAGCCCGATAGATCACACTCCTGATCACTCTCGCCACAATGTAGAATACCACAAAAACCACAAGCGCGGCGGCGAGGTTAGGTAATAGTTTAACGAACCCATCTAACCAACTATCGACACGTTCGAGTGCGAGTGCTGGATTTAGATCGATTTGCCCAGTTGTGTCTGGGTTTCCTTGGGGAGCTTGCATGATTAGGCCTTCTCAACTTCGGTATGAGATTTCAATACAGCGTCACCGTCACTTTGCTTGATGTAATAAGCGGGTTCATCATCGCTCGCCTCACGCGTGACTTCCGTGCCCTTAATAGTGCGCGTTATTTTTTGAGTATAAACGGTTTCAATCGTGCCTTTAGCTGTCCCATTTCCCCATTCCCATTTGACATCCGTGCCTTCAGTGTAACCACTCATAATAATATCCTTTCAATAGTTGTGGGTGAAACGCCTTGTTTCGCACATGGTTCCCAGACTATGAGGGGTATAGGTTTTCTCGTCCGAGATAGCCCTATTGCTAGCGGGTAATGCCACCATGGACACACTTATCAAACGCCTCGGGCATTATGTAGATGTCGCATCAGAAGCTTTTCAAGATATTGAGCGTCTGCCCCACCGCACCGAAACCCGGCAAGCGGGGCAAGAGATCATCGTTGAGGGGGAAACCGTAGACGACGTCTTTGTCGTCGAGGTCGGTTGGGCGATACGGTTTAGAATGTTAGACGATGGTCGTCGGCAAATTCTCAATTTCATGCTGCCTGGCGATTGTTTCGATTTAATGTCCGTCAGCGGCGCGAAATCTGATCACAATGTGTCTGCCGCAACAGATGTTGTCATGCGCCGGGTCAATGCAAAAGTATTTTTGAAAGCCATGGGACAGAAGCCCGAACTCGCAACATCCTTTTGGTGGGCGGCCATTCAGGAAGAGGCTATCTTGCGCGAACAGATAATTCGCAATGGCCGCCGCACCGCCATAGAGCGTGTTGCGCACATGATCTTGGAGCTGAATCGTCGTGTCGCAGCCGTCACGGGCGAACTGGATGACCATCTGGACTTCCCGATCCCACAGTCAATGTTAGCGGACGCTCTGGGCATTTCGAATGTCCACGTGTCGCGAACCATCACACGCCTACGCGAAGAGAATTACATACGCGCGACCAATCGTGGGTTTGAAATCGTCAATCGTGAAGCGATGGCAGAGATGTGCGACTTCGATAGCCGCTACCTCCACCTCGACAAATTACGCCTTAATCCGAATGGAAAAACAGGGCCTGACTGATTGCGGCTTTCACGTTTTTCGGACTAAACGGCTTGCTGATCAAATAGGCTGGCTCTGGCTTATCACCTGTCAGCAACCGCTCTGGAAACGCCGTGATAAAAATCACAGGAACATCGTGTTCGCCGAGAATATCTGCGACAGCATCAATACCAGAACTCCCATCCGCCAGTTGAACATCAGCCAGAACGATACCTGGCTTTTTACGAGCCGCTGCTTTTACAGCCTCAGTGCGGGTTGCGGAGATGCTATCAACTGTGTGGCCCAAATCTTCGACCAATCCCTCAATGTCCGCCGCAATAATCGGCTCATCCTCGATGATCAGAACATTCGTCCGAAGCTCTCTTTCGATGTCCGCTTCCGCCTCTGCCAATAAAGCTGCCGCGGCCTCCGTATCCAGGCCCATCACTGCCGCGATGTCATTGGCAGGCATCCCCTCTAACGCATTGAGAAGAAAAGCTTGGCGCGATTTTGGCGATAATTTGCGAACTTTGTTGGCCGCAGCCGTTTGACCGTCGCTGATATTGCCCTCTAATTGACCGCCAGAGGAATTCCAAATACCGAGAAACATCTGAAACAGAGCTATTTTGGGCGCCAACTCATCATTCAAAGACGCCGACCCCGCCACAAGAGCCTCCAACGCTGTACGCACATATGTATCACCCACAGACTGGCTGCCAGTCAGGGCGCGAGAGAAGCGGCGCAGATAGGGCAAGTGAGGCGCATATTTTTCAACTAAGCTCATAATTTTTCCTCTAAAGTCTTTTTTGGGAACTTTACCAAAAATTCCGCGTTCGGTAGTTAAGTATCACTACACTTTCACGAACGTCTATGGAACCAAATAGGTTCCAACTCGTTTCGAAAATATATTAAGACTTGGGAAGGCCTTAAACTATGTCAGACAAAGCTGATTCCGAAAAAGGAAAAACCGTCGAGACGTCTGGGAACTTCGCCGATAAGCCTCTCAAGGAGAAGATCGGGAAAAATCTCAAGCAGATTTACGATGATGTACTGAACGAAGAGGTGCCCGACGATTTCCTCGCCCTACTCCAAAAAGCCGACAAGCCATAATAACTGAGGCCGACCATGCTTCAAGAAAGCCCAAACATGACCGTTTCCGGTTCAACCCCATATGATCCCAACGACACAACGCCTTGGGAGCCACTTGACGAAAATCTCTTTCGCCAAGAGCTGACCGAGCTTATTCCGCATTTGCGCGCTTTCTCTCGCTCACTCTGCGGCAACCCAACGCTCGCAGATGATGTGGCGCAGGACGCGATGTTAAAAGCGTGGAAAGCGCGGGAAAAATTTAAACCGGGCTCTAACTTGAAAGCCTGGACGTTTACAATTTTACGCAACCAATTTTATTCAATCAAACGGCGGTCGTGGAGAGCGACATCCTTGGATCAACAAGTTGCGGAGCAAACAATCGTTGCAAGTTCCGATCAAGAGAAAGTCGTCGAGTTGAACGAACTGCGTCGCGGGCTGGATAGTTTGAAAGACGATCAGCGGGAGGCGCTTATTCTTGTGGGTGCATCGGGCCTATCGTATGAAGAAGCGGCAGAGATTTGTGGCTGCGCCGTTGGTACAATCAAGAGCCGCGTCAGCCGTGCGCGAAAAGCTTTGGAAGTTATCATGCAAACTGCGAGTTTTGATACCAAAGCTGACAAAATTGGCGCCTTAGACGCAATGGATCAAATTCTAAACGAAGCTGATGCTCTCTCGAGTGACGCCTAATTTCATACCGTTTCACCCAAAGCCAATGAGGAAATGAAAATGTCTGACCTTCGTGTCCGTTTTGGCTTTATCCTAGCATTTGCTCTTTTTCCGATCCTCCTTTTTTCGTTTTACATGGCCTATAGTACCGGGAAAATGACCTATATTGCTGTGTCTGTTCTGGCATGGATTTTTGCTTATTTTGCGATTTGGATGACGACCGACAAACTCGTATTTTCACATCTTAGAAGCATTAAATCGGCGTCTGATCGATTTTCAACGGGCGACCTGACAACGCGTGTCGGATTGATGACCGACGCCCCGTCCCGTATTCAAGACTTAGGCCTAGCGTTTGATAATATGGCAGAAAATATAAGCGATCGGGAAATGCGCTTGCTTGATAATTTACAAGAAAAAGAAACGCTACTTCGAGAAATTCACCACCGGGTCAAAAACAATCTTCAAATCATTATATCCCTGCTGAACATGCAAGAACGCAAGCTTAAAGACCCTAAGAGTCTTGAGGCTATTCATGAAACCCGCAGTCGGATCAATGCGATCTCCCTCGTCCATCGGGGACTTTATGAGGGCAACGACTTACGAGTCATTGATATGCCAGTCTTCCTGTCGCGCCTTGTCAATGAATTGCAAGTCGGCCTGCTCGCCAAAGATCAAAACGTCACGGTTAAAGTCGATATACATCCCGTACAGTTAGAGCCTGACACAGCTATTCCAGTCGCTTTGTTTATCGTCGAAGCCTTAACCAATGCCATGAAGCATGGCGTTAAAAGTGGAGGCGTCGTCGATATTAAGCTTGAGAAATCAAATAATCACATGACTGTGTCTGTCGCAGATGACGGGCCTGGTTCTCACAAAAATGCCGTGAAAGGCACGGGCTCAAAATTGATGGCAGGATTTGCTAGACAGTTATCTGGGTCATTAGCCGAAGAGAATACGCCGACTGGCTATCGCGTTATGCTGACGTTTCAGAAAACCGATGTTAGCGCATAATCATTTAATGTTGCTCTAAATCCAACACTAATTAGTCTTGCTCTTTGACAGCTGCGATAGCGTTTCTGACTTGCTTTAATTGATTATCTTCACCCCCAGATAATCCCTCTGACGCCGCACGAATGAGTGCCATTTCGTCGGCTTCCCACTTCTCTAATATTTCTAATTTTTCGTCTTTCGAGAGATTGGATGCATTTTGAATGTCGGCAGGTGTGTTATAATTATCATAAATAGTCATAAGTTTCTCCTTTCCAACTTTACGCATTGCTTGGCCCTGCGTTCCAAAAAGCTAGAAATTTTGGAACCAAATGCAGCGGTAGCCATTAATTGGGTATGACACGCCAGCGATCTGGCACAAATTACATAGGAGATAAAAATGGCTACTAAGAAAAATGTTGTATCAATGAAACAAGACGTTCCAGCACAACTCGAAGTTCTTCGGGCAGACGTTGCTAATTTGGCGGAAGCGATCAAGCTCCAAGCCAAAGCAACTGTCGCGGAAAAGAAGTCCACAATTAAAGATGTAACCGCAGAAAAAACCGAATTAGTTAAAGACCGCTACAGCGAGCTATCTACTAAGGCCGAAACTTCCATCCAAGAAAATCCGTTGACGTCCATTGCTGTCGCTGTTGGAGCAGGTATCGTATTGGGTGCATTGCTGCGTCGATAGGTTAGATAACTTATATGCTAAAATATGCAAAATATGCGGTGCCTTTATTTATGAAGGCGCCGCAAAAAAATCCAGTTAAGAGATTAGTCAAATACGCTTTGGCTTATCTCTTAATTGCTTTGTCTGGCATCTTCTTTTTTGTAGCGGCCTTTATTTGGTTGGCCAAGACGTATGGTACTGAAACTGCTTTCGCAGCAACAGGTGGCGCCATGTTTCTAATCGCTCTTTTAATTATTTTATTCTCAAGAGAACCCAGTGCAAAAGCCGTCAGCATTCCCGCAAGCTTAGCGAATGATCCACTGGCGCAATACATTCCAGATAATATTAAAGACAACCCGACCGTCCAAAAATTGCTCTACCAAATCGCAGACAGCCCCGTTACTGCAACGGCGACAGCTGTCACAGTTGGTATGCTGCTGTCCAAAGAAATTTTCGAGGAAAAATGATGAATAACGAACCTGACAAAACGATTGATGAAGTCGAAGCTAAAGGTGGGCGTCGCGTTAAAGGCATGACATCAGTCCTAGCCTTATCAACTCTTGCGGCCGTCATCGGCGGTATTCTGATACTCGTGTTTTTTTCGTCGTAGAAATACAAATTCGCCCGCCATTCATTGCGTTAATTGCAATTGCTTCCCAATAGTCACGGGCGTTAAGATTGGCGAGAGCGCACATCTTGCGGACGCAAAGGCGCCGTGAGTGACAGACCAGCAAGTGTTCGCGCCCTCGACAATGCCACATAAGTTTGCCCCGCCGCAAAGGCCCCTCGCCCAAGGTCTATCCGCACATCTTCCAACGTCAAACCTTGCGCTTTATGGATTGTAACAGCCCAAGCTAGGATAAGGGGGATTTGTTGAAACGTCGCGGACGTCGCTTCCTCCATCTTTTGATCTATTTCATTCCATTTATAATTAATCGCTTCCCATTTCACGGGTTCTATTTTTCTAACACTACCACCACTATCAAATCTCACAAAAACGTCTTCGGGCGTTAAGTCTGTGACCGTGCCCAGCGAGCCGTTCACCCAGCGCTTGAGCGGATCATTTCGCACAGCCATGACGCGCGCCCCTTTTTTGAGTGTGAGTTTTTCGGGAACAGGTACACGGCTACTTGCAAAGCGGCCTTTGGTTACACTGTCATATTGAAGCGCGGCACTAGATAAATCTTGAAGACCTTTTTGATTGTAGCGTTCCGCAATCGCATTGGTCGAGGTAAGTAAAACGGGCGTGCGGCCCTCTCGATGGGGGCGCACGCATATCTCATTCATCGCGGACACGGCTGCGTCGACATTTCGCGCCACACGCATATCCGACAAAATTTTGACGAAGTCCGCATCCCGCTGTCTATAAACTTGGGACAATTCAAAATGCACGGGCGGGTAATTTTCCAAGACATTGGCATTATAAACAAATGGCCCAGCATAGCCCATCTGCGCCAAAATTCTATGTTCGTGCGCGGGTATAACGGGTGGGAGTTGGAAAAAGTCGCCAACCAAAACGATACGACATCCCCCAAATGGCAGCTTAGGATTCTGGGCTTTTCGCAAGATAATATCGATCCCGTCCAAGAGATCGGCGCGCACCATCGAGACTTCATCAATGACAATTAATTCGACCTTCTTCCAAAGGCTATTCGGACGTTGATCAGCTAGCGCGTTTTCATCAATAATCTGAAAGGGAAAGCGGAAGAAAGAATGTATCGTCTGCCCCCCGACATTCAGAGCCGCCACGCCCGTTGGCGCTAGCACGACAGTATTGGGGATTTGACATTCGTTTTTGATAAAATTGACGAGTGTAGATTTCCCCGTCCCCGCTTCCCCCGTCACAAGAATAGGTGTTTTATCATCAGATTGCAGATGCTCTAAAATATGGCTGACCGTTGGGCCATTCGCATACCCGTCAGGAAATTTCTCTAATGCTGACACTGAAATTTCCTTTGGGACGCGAGAGCAATGAGGCGCGTGAGATTATGCCTCGCAACCCTATTCTGCTGCCGCCAACACCTGCGCTGCATTATCTTCTTTGATCATATCAGACGCTTTTTCGGCAATCATAATACACGGCGCATTTGTGTTGCCAGAGACGAGATTTGGCATGATAGAGCCGTCAACAACGCGCAGGCCTCTAAGGCCATGCACACGCAGGCGGTCATCGACGACGGCCATTGCGTCATGTCCCATTTTGCAGGTGCCAACAGGATGATATTCTGTATCTGCGCGATTGCGAATATCTTCTCGGAGAGCGGCATCATCATCCGTATCAGATTTGTAAAACCCCTTCTTGCGGACTTTATCAAAGGCTGGCGCTTTGAGGATAGCTTGCGTTTTCTTCACCCCGCGGAACAGGCTTTCCATGTCGCGGTCATCTTCCAGAAAGGCCGGATCAATCGCGGGCGGCGCCATAGGATCAGCGCTTTGGAGTTCAAGCTTCCCTCGGCTTTTGGGTCGCAGCAGGGTCGTGTGACAGCTATAGCCGTGCCCCCAATGGAGCTTCCGTCCATGATCATCCACGACTGAGCGAACAAATGTTAGCTTAATGTCCGGGGACGGCTCAGACCGATCGGCATATAAATACCCGCCGCTCTCCGCGTAATTTGTTGTCAACATGCCGTGGCGTTTGCGCACATATTTAAATATCTCGCCGAGCAAGCGGAATGACCCCATGACAGAAAAACCAATATTGTCTTTCACATTCGCATCATAGGCCATGACGTAATCAATATGGTCTTGCAGGTTTTCACCCACGCCAGGCAGATCATGTGTCTGTTCAATCCCGAAGGGCGAGAGCTTCTCTTTTGCGCCAACACCCGATAGCAGCAGAATTTGCGGAGAGCCAAAAGCCCCTGCCGCCAAAATAACCTCGCGGGCCGCCATGACAGTCTGGCTTGTCTTGTCCGCCTTATACTGCACGCCTGTTGCGCGACCGTTTTCAATAATCACTTTTTCAGTGTGTGCGCCCGTAATGACACTCAGATTTGGGCGAGTTTGCGCGGGTTCTAAAAAGGCCCGCGCGGTTGACCAGCGTTCACCGTTTTTGTGCGTGACGTCGTAATAGCCCATGCCTTCATAGTCTGCCCCCTCGGTCATACCGTTGAGGTCGTCATGAATTTTATATTGGTTTTGGCGAGAGGCCTCGAAAAAAACTTCATTGATAGAGCCAGGGCTGCGGTGGCGCGCGACGTTTAACAGTCCGCCTTGTGCGTGTAATTCAGTCTCGCCATGTTCGTAATTCTCGGACTTTTTAAAGTAAGGCAGAACGTCTTTCCACGCCCAGCCTTTGTTCCCTAACTTCGCCCACTCATCATAATCCTGCGCGTGGCCGCGATTGTAGACCATTGCGTTCATGCTAGATGATCCGCCGAGCATCTTCCCGCGCGGTTGATAGCCACGACGACCATTCAAGCCCTTTTGCGGCACCGTTTCATAGGCCCAATTACGCTTCTTTGTGACCATGTTGAGCAGCGTTGCCATTGGCACCCAGACCGACCAATGCTTGTGTGTCCCGCCCGCTTCGAGCAAGCATACCGACGCATTCGGGTCTTCTGAAAGGCGATTGGCTAAGACACATCCGGCAGAGCCTGCGCCCACTACAACATAATCATAAGTCGACATAATTACATAATCTTTCTCATAAGGCCCAACATTTTGTGGGTTGCCGGGCCGTAAGGTGGATGGAGTTTCTTACCTTGGCTAAGCTTGCTTTGATAAAACACGCCCTTCATGTGCGAGAAGCTTTGGAAGCCAGCCTCGCCGTGATACGCGCCCATACCTGATGGTCCAACGCCGCCAAACGGTATGTCCTCTTGGATCACATGCCAGGCCGCATCATTGATCGTGACGCCACCTGATATTGACTGACGCAGCACTTGCTCGCGTTTCGCATTATCTTCGCCAAACCAATAAAGCGCCAGGGGGCGGTCACGCTTTTGAATATAATCCAGCGCATCTTCCTGTGTTTCAACGGGGACAATCGGCAAGAGCGGGCCAAAGATTTCTTCCTGCATAATCCGCATATCGGGCGTTGTATCTGTCACAACGGTGAGCGGGATGCGGCGTTCCTTGGCGAGTTGTTGCTTATCATCATTGCCAGCCACGCGGATCTTTGCGCCTTTATTTTCCGCATCATCCAGCAAGTCTTGGAGGCGCGCATAATGCGAGTCGGCGATAATCGACGTATAGTCATCATTGCCCGCAAACTTTGGATAAAATGTCTCTGCTTGTTCAATGATAGCATCAGAGAACGCATTGATCTGATTTTGCGGCATCAGAACATAATCTGGCGCCACGCAGGTCTGACCGGCATTCAATAATTTCGCATTGGCGATGCGCGGCACAGTTGTTCCCATATTGGCCGACGGGTCAATAATTGTGGGCGACTTTCCGCCAAGTTCCAGCGTGCAAGGCACAAGGTTTTCTGCGGCCGCTTTCGCCACAATCCGCCCGACATTGGTCGAGCCTGTGAAGACGAGGTGATCAAAGGGGAGCGCGGAGAAAGCTTGCGCCACTTCCACGCCGCCCGTTGCGACAAAGACTTCGTCTTCGTCAAAGACTTTGCCCAGCACGCTCTTTAGAAGCTCTGAGAATTTTGGCGTGTATTCGCTCGGCTTAATCATCGCGCGATTGCCAGCCCCGAGTGCGCCGACGAGCGGCATGATTGCGAGCTGTAGCGGGTAGTTCCAAGGGCTGATTATCCCAATTACCCCCAATGGCTGCGGAATGATGCGGTTCTTGGCAGGCAGAAACTGCAGCGCAGTTGGCACTTTGCGCGGGCGCATCCATTTGGGTGTATGCTTGATGGCATGATTGATCCCACCTTGAATCACCAGACATTCTGCAATGAGAGTTTCCTCCGTTGCGCGGTTCCCAAAGTCGGCGGAAATCGCCTCAATAAAATCTGTCTCATGCGCTTTGATCACCTCGCCCAGCGTTTTAAGTTTCGCCTTGCGAGACTCCCAGCTGGAATTCGGGGTCGCGTCAAATGCCGCTTTCTGCTTAGCTAGCACAGCATCTAGCGTGGCTTTCATCGCGGGATTTTTCTGATTGCCCTTGGGATTTATTCTGACCATCGTGACCTCATAAAAGTTTTCAAGTGCAACGATCATGCGCGCTGAGAGTGGTTACACCCTCAGCGCCGCCGTCATCGGCACATCATTTATCGCATCGGGTTAGGCTAAAATTTATAACCTAGTTGAACCGCCATTGTGCGGCCCTGTCCCCAGAAGCTGTATTTAGACTCGACACCAAATGTGCCGCCAGAGAGCGGCGCGTCGCCGCCATATGTGAGCAGTTGCACATCGGTCAGGTTCTTGCCGATAAACGCTAGGCTCCAGTCATCATTCTTGGATGCGATGTTCAAACGTAGATCAACTTTCGCATGCTCGCCCTGCACCAAGTCTGGATCATAGGTGGAGTTTGCGAAGTAGCTGGAAGCATATGAGACGCCACCAAACAGGCTGACATCAACGACATCCACAAATGGCACTTCATAATTTGCGCCGACAAAGGCCGTCACGTCAGATAGGTTCGTTTGCGTAAATCCAGTGTAATCACAGAACGGCGTGCCAGGTGTCGTTGGCGCTTGGCCGAAGTTACACTGACCGTTCTTATAATCCGTAAACTCGAAGTCGATGAAGGCGATCGCACCGTTCAGAGTTAAGTTTTCGTCCAGAGCAATCCGCCCATCAATCTCGATACCTTTTGACTCAGAGCCCGCCGCATTACCGACGTTAAAGCCCAGAATACCGTCAAAGATCGCGACTTGAAGGTTTGAGAACTCGTTGAAGAAACCTGTTGCGTTCAGTGTCGCGCGACCATCTGCGAGATCAAGCTTCGTGCCGATTTCGTAGGAGTTGGCCTCTTCCGGCTCAAACGTAAAGCTCTCTAGCAAGGTCGCAGATTGGTTTTTATTGTTGGCGCGGAAGTCAAAACCGCCAGCTTTATTGCCTTTGACATAGCTCGCATAGATGAGCGCATCATCGGTGGGTTTCCACTCAATCTTGACTTCTGGCGTGAATGCCGTCTCGTTGATCTCGTCGCTGACCGGGCTGACACCCAGTGAGTTTTGGAAAAATGCACCTTGCGGGCCCAAACCAGAGAGGTTGTCTGTCGTGATGCCAAATAGGTTGGCATAGACGAGAGGGGCACCGACTTGTGCTGCGGGCAAAGCGCTACCATCGAGCGACAAAACCCGGCCCAAGCGAGAGCCGCTCTTGCTGTCATCCGTGTAACGCGCACCCAGTTGGATCGCGAACTGATCCGTAATATCGAAGTTGAGCTGCCCAAAGACAGACCATACATCAGAATCAACTTCTACAACGCGGCCAGCACCCGTTCCGGCGATCAAATTACCAGCCCCAGGCGATCTGCCATTCACGGCTGGGATTAGGATCGAACTGGTTGGGACCTCGATATTGTCGAGATATTCGTGATCCGATGTTTGGAAATATGCGCCAACGATATAATCGAGCCGCTCTCCAGCAGGTGAGATCAACCGAAACTCCTGGCTCAACTGATCGTAAGATTCGTCAAGACGAGCAAAGAAGATGTTCGCGCCCGTAAAATCACAATCACACTGTTCTTGATACGCCATGGCAGTATAGGCCGTGTTGGATTGCAAGGTGAAATCGCCTAGCGCCCAATCAATAGACATTTGGTAAGCTTCGTTTTGGTTGAAGCTGAAATCGCCGTTGGATGAACGGCGATTGTCTTGCTCGGTATTCAAAACCGACACGTCCTGACCAAAAGCGTTTCTGAGAATTTGCGAATACGTCAGACCCGCGAAAGGTCCAGCTTGAGCAGGCTGCTCGCCTGTGATCTCGATATACCGACCAATATTGTCAAACTCGGAATATTCAGCTTTGAAACGAGCCGTAATGTCCTCCGTCACGTCAACTTCTAGCTGGCCGCGAAGGGTCACGTCGTCATTTTGCATCTCTTCGCGATTTAGCGTGAGGTTTTCCATGTAGCCATCACCTTGGTGATAACGTCCCGCGATACGGCCACGAATACGGTCACTGATCGGCCCGCCAACTGCACCCTCAACAGAGTAATCATTCTCGTTAAATTCGTAAGTGCCAAGCACGTAGCCTGTCATATAATCTGTCGGTTTAGCCGTTGTAATGTTCAGCGCACCGGCGACAGAGTTTTTACCAAACAGAATTGACTGTGGACCCCGCAGGACTTCGACACGCTCAAGGTCAAGGAAAGGTGACCGAGTAGATTGGCCGCGCGGATAGTGAATACCGTCAATATATGTGCCGACTGATTGCTCGAAACCTTGGTTGATGCCTGAGCCAATACCGCGAATATAAATCTGCGTCGAAATACCCGTCTGGTTCATGTTAAAGTTCGGCACTGACGCTTGCAGATCTTCAAGGCGCGCGACGTTAGTTTCGCGCAAGAAATCCCCTGATACAGCAACAACAGACACAGGCACATCTTGCAGGCTCTCTTGACGCACTTGCGATGTCACGATGATTTCGTCCAGCACAGCCCCAGAGCTTTGAGCCCAAGCGGTGCTATTGGCTGTCGCCGCCACAGCTGTAATGATTGACGCAGTCGACAGAAGTCTTGAAAGTTTCATAAGTATTCCCCGAAGAATTGGTTGTTTTTCTGTTTAGCATGAGAGAGATTTTATATAATGTAAAATAATATAAATATATACACCCATAACCTCTATCGATACGATATGCCATATGCTGGACTTAAAAGATATTGAATATGTTTTCGCGATTTCCAAAGCGGGCGGTATCCAAAAAGCGGCGGATAAAATCGGGCTGTCCCAACCCGCACTCAGCAAGCGCATACAAAACCTCGAACATCGCCTGCAACTCCGCCTCTTTGATCGATTAGCCAAAGGCATGAGGCTGACCGAGGCTGGAGAGCTTTTTCTGGCTGAAGGTTTAAAGCTGATCGCGCATACGCAAGATTTCCAAAGCAAACTTAATGACCATAAGGGCGGCAAAGGCGGTCTGGTGTCAATCGGGATGAAACCAGGCCTAGAAGACGCCTTTTTCCGCCGTAGCATTGTGCAGTTCACACAAGAATTTCCTGAAACAAATTTGCAGATCACAATCGACTCAACCCCCGCCCTCGCGGATAAAATCAAGAACGGCGATATAGACTTCGCCATGGGAGCTCTGGGTTACGCAGATGACAAAGGCGGCGAGCTTGTCTTGACCGATGACCTAGAATTTGAGCCCTATTTCAATATACCCCTCGAAGTTATCGTGCGGAAGAACCACCCTGTTCTCGATCAGCTTGATGACCCCCTCGCGCTGTTTGACTACCCCATTATCTGCCCAACACCGCCGTTGGATTTATTTGAAAACCTGAAAGCGAGTTACCAGCAAAAAGGTAACCCAATCTCACGCCCGCATATCCAAGTGGATGATTATGCCATCATCTACGAACTCGTGGAGCGATCTGATATGTGGACAGCAACATTTGCGTCTAATCACACGAAGTTGGAACTAGCCGATAAATTCACCATGCTCGGGCAGTCAGATCTCCTCCCGCCGCTCACAATAGGCCTCGTCAAACGCAAAACATGGGCGATCAGTCCGAGTGCCGCAAAGCTCATTCAAATCATGCAGGTCCATGCGCGGGAATGGGCGATCCCATAAAGTTTGCATCAAGTCCGCTTGCACGCGCCCACCATTTTGATAGGCTCCTTGTAAAGGAGCTTACCATGAAACACCTCATCCCCCTTGTCGCGATTACCGCCCTCACCGCTTGCCAACCCGCGAGCAGTGGCACGACCTATATTACATCTGCCAATACAGCGGCGCAGATCAATGTCTCTGCAACCGGGCAGGTCGATGTGGCCCCTGACCGCGCGATCGTCACAGCAGGCGTTTTCACGCAAGACAAGACGGCTCGCGGCGCGATGATGGCCAATGCCACAATGATGACCGCCGTCTATGAAGAGCTGGAAGCCGCAGGCATCGCACGCAAAAATATCACCACCAGCCAACTTTCCCTGCAACCCCGCATGAATTACGCCAATCGCCAAGCGCCAAAGATTGACGGCTATAACGCCCGTAACACCGTGACTGTCAAAACTGACGACATCGAGCAAGTTGGGCCTTTATTGGACGCGCTTGTTTCCGCAGGGGTTAACAATATCAACGGCGTGCAATTTACTGTCAAAGACCCCAAGAGCGCGCGTGACAAAGCCCGCACTGACGCAATTCGGGAAGCCCGCGAGAAAGCCGAGTCTATGGCAGAAGCAGCAGGCGTGGATTTAGGCGCGTTGACAAACCTCAATGAGAGCGGCGGCGGCTACACCCCGCAACCCGTTATGATGATGGCGCGATCCGATAGCGCGATGGGCGGCACACCGATGTCCCAAGGGGAGCAGACGATTTCTGTGACCGTCAATCTGACCTACGCGATTGCGGACTAAAATCCGCGCATAAAAAAACCCGCCGCGTCCGTCACATAATAACGACGCGGCAGGTTTGATAATTTAGCAGTATGGAAGAGGCTTACGCCGCAGCTGTATCTTCCGCCGCTTTCATCACTTGCTTTTTAATCTTTTTGGCTTTGTCCGTCAGCTTGTGGTTCTTCGTGCCCATCAAGAACGCATCCAAGCCGCCTTTAAAGTCAACTGTGCGAAGTGTTTTCGCCGCAATACGCACTTTAAATGTCTGACCCAGAGAATCGGACGGCAGAGAGACTGTGCAAAGGTTCACATTGAACCGACGACGTGTCTTGTTCATGGAGTGAGAGACGTTATTGCCTGACATTGGGCCAGTATCGAGAAGATCGCAGCGACGTGACATGATATTACCTTGTAATCGAATGTAAAAAGCAGCGTATCCGACATATTCAGACACATGCTCTATGTTTAGCGGCGGGAATTAGAGCCTAGAAGCCCCACCGTCAACCTTTTTTCACGGAATAACTGCCAAGAAATCAGCCCCTATTCTGTCGCATATTTAATGCAATCCTGCCGCCTGTTCAGCTTGGCGCTAAGTCTTGGATGATATAGGCGAGGCATGATGACGCAATTATACCGCACACACCCCCTCCGCTCCGCCTGTCTGAGCGCGGCCGCTCTCCTCTGCAGCGCGAGCGCCGCCGCGCAAGACGTAGCGCCCGACCCCCTCGCGACAGGTGACCTGATCCAGCAGGAACGCAATTTCGCGACCCTGAACACCGCAAACTTCGACCCCAACCGCATTTACGATGTCCCCGAAGCTGGCCCAGACGCGGCGCAGTTCCGGTTCAAACTCAAAGGCTACGTCTTTGGCCTGCGCATGGTGCGGGCTAATTACACGGGCTGGTATGACGATACGCGATATGCCGCTTACGCCGATATTAAAACCTCTGGCCTCGGCGCCCTCCTCAAGAAAATGGAGATTTGGGCGATTACGCGCGGCGCCTGGACGCCTAAGGGCCTCCGCCCCGATTATCATGTGCAGCAAAACATGGACAAAAAGAATCGCCGCGTCGAAATGAACTATGACAATGCCCTCTCCCAAGTCGATGTCGCCATCGTTCCGCCGCTCGGCAGTCAAGGCATCCCCGCCGCCACCCCCGCAGAGCGCTTCGCCGCCAATGACACCCTGTCCGCGATCATGACAATGATGATGCGCGGGGCCAAAACCGAAGGCCGTGCCTGTGAAGGCTCTGTCCCTGTCTTTGACAGCAAGCAGCACTATAACCTGCGCATGGAGCGTGTGGAGGAGATGCGCTATAAATATGACGGCGAGAAACTCGACGCCCTGAAATGTCATATTTATTACGAACCCGTCTCAGGCTTTGACCCCGAAGACCTGCCTGATAGCGAAGAGGAAAGCACGCCGATCACGGTGTATTTCACCAAAATGGACGATCTCGGCCTCTACGTCCCGCTGAAATTCACCTATAAGATCAGTTCGATCAAAGCCGTGATTAAGGTGGACGAAATGGTGATTGTGCCCGCTGAAAAGAGTTAGCCAAGCGGAGATAGCGCCTCTGTTAATTAACAGGACGGATAGGACAGCCCGCGAAGCCAGCATCCGTGACGGATACCGAAATAATTAGTTTTGTTTCTCACGAACGTAGCTTCGCGGCGGTGTTTGTTGATCAGCGGCCAGTTGTTCGCATCCAGATATTCCTTAGAATATCGAAATGATCGGCCCCGCTTAAAAAGGGTCACGCACGCGGCTGTCACACCGGATACGCTTAACCACACCGTCCTCTGATCCAAAACCTGACGCGTTCCTGTCCCAAGATCAGAAGAACGAGGGTGTTGTATCACACGGTTTGAAGGCGGGGATTAATCTGTTGAGATTTCTGTAATATCCCCAAAGGGGACATCTGCAAGCTCTTTAATAATTCCACATCGTGCCATCTTCCAATCGAACAATAGGGTGATAGCGGCGATCGAAAGAGTATTTTTCCGCCTCGTTTTCATCAAAATCTACGCCGAGTCCGGGAGCGTCACTAACGTAAAACATACCATTTTCAAGATAATGATCTGACGGAAATAACGCATCGCACTCTTCAGTGCCCAATACTAAGTATTCTTGAATACCAAAATTTGGCGCCCAAACATTAAGATGCGCTTGTGCGGCCATCGAAATCGGAGAGTGACTTGGCGCGCCGTGGAAGCCTGTTCTGACATTGTGCAAAGCTGCAAATTCAACAATGCTTCTCACATGAGTTATACCTCCAGCATAAGTAGCTGATACGCGAATAAAGTCGATCAATTCTTCCTCAATCATGCTTTTGCAATCCCATATGGAATTAAACACTTCCCCGATTGCGATTGGCACAGTTGTGTGATGGCGTATGAGTCTGAGTGCGGCCTGATCGTCAGCAGGTGTCGGATCTTCCAGCCAAAAGAGATTGTATTTTTCAATCTCCTTGCCAAAGGCTGCAGCTTCTCGCGGACGTAGTCGATGATGCACATCATGGAGGAGTTTCAAATCTGGCCCAAAGCGATCTCTGATGGTCTCGAAAACAGTCGGCATATGTTTTAGATATTTTTCAGAATCCCAAACCTCTTGATCAGGAAGCTTACCATACTCAGTTATGAAGTGTTTCGTATCGCCGCCTTTTCCCGTTGCGTACTCCACCTTCCGGCATGCCAGGGATTCCACATTGCAGACGTATAGCTTTATAGCCCTCAGATTGATAATGCGCGACAGAATCGATGAGCGCATCCAAATCCGAGCCGACCGCATGGGCATAGACCAGAGACCCGTCACGACTTTTCCCGCCCAACAGTTGATAGACGGGTAGCCCTGCAATTTTGCCTTTAATGTCCCACAGCGCCATATCAATGGCACCCAACGCGGCCATGGTAACTGGTCCACGGCGAAAATAAGCGCCTCGGTAAACATATTGCCAAACATCTTCGGTGTTGCGCGGGTCCATGCCGATCAAGCAGGGAATGAGATAGTCTCTCAGATAGGCAGCTGGTAGCGTTTCGCGCGTGTTTAGCGTCGCATCACCAATGCCGTAAACGCCCTTATCAGTCATGATTTTCAGGGTGACATAATTCTTGCCTGAGCCGCCGATGAAAACATCTGCGCTCGTTATTTTCATTTTGCATCCCCCAGATTATACCGATAGGCTATACCAATAAAGCATACCAATATAAAGCCCCTTATGGGTTTTGAGTAAAGTGTCAGAGGATTGAAAATGGGTGGGCCGATCAAAGTTTTAGTGCATGGCACAGGGTTCGCTGGACAAGGTCACGCTGAGGCTTTTCGCTATGCCGGGGCTGAGATTGTTGGCATCGTCGGACGCACGCCAAGCGTCGTCAAGAAAATTGCAGCCGAATTAAAAATACCCTACGGCGGTACGGATTGGCAGCGGGCCTTGGTTGACTGCCAGCCAGATGTCGTCTCCATTGCCACGCCGGGCGGCGCGCACTTTGATCCTATCAAACAAGCTATCGCTGCGGGGTGCCATGTTTTTTGCGATAAACCCCTCACAACTGACGGCGACAGTGCTTCAATACTTTTCCAATTAGCTAACGATAAAGGTGTCAAAACGGCATTCGCTGCAAGTTTCAGATATATGCCTGAAGTCCTTCATGCAAAAAGATTGGTTGCCGAGGGCGCGATTGGCGAACCTTTGGAAGTTGAGTGCATATCTCATTTCAATCTTGAGCGAGATATTCCATTCGGATGGTCACACCGCAAAGAAGATGGAGGTGGACGGCTCAATAATAATTTCACTCATAAACTGTCTATTGTAACGTCAGTCATTGGCGAAGATATCCAGGCAATAATGGGCGAAGTTCGAGATGATTTAGGGAAAGCCCCGATCGTTGAAGGGGTGCATAATTTCAAAACAAGACGCGACCACATACCCGAAGACTTGAATGATCCATCGCTAGAATGGGGCGAATCTAATGTGGAGTGGTCCTATAATGTTACCGCTCAAATCAATAGCCCGTTCGCGAAAAACCCAGTGACTGCCCTATTCAAGCATGGCGGCCTTCACCCAAGATTCCATGAAGACTACATCGCCTTTTACGGCAGCAAGGCCTCTATTTATATAAAAGGCCACTATGGCAGCGGCCCGCTCTATTTATATGGCACAGATAAATCCTGGACTGAGCGTAAACTCCCCGCGGATATCGCGGCAACTATCCCAGACGTTGAGGGCGATACGGAACGTAATTGGCGTTACCTCATTCGCGAACTTTTGAGAGATATAAAAGGCGAACCTGTAGGTCACTACCAAACATTTAAAGAAGGCGCCCAATACCAAAGGCTCATCGATGTCATTCGCCTTAACAACAGTTGGACCGATGTTAGTCACCTGCAATAAAAGGCACGTCCATGAACTATGACTATCTTGTTATTGCAGGCTATTTTCTTCTCATATTAGGCATCGGCTTCGCCTTCAAAAATTTGGCGGCTAAATCAACCAGCGATTATTTTCGCGGCGGCGGAAAGATGCTTTGGTGGATGGTCGGATCTACAGCCTTTATGATGCAATTTTCTGCGTGGACCTTTACTGGCGCGGCAGGCAAGGCCTTCACCGACGGCTTTGCGGTGTGTTTAGTGTTTTTCGCGAATACATTTTCATACTTCTGCGGCTGGGCCTATTTTGCGCATCGTTTTCGGCAAATGCGGGTGGATACACCGACTGAAGGTATTAGACGCAGATATGGCCATGGGAACGAGCTTTTCTTCTCCTGTGCTCTTATCATCTTCACTCTCATAAATGCAGGGATTTGGCTAAATGCTCTGGGTGTTTTTTCCAGTGCTGTATTCGAATCAGACATCACTCTCACAATCATTCTAATTGGCGTAACAGTGGTGTTCGTGTCGGTTCTCGCGGGTGCTTGGGGCGTTGTCGCGTCAGACTTTGTTCAAACTTTAGTGGTGGCTATTGTATCGGTGGCCTGCGCGATTATTGCCCTGATTAAAGTCGGCGGCCCTGTTGAACTCGTGACTAACTTTCCCTCTGATTTCGTCATGGGGCCAGACATGAATTACGGGCTTTTACTGGTCGGAACATTCGTATTCTTTTTGGCCAAGCAACTCATCACGATCATGAACTTGCACGACTCTTTTCGTTTTTTGAATGCAAAGGACTCTGCAAACGCTCGGAAAGCCGCCTTACTCGCTATGGCACTGATGGGGGTGGGGAGTATTATCTGGTTTATCCCGCCTTGGGCCTCTGCGATATTATATCCAGACGCCGCAGCCGCATACCCTGAACTGGGTAATAAAGCCGCTGATGCGGTCTATTTAGTCTTTGCCCGCAATGCCATGCCCGTTGGAACTGTCGGGCTTCTGCTCGCTGGACTATTCGCGGCAACCATGTCCTCTGTGGACTCGGCACTGAACAAAAACTCAGGCATTTTTGTAAGAAGCATATATCAGCCATTTCTAGCTAGAAGAAACAAAACCGCGAGTGACAGATCACTATTAAATCTAAGTCGATTCTTGAGTTTTCTGAGCGGGGTCATCGTCATTGCGATGGCCCTTTATTTCAAGTCCTTAAAGGAACTTAGCCTGTTTGATCTAATGATGTCGTTATCAGCGATGGTTCAAGTCCCGATTCTCATTCCGCTCATTGCAGGAATAATTATAAAAAAGACACCTGACTGGGCGCCTTGGGTCACAGTCCTTCTCGGTCTGTTTGTCTCTTGGTTCATGCTCAACATTCTAACGCCAGTAGTCTTTGCGGAATGGATAGGGATTGAGCCTTTCACTGATCGCGAGGCTACAGATATGAATTTGATACTCACCATTGGCGCGCAAGTATTCATCACCGCTGGCTTTTTCTGCGCAACGAGTCTTTTCTATAAAGAGGGGGCCGATAAGAATCTTGAGGAAACAAAGCGCTTTTTTGAGGATCTAAAAACACCTGTTATCGCAGGCGATGATCAAGATGAATACGACCGACAGCAAAGACGAAAATTAGGATCTATGGTTCGTTATATGGGGGCTGGCCTGTTATTCATGGCACTCATCCCAAATCCTATCTGGGGCCGCATAGTATTTCTGTTGTGCGCTTTGGCGATTTTGACCGTGGGGACTTTTTTGAAGAGAAGCGCGTCGGCGGCACCGCTCAGTAGCAATCTGGTATAGTCGAGGAAAGACAAATGCCTTACACATTCAAAAAAACAGTATTTCTGTCATGTCTTACCCTGCTTGTGATGGGCTGTACTTCTATCAACGCACCTAGCGCCGTCAGGCTTTCTCACGGCGTTGACATGTCCGCAGGTGGCGATGAGGCTTATATTATCATCATAGAGAATGCGACTTTCTATCTTGAGAAATCTGGTGGCGGCCTCTCCAGCATGCTTGATAAAGATGGGGTCGACTGGCTTGGATTTCACAAAGAAAAGGGAAGTGCCCATAAAGGTGAGTATCGCGGGTTTCCAAATGCAATTCACAAACAAGACGGCAATTATTTTCATGCAATGAATGCAGGAACCGACCCGTCTTCATCCGTCATATCCATCAACACACCCGACCATATCCAAATCGTCTTTACATCAGGCAATGGCGCTTGGGAGGGAGTATGGGACTTTTACCCAGACCGCCTAGACTTCACCATGAGCAAGATTAGTCCAGGCTACAAATACTGGGTGCAATATGAAGGTGTCCCTGGCGGCGAAATGGACAGGTCTGACTTTCGCTATTCGTCTGCTGATACAAAGCGCCACCTGATTGATGAAGACTTTATTGGGGACTTGCCCAGCCCTGAATGGATGGCGTTTGGCGATGAAAATTCGCCCCGTATGTTGTATCTGCTACACCATGAGGACGATAAACATCCTGATGATTACGTAAGCAGACCAGATATGACAGTGCTAGGCTTTGGCAGACGCAATAAAGATAAATTCCTAGATACACCTCAAACCTTTACGCTCGGTTTTATCGAGACGACGGAATATAGTGACATCAAAAACGCTATCGACACTCTTGCGCCTTGAATAGAATTATATCTAATTCGTAAATTGTAGACGGCTGACCTCAAGGACATCCCAGCAAGCTCCCAAAGTATGGTAATCGGTTTTCCCCAAAGGCGATTTTTTGTTGGTTATAGGTGAACCGTCTCGCTTACGAACGCGGAACCAAGCGCCATTTTTATGGTCAATGAGATGTTTCCAACTCCAACACCAGATGCGTTGGTAATCCTTCATATATCTCTCATCCCGCGTTAAATGATAGAGCCGCCATGCGGTCGCAAATGTTTCTGCGTGAACCCAGAAGTGTTTTTCATCCGCACACACCTTCCCACAAGGGTCTACGCCATAAAATATCCCCCCGAATTCAGCATCCCATCCAGTCTTTATAGCATGATCATAGAGCGCTTTCGCACGCGGTAGCCATTTATCATTTGGACGCTCCCGATCCAGCATGAGCAGCAATTTGCTCCATTCCGTCTGGTGCCCGGGCTGGAACCCCCACGGCTTGTAGCGGTCATTAGGTTTATCGATATTAAACTGCATGTCCGCTTGCCAATTAGAGGTATAATGCTCCCAAATTTGCCCGTCTGTCTGGGCCGCCAAATCGAAAGCAAACCGATTGGCAAGTCGTTCGGCACGATCTAAAAATCTGGGGTCAGCCGTTGCTTGCCATGCAGCAATGAGAGCCTCACACATATGCATATTAGCATTTTGACCGCGATAGTTAGACAGCTTTTTCAAAGTCGAATCTCGTTCGTCATTGTAAGCGCTTGCGGCTTCATCCCAAAAATATGTGTCTAAAAAATCGTATGTTTCATATAGTATGGATTTTGCACGAACGATGCCCGCGCGCAGGCAAGTGGCGGCCGCCAACACAACAAAGGCATGACCATAGGCCATAACTCGGCTGTCGGTGACTTGGTTTTTTTCAAGCAACCAAGCGTAGCCGCCATTTGGCTCTCTATGATAGTTTGTAAGATAATCGAGACCCCACTGAGCCCATTCTAAATGCTGTGGTTTGCCGTAGAGACGGTAAGCCGTCGCATAATTGACGACATACCTGGCTGAGCCGACAAGCTGACGACTATCAGGGTCGTAGCACTCTCCATTGTTCAGAAAACAGCCATAAAAGCCGCCCTCGTCCGAAAAAACTCGGGGTTCGTAAAATGCTAGCGTTGACTGAATGTGCCCTTCCAGAAAGTCCTCGTCATCGAAAACTGGCTGCTGGTGGGTATTCATGAGATTTCGACTATGCTGCTATCATCTGCCATACGCCCCTCACGCCAATGAAAGATGTGAAGAGAGAAAACAACAGAATCCCCGTCAGAAAAATATTAGAGAGGAGAGAATTTTTATACGCACCCATCAAATCCTTTCGGTTCGAAAGATAGAGAATACACATCACAGTGATAGGCAGTATAATTGCGTTCATCGCTTGCGACGCAATCATGACGAACACAGGTCTAGCCCCGATTAAAGGCACAACCAATCCAAGCAAAGAGATTGCGAAAACCATTACCCGGTATTTTGGCAGGGTCATATTGCGCTCTGCCCCAGAGTAATCGCAAAGCAGCCAAGGCAACATCAGCACATTTGGAAACTGCGACGAAACTCCAGCAGAGATAATACCAATAGCAAATATCGAGGTGGCAAAGGAGCCCGCAAGAGGCTCTAACAAAGTGATCATTTGAGAGGCGCGGGAGAGCCCTATGTTTTCAGCATATAATGTTCCAGCGGCCGCAGCCATGATCGCGGCGCTAATGACAAACATCAGGGTCACAGAAACAATGGCATCATTTCGTTGGGTTTTCATGTCTTTGAGTGTCCATCCAGCCTCTTTCACAAGGGTTGTGCGGATAATAAATAATCCCGAGAAAACCGTCGTCCCAACCATAGAAGCAATGACCAGAAGTGGACCTCCGTCAGAGCTTGGGTCAACTTGTGGAACGCTTGGGATTAAGCCTCTCAGTATGTCCATAGGCGGCGGCATCATAATGAAAAAATTGACTAAGAAACTAGCCGACATAATCGCAACAATGACAGCGAGGCTGCGTTCAAAAAACTGCGTTTTTCCATTCCAAAATATGAAGAAAACCAGAGCAGAAAATGCTGAGGCGAAATAGATCGGATAAATACCACCCTCCACCGCAGTCTTGGACCACTCATAGCAAATTTCGGAAACAATCCCCATCACCCCCATGACACTACCGCAAACGCCGAGCGTCAGTGCTACAATGAAATAAATACCTACAACTGGATGAATGTGTTTCTTAAAAGCTTGCAGCGCCGTTTCGCCTGTCACGAGGGTGAAACGACTATAAATGTTGATCATGAAAAAAGTGCATAGGCAGGACGCAATAATCGTCCACAAAAGCGCCATTCCATATTCAGCTCCCGCCTTTGCCATAGCAGTAACGCTGCCTGTCCCTAAATTGAAACCAAGCAAAAATATTCCAGGTAGAAAAAGCGCCAAGCCCTTAGAAAATTTGTGGCCAAGCGTGTTTATTTCTAAGTTTTGTACATCTGTTATTTTTGTCATAGTGACCTAAGGCGCGAAACTATGTGCCAAAACAAATTTGGATCGTAACTCTGATGTTTTTCGTTTCGCCTCTTTATAAGCCTCTTCTTCCGCAGCGACTAGAACAGTATCTAAAACGTGAGCAAAGTGGTTTCGTATTAAAGATCGAGCTGCGCGCGAGTCTCGATGCTCCAACGCCTGAATAACAGCTTGGTAGGCTCGCTGTGCAGGACCGCTAAATTCGTGACATATGTTTTTATAAAAACCGTGTAGCTCCCATGCCTCACTGCGCATCGTCCAAAGTCGGTTAACAATGCGGATAATAGCGTGGTTTTTTGTAGCCTTAGCTATGCAGGCAAAAAAAGCGCATTCGGCCTGATATGGAGACATTTCGCTCTTCACCTCTCCATAAATGATACCGTTATAT
Organism: Litorimonas sp. RW-G-Af-16; assembly: GCF_048319245.1. Lineage (GTDB taxonomy): Bacteria > Pseudomonadota > Alphaproteobacteria > Caulobacterales > Maricaulaceae > Litorimonas. Next base: position 1,832,233 of record NZ_CP166993.1, read on the forward strand.
TTTTTCAATGCCAGGATCTCTTCATCAGTAATATACGGCGCCGCCAAAGCCGCAGCTTCGGACGCAATAACTAATTGAGCCTCGGTTATTTCAGCTGGACAGGTTTCGCTTTGTTGGCTTTCATAGGCTTTCCCTGGGTCAATTATGAGAGGGCTTTCGCCTTTTTGAATTGTGATCCGCCCTTTTTCGCTTAACAAATCTTTGGCTTTTCTGACCGCGTGTCGACTGACGCCAAAACGGTTGGCGAGGGCGTATTCACTCGGCAGGAGGCTGCCAATGGCAATAACTTGCGTGTCAATTAATGCCTGAATTTTATCGGCCAAGTCGGCATATAATGATAGGTGTGCCATACGCTGCCTGCCGCTCCTTTCTTCCATCATAATCACAAAAAAGCACCGCCCGAGATACGGACGGTGCTTTTCATTTTTTCAATTACACAAGCTTGTTCTTAGAACGTGTAGCTGGCACCGAAGATGACACGACGGTCGGTGATGCCTTGGTAACAGCGTAGAGCGCCACCTTCCACACATGCGACATCTGAATTAGATTCTGTCAGGTTGACCGCATCGACTTGGACTGTGAGGCCATCAGTTACTTCATAGCTTAGGCTGCCGTTAAGCTGACCACGCGCCTCTTGTTGGCCTCTAAATCCGTATGGTGTGAAGACGCCAGATGTTCCTGGCAGGTCATCCGTCGCAAATGCGTCACGCCATGTATAACGCAGTCTGGCTGACAGACCATACTTCTCGTAATACCCAGTCAAGTTATACGCATGATTGGATAGGCGCAGTAAAGTAGCCGTTTCACGCGTCACATTTGGGAACCCTTGTGCTGCGAGAATAACTTTGTTCCGGTTGCCTGAAATACCCACGAAACCCGTGTTATTGTCTTCATTCTGGTATGTGTAGTTTGCCAGCAAACCAAACCCAGAGGCCCAACCAAGCTTATCTTCCCACCCAGAAAGGTTGTATTGAAACGCAACTTCAACACCTTTTTGTGTCGTCGAATTATCGGAGTTAAACGTCGATTCGTTGTCAACACAAACGCCTGTCCCAAGGGTATCATCACCGAAAATCCCTGGAGATGTGCCGGGAGAGAAAATCCCGCCACCTTCACAAGGTGCCGTGACGTCACGTACAGGAGGGTTTCCAGTCTCGACCGCAGTATCTTCGCGGGCCCCGAATAGACCATTACGTTCTTTCCGGAAAACACCGACACTAAAGACAGCCTCAGGTGCAAAATACCAATCCAGAGACGCTTCAAGGCTATCAACTTCTTCTGGTACCAGTAATGGATTGCCACTCTCGGCATTACCATTAACACCACCGAAATCTGGGAAGACAATCCCGGAAGTCAGGTCGTTAAAGTCAGGACGGCGAATATCTTCATAATACGCGCCGCGGAAAATAACGTCTTCAGTCACATCCACAGCAACGTTGACGCGTGGGAGGAAGTGATCGTAGCCGTTCTCAACTGTTGTCAAAGTCGTAGAGCCGGGCACAGCAGGATTACCGCCTGTCGCAGGAACATCATCGATAATTACATTCGCTGTCGACGAAAGGCTCGTGTCTATATAGCGCAAACCTGCATTACCGCGAACTCGACCGAAGTCGAAATTCGCTTGTCCGTAAATTGCAAGCGTGTCCTCTGTAATGTCAAAGAAAGCTGAATCATCACGAGTCAAACCTGATCTAAAGATCGGATTAAGGCCCTGGGCTGACGCAGCTGAATTAATTGTCGTAATCGTGGAGGCGAAGTCCCGCGTCAAATCTGGGTCCACCTGCAATACACCATCAACCGCTAAGGCGTTTCCAGACCCCTCAGCAAAATTATCAGGAATTTCGCTCAGAAGTTGGGAAATCCCGCCAGCGTTCAAGCTACCTGCAAGCAAGCCACTACCACTGACAGATCCGCTCCGGTCATCTCTAATACTCGAACGCTCACCAAAGCGCACGCCAGCATCAAAAGAGGTTAAGAAATTAGACAAACGTGTCTCAGACAAGTCATAGCTGGCATCAAAACGGATAGCCTGATCAACATTCTCACGAATATCGCCACTGTAAGCTGGGTTACCATCAATGACGTAATTATTGGGGTCCAACAGATCTGCTTCTGATGGTGCAAATGGATCAGCAAAGTTAATGTCCCAACCGTAACCGTTGCTCAGGTCGAATATAAGCGGTGTTCCGTTTTCATCTCTTTGATCCGTCCCGCTGCTACCACCAAGTCTGACACCGATAACATTGTCGTCAGCATCTTCAATATCACGAACCGTCAATGGAATAAATGAATTCGGGTTGATGAAGTTAAGATTGATCGACAAATTTGGATTGACAGTGTCGGAACTTGATCTGGCAAACTCAGCGTTAAGTGTTAACGCCTCTGTCGCTTCCCACTCACCCCCAAACCTTAGGGTCGTCGTATCAGTGAAGCGAGAACCCGCATCTGACGCAACGCGGAAGAACGGAGCACCCCGTGAGTCTTCTGCCTCACTCATAGCCTGCACTTGAGACGGCTGGAATGTACCACCGACAACCTGTAGAATGCTTCCAAAGTCCTGATCGCCATTGGCACCTGGAGCAGACCCGATATCGACAGTCCGAAAGTCTGTAAAGTTAGTTTGATCGCCATTAAAGCGATCCCCACTCCCGTTTAGCCGGCTAACATTAGACGCCTGAATTCTATTACCTTTCAGTTTCCGCTCTTGATCATTATAGACTACGTCAGCAAATATCCGAAGATTATCTGTTGGCTTAGCTTCTATGGAACCAGCGATATTGAAAGTTTCAAAATTTTGTGTTCTTTGGACTTGGTTCAAGAACTGAACACCCAAAAAGCCATCTGCCCCGGCTGGGCAAGTGCTCGGCGGAGTATCGCCTGTGCAATCAACATAATTGTCAGTATCAAGACGCGGACGGAAGGCCGTGTTCTCTGACTTAGTGTAACTAGCACTTACAACGACGCCAATCTCTTGACCTTTCGCATTTTCCCAATTTTTACCTAAAGCGCCTGAAATTCTTGGAGATATTCCAGAGGTAAGACTGCTGTCCTCGCCTTGGATGCGAACAGATGCCAGAGTATCTTTAAGATCGAGTGGTCTAATGGTTCTAAGGTTAATGATACCGCCGACAGCCCCTTCGATGTGGTAGGCTTCGGGTGCCTTCACAACTTCGAGACCCGCGATGATGGCGGGATTAACATCTGTAAAGTTGATGCCCCCGCGACCATTGCCATTGCCAACAGTTGTTACGCCATTAAATTGAATAAGGTTTTGGTCTGATCCGCGAATTTGAACGCCTGTACCGACGCCCTCAGTCCGAGTGATTTGGATGCCAGGAATATTTTCCAAGACCTCAGCCAAGTTCTGGTCTGGAAGTTTACCAATATCTTCGGCGATGATAACTTCAACCAAGCTATCCGCTTGACGTTTTTCAACAAGCGCACTTTCAAGTGACTGACGAATACCTGTTGCGATAACTTCGTCTTGCCCAACGTCCTGCGCGAATGCGGTAGGCGCGGCAAGAATGGGTAGAGAAGACCCAATAAGCAAAGCAACTTTCAAAGGTTGAAAAGCATTTTTTTTGAATTTTGGCATAGGCATATGACATTTCCCCTGTCTTGTTTGTTTCTCCAACAAAAACCCTATTCCCGCTATATGTCAACCGATAATTTAGACCAATTATAATTTATTGGTAGGACCAATTTAATTGGTTAGGCTGGACGGATGTCTAGACAAGCAGGCCTAAATTGGTTTTGTTGCAATCTGACGTATTAAATCTGACATCTATAATATGGCGTATTCTCGAATAATTAAGCCATCGCGTTAGATGCGCTACGACCCCTGAAGCGGGCCTCTTCCATCCCCCACACCCGCCCCCCAGACCCGCGACGTAATGAGGCTTTCCGTCTGTCTTTAAATCAGGCAATAGACATTCATGTCCCGCGACTCTCAAGCCATTGTCAAAGCCGTTTTGGGTCCGACCAATACGGGCAAGACGCATTACGCCGTTGAGCGGATGTTGGGTCATGCGAGCGGGGTGATCGGCCTGCCGCTGCGCCTCTTGGCCAGAGAAGTCTACGATAAAATCGTCGCGCGCAAAGGCGAGAAACTGGTCGCCTTGATGACGGGCGAGGAGAAGATCATTCCTCCGACGGCGCAATATTATGTCTGCACTGTCGAGGCGATGCCGATTGAGAAACGCTTTAACTTCCTCGCCGTCGACGAAGTGCAGTTGATGGGCAATCATGAGCGCGGGCATATCTTTACCGACCGCGTCCTCTATGCGCGCGGAATTTACGAGACCCTGTTTATGGGCGCGGAAACGGTGCGCGACGTGCTGGCGACGCTTGTACCGAAAATTCAGTTTGATCACCGCGAGCGCTTCTCTGAACTGCATTATGACGGACCGAAGAAGATTACGCGCTTACCCAAACGCTCCGTCATCGTCGCGTTTTCGGCCAAGGAAGTCTACGCGCTGGCGGAGTTATTGCGGCGGTTTCGCGGCGGCGCGGCAGTCGTCATGGGCGGGTTATCCCCGCGCACCCGTAATGCGCAGGCGGAGCTGTTCCAAAGCGGGGAAGTCGATTTCCTCGTCGCGACAGACGCCGTCGGCATGGGTCTGAACCTCGATACCGATCATGTGGCCTTTGCGGGGCTGTCCAAATATGACGGGCGTCGGCGGCGCATGCTGACCCCGATGGAGGCCGCGCAGATTGCCGGCCGTGCGGGGCGTTTTCGCAATGACGGGACATTTGGGATTACCGGTGACTGCCCGCCTTTCCCCGAAGAGATGATACGCCGTATCGAAGCACATGAATTTGAAGACTTACAATATGTCGAGTGGCGCAATTCTGATTTGGATTTTACCTCGCTCGATAGCCTGTTTGAGAGCCTGCACATGCCGCGCCCGACCAAGCGTCTCCGCCGCATCAAAGGCGCAGATGATGAGGCTGCGCTCGAACGCATGGTCGCGATCCCCGAAGTTAGCGCCGCCATGAAAACGCGGACACAAGTCAAGCAGCTGTGGGACATCTGCCAAGTGCCAGACTTCCGCAACCTCACAATCGATACCCATGTGAAGCTGCTCCAAGATATATACCGCATGTTGGTCACGCATGGCGGCACTCTGCCTGACGCGTTCATGGCGAAGCGGATCGCGAATTGCGACGAGACGTTTGGCGATGTCGAGATTCTCTCCGCTCGCCTGTCGCGCATCCGAACCTGGACTTATTGCGCGTCAAAGGCGAATTGGATGCCCAAAACCTCTGGAGATACGAAACATTGGGTAAATGTTGCGCGCGAGGTTGAAGATAGGTTGTCAGATGCGCTACACGAGAAACTCACGGCACGTTTTGTTGACCGCCGAACCAGTAAATTGCTTAAAGGCATGGGAGCAGACGCGCTTATGGACGCGACGATAAAAGACAATGGCGATGTGTTCGTCGATGATCACCTGATCGGCAAGCTAGACGGCCTGCAGTTCACCAAAGACGCCAGCGCCAGCGGGCTCGAAGAAAAAGCGCTGGAAGCGGCGGCGCAAAAAGCACTCGCGCCAGAGATTAATCGTCGCCTGACCTCCCTCTGCGGCGGCACGCACGCAATCTTCCAACTATCTGACGACGGGAAGATCATGTGGGGCAGCATGGCTGTCGGCAAGATCGCACCCAGCGGCTCTGTCTTTACCCCTGACGCCGCACTGATTGGCGGAGAACTGGGCAATCCGACTCTGCAAAACCTCGCCGCAGACCGTATGCGGGAGTTTCTACGAGCCGAAGTCACCGCGCATTTGGAGCCGCTGCAACGCCTCAAAGACTTCCCCAATATGGAAGGCATGAGCGCAGAGGCCAAAGGTTTTGCCTACACGCTGCTGGAAAATCACGGCTCCGTTGATCGACGTCACCACGCCAAAGCGATCAAAGCCCTAGAGCAAGAACCGCGGCGGCAGCTGCGCTCGATCGGTGTCGTCTTTGGTCACTATAATATCTACATGCCCGACCTGATGAAGCCTAAGCCAGCCAAATTGCTGAGCTTGCTGATCGCTTTCGGCGCAGGCGGAGACCGCAAACCGTTCATCCCCTTTGCGGGCGTCACATCTATCCCAAATGAGGGCGAGTTAGCGTCCAGTAATTACGGCAAAGGTGCCCTCGCGCTGGCGGGTTACCGCGCTGTTGGCCCGCGCATTGTGCGCTTTGACATCCTCAATCGCTTATCAAACCTCATCCGCGATGCGGGCATCCAGTTTGAGCAAGAGAAAAACGAAGGCGTGCAGGGCAAACGATTCCAAGTCATGCAAGAAATGCTGGCTTTGCTGGGATCATCTTATGAAGATGTTCGAGGTGTTTTGTCAGCCTTAAATTATAAAGCAGAGGTCGCAGAGACCGCGCTGACGACTGACCCCGCGGCAGAGAGTAAAATAGAGGCAGAGGCAGAGGCAGAGGCAGAGGCAGAGGCAGAGGCAGAGACTAAGGCGGAAACTTCTAAAACACCTCATACGGATGCGGCTGCGCCAACTGACGCGGCAAAGCCCCCGAAACGCTCGGCACGCCGCCCAACACCGCCAATTTGTCCAATCGCGAAGTGAAACGGATCGCCAATCGCAAGCGGTTGAGCCTTTATAATAATCGTGTGCCGCAAGAAGACGGCACCAATGTTGAAGAACCCAATTTGGAGTATTGGAGTTACGCCCCGCCCAAACGCAATCACGATGCAGCACGACGCAAAAAGCCTTACAACACCGCCGCCAAAGGCGCGTATAAAGGCAAGAAACCTCGCAGCAATGACAAGTCTGGCGGCCAGAAACCCCATGACAGCAAAGTTGCGGCGAAACGCCAAGTGAAGTTAGAAAATTCACCCTTTGCGGCTCTGGCAGCGTTGAAATCGCCGTCAAAGTCGGGCGATAAATCCTAGCGTACCCGCGCCACTGGCTCGCCTGCGAAAATCGCCGATAGATGACGCCGCGCAGCCGACAGCCGATGACGCCTGCCGCCTTGATGTCTGGCTTTATCGCACGCGATTTTTTAAAACACGCACAGGTGCAACGGCGGCGATATTGGGCGGAAAAATACGCCTGACGCGCTTCGGTAAAACGCGCCGAATCAAAAAACCTCATGCTTTACTGCGTATTGGCGAGAGCGTCACATTTATGCGCGGCACAGAGTTGGTGCAGGTTGAAATGCTGGCACCAGGCACGCGACGTGGCCCTGCAAGCGAGGCACAGACGCTTTATCAACGCATTGATGGAAATGGTGAATAGGTCATATTGACTTTTGCCCCCAATGCCGCCACATCGCCCCTGCGAATTTGGAGCCCAGAATGACCTATATCGTCAAAGACGAATGTATCAAATGTAAGTTCATGGATTGTGTCGAAGTCTGTCCTGTGGACTGCTTCTATGAGGGCGAAAACATGCTCGTCATTCACCCCGATGAATGTATTGATTGCGGTGTCTGCGAGCCTGAATGTCCCGTGGACGCAATCGTGCCGGATACAGAGGACGATCCCGACGGCAAATGGCTCGAAATCAACTCCAAATATGCTGAATTGTGGCCTGTCATCACGGTCAAAAAAGACCCCCCAGAAGACCGCGAGCAATACGAGTCAGAAACAGGCAAATTTGAAAAATACTTCTCCGAAAAGCCTGGCACAGGCGACGAATAGGCGGGGCTAACCTCCCAAATTCGTGGGAATTTACGCTGATTTCGACCAAAACTGCGAAATTACAACGCGTTAGCGTAGATTTTTGTCTAAATTTGTGATATTATCTTTTTAACATAACGGTGTGGACGGTGAAAAACCGCTGCGCCGTTTGCTTTTATATAACATGTGGTTGCGGCAAACGATCTTGCCCAGCCCATTACAAGATATTTACAAGGGCTACTTATGGCATCGACTAAGAAAAAAACGACGACGAAATCAAAAGCGGGCAGCGCTAAGTCCGGCAAAGGCCTGTTCAAAGTGGGTCAACACATCGTTTATCCCGCGCACGGCGTGGGCGACGTGATTGCGATTGAACAAGAGGTTATCGCGGGCTTTGACATCGAAGTCTATGTTGTCAAGTTTGAACAAGATAAGATGACATTACGGGTGCCGACAGCGAAAGCTGGCAATTCAGGCATGCGGGCGCTGTCTAATGAACTCGTCTTAAAGGACTCTTTCACAACGCTTAAAGGCCGCGCGCGCATCAAGCGCACAATGTGGTCGCGTCGCGCGCAGGAATATGAAGCCAAGATCAACTCTGGCGATCTTATCCTCGTGTCCGAAGTCGTTCGCGACCTGCACCGTACAGATCAGCAGCCAGAGCAGAGCTATTCAGAGCGTCAGCTTTATGAAAGCGCGCTGGACCGTATGGTGCGCGAAGTGGCCGCGATCCGCAAAACGACATATGATACGTCCTTAAACGATGTGCTGGAAACGCTCGCGAAAGCCCGCTCTCGTCAGGCCGCGAAAGCTGCCAAAGAAGCGGAAGAGGCGACAGATAACGAAAATGACAATGAAGAAGGCAAGCCAGCGGCTTAGCTTTAGCACAAATCCTAAAATATTAAGCCCCCGCACTGGGGGCTTTTTTGTGCCACAAACTGAGGGGCTAGCTTAGAATTTCTAACCGTTCAGGCTGGTTTAGCCAGATCATCGGGCCGTTGATTAATTCAACCCAGCCCCGCACACGCACCTTTGCCCCCTCAAGGGCCAGTGGATCGATATTGCCAGCCGTAAAGCGTTTGACGTTTTTCTTGGCGATCGCGACGGTGAAATCTGTGCGGTAATCTGCGCCGAAGTTCAGATATATCTGCCCGCGCACATCCGCGACAGAGGTGATAATCCCCTCCACAATCTGCACAGAGTCGACAAATTGCGCGAGCGCGTTGGGGTCTGGTGAGCGTGGGGCGTAGAACGGATCGGACCAAATCCCCCGGCCCTTCTCCCTTGCCTCAGCCTCCAACGCATAGAGCGCGGCGATGTCGGCATATTCACCCGGCCACGGCATCACTCGGGCAAGACCAAGGCGCACCATCTCTGCCTGTATCCAAATATCGCGCTGCCCATTTGCGGCGATTGTGTAGACCTGCGCCACGGCTCCGTCCGTAGCGGTCTCGGCTTTCGCCGCCGTAAAAAAGCTGCACCTCACGCTTATTGATCAGGCCAGACAGCGCCGCGCGAGACTCGCCCGCAAAAGGCCAAGCTTCGCGTTTTTTGGATTTCAGGGCCGTGCGCGGCGCCTCAATCCCAGCCAGTCGAATAATGAGGCCGTCCTCCAACACAAAGCTGTCCCCGTCAATGACCCGTATGACGCGCCCTGTCTCGCCAGGTTTCATATCCGCCGCGCGGAGCCCCGTTGCGCCGAACACAGTCAGGCCCGCTGCGCCCAGCACCAAAGCTTTGCGCCGCGTTAGCCCGCCCTGCTTTTGATAATCCCCAAACACTCCCATGGGGTGACTATGAATGAAGACATCACGCGAGTCGAGATCAGTTTGAATTGCTAGTCCTAGAAATGATAATAGTCGCGCGTGATCCCGTAGCTCAGTCGGATAGAGCGCAAGATTCCTAATCTTGAGGCCGGTGGTTCGAATCCACCCGGGGTCGCCACAAATGCCCTGCCGCAAACTAGCTGCGGCCAATTCCCATGCGAGACAATAGGCCATCTTTGGCGATAAAATGATGCTTCATCGCTGCCGCGAAATGCAGCAGGATAAGCGCAATCATCAGCTTCCCGCCGATTTCGTGGAATAGCTTGAGCAAATCTTCCAGACCTTCGTCGCGCGGAATCCCTGGCATATTGGGCCAGGGAATTGTGTAAAACAGCACTGTCGGGATGGGCAGTTTTGACGCCGACACCATCGCCCAACCGATCAATGGCATGCCGATCATCAAGACATAGAAGCCAATATGCGTCAGCTTTGACGCCGCAATTTCCCAGCCCTTCGTGCCGTCTGGCAAGGGCGGCGGCTTATGCCCTAGCCGCCAGAACAGACGCACAAAGGACAGAAACAAAACGGTAATCCCGAAACTCTTATGCCACTGATAGAGGGCAAAGCGGTTCGGGATCGCCTCATTCGTCATTAACACGCCAAAGGCCAGCAGCCCGATGATCATCAACGCAATCAGCCAGTGCAGCGTAATCGCAACCCGCGTATAACGGACTGTCTGTGTCGAGGCGCGCGTCATACTTGACTATTCAGCTTTTTGAAATTCAGCCTCAATCGTGATGTCGATCTCTTCCGCCATTGGGGCATATGTATCGACACCGAAGTCAGAGCGGTTGAGCTTTCCTGTGGCAGAGATACCGAACATATCAACGCCAGAGCGGAAGTGCTTGCCGACTTTGTTGACTTTACCTGTGAAGGTCACGGGTTTTGTCACGCCTTTGATCGTCATATCCCCCGTCACAGAGCCGCCGCCGAGAAAAGCTTGGTCAATGTCTGTGCTTTTGAACGTGATCGTCGGGAAGTTTTCGACGTCAAAAAAGTCCGCAGATTTGATGTGCTTATCCCAGTCGGGCACACCTGTATCGATAGAGGCCGACGGGATGGTGACCATTAGGGTTGATTCTTCAGGGTTATCAGCGTTCAATTCGATGGTTGCATTTGTCTCGCCCCAGCGAATGATCGGCTTGGAATAATCCTGATGCCAGTATTGAAAGCTGACATAGGTGTGGCCTTGCTCTGACTTGTAAATACCAGACGGCAAGGCGGATAGGTCTGCGCCTGGCGTCATGTCTTTGGCGGCTTGTAGCCCGTCCTTGGCCATTTCAGTTGTCTTAGCCGCCACATCGCTCGCGACTTCTTGGGTCTTGTTTGCGGCTTTATCGGCCATGTTTTCGGCTTGGCTGCACGCCGCCAGCAAAGTGATGGCGGATAAGCTGATTAGGGTATATTTCATTATAGGTCTCTCCTTGGGACTGATTTTGACTAACTGTATAGGGTTATTACGCGCGATCAAATGACTTTAGTTTGTTTTCAAAAGCCGACCAGTCGTCATCCGCCGCGATAGGCTCCCACAGCGCGCCAATTTCATCGTAGAGCAAGCTCGCGGGGCGCTCTGTATCTGGCTTTTCGCCAGTGGGCGTATGATGCTTTAGCAATTCCAACCAATCATCATAAGCCGCGCCGCGATAGTCATGTAATTGCGGCGTGTCGGCTCTCCCTGCCCCGCCTTGCCAATCATGCCACGCATCAGGCCAAGGCGTCTGGCTCTCTAACAGGAATTTGAATATGGCCCGCACGAGCGTAACGTCTTCATCAAAGCCGCGCGACTCGACCTGCAATCGCCGCAGGAAATGCGTGTTGAGCGCAGCCTGATAAAGCGGCGCAAAGCTATCCATCGCATCGATCAGCGCTTGATCTTCAGCAATCAGCGACAGGCTCTGCGCGAGTTGGGCAAGGTTCCACGCCATCGCTTCTGGCTGCCGCCCAAACGCATAGAGGCCTTGGTGATCAAAATAAGCGGCAGTGAAATTCGGGTCAAAATGCGGGAGAAAACGGTAGGGGCCATAGTCAAACGTCTCGCCCGTAATATTCATATTGTCCGTATTCATAACCCCGTGGACAAATCCCGCCGCCATCCAACTCGCAACGCTATCCGCACTTCGGGCCACGACTTGCGCAAACATCCCCTCCACGCTTTCAGTGTCGGGATAGAAATGCGTGCGGCAATAATCGCTCAGCGCGGCGAGATTATCGCGGTTTTGGAAATAGGCTTGGCGTTGAAACGCGCCGAAGCGGATATGGCTATGGGACAGGCGTGTTAGAACGGCGGACCGCGTTGGCGACGGCTCGTCCCCGCGTGTCAGCTCTTCGCCCGTCTCGATCAAGCAAAAGCTCTTTGACGTATTCACGCCCAGATGTTCGAGATAGCGCGTCGCGAGAACTTCGCGCACGCCCCCCAACAGCGTTAGCCGCCCGTCTCCGCGCCGCGAATAGGGCGTGGTGCCAGACCCTTTCGTGCCAAGATCTAGCAAACGCCCGCCACCGTCCCTTAGCTGCGCAAAGAGAAAACCGCGGCCATCGCCAATTTCGGGATTATATTGACGGAATTGATGACCATGATAGCGCAGCGCCAGCGGCTCTGACAGATTATCTGGTAGCGCTTCAAACCGTCCAAAATGGCGAACCCAGTCATCATCATCCAATTTCAGGCCCAAGGCCCCCGCCGCGTCCTCGTCGTGATAGCGCAGTATCGTTTGAGGAAAATCAGCAGGCGTAGCGGGATCGTAAAACTCATCCCCCAAAGCTAAGATCGCCGTCGCGGGACGATATGTGCCTGTCACGGCGCAGGCTTTTCCATATGCTCGCGGAGGAAGTCAGCGGCGTCCAGCGGGATTTTTTCGCCTTCGGAAAGGCCCGCGAGAAGTTCAGAAACCCGTGCGGCATCAATTTCTCATGGGCATAGACGACAGGCACCCCATGCGCCATGAGGCGGTCCGCGTAGAGCTTCCCTTCATCCCGCAAAGGATCTAACCCGCAGGTCAACACATAGGCTGGCGGGACGTCTTTAAGGTTGGTTTCAAAGAGCGGCGAAAGGCGTGTATCTTTTGGATCAGCATCACCCACATAATATTCATCAATAAATTTCAGCGCCATGAAACCGAGTTGCAACCAGTCTTGTGGACCGGGCTTGGGCGGCTTGAAATCCACTAATTGCATGAGCGGATAAAACAAAATTTGTGCTTTGATTTTATCGCGATATTTCTGCGCCAGATAGGCCGTCATATTCCCACCAGCGCTATCCCCGCCCAATGCGATCTGATTGCGATCAATCCCGTATTCATCTTGGCCGTAACCTTCAATCGCCCATGTCAAAACTCTCTCGCAATCATCAGGGCCTGCGGGATAGGCGAATTGCGGCGCAAGGCGATAATCGACAGAGATCACGCGGTAACCCGTGCCGCTAGCGATCCGCCGTGTAATGCCTTCATGGCTTTCGACAGAGCAAGTGACGAAGCCGCCACCGTGCAAATAAATAAATGTCGGCTCGGGTTCTTCGCTGGCTTGGTGCGGAATATAAAGCCGCACAGGCACGTCGCAATCTTCGCCCGGCACGTTGAAGTCGATCACCTTTTTCATGTCCGGACCGGGCATATCAAACTGATTGGTCATGCGACGGATGTTGTGATGTATCTGGTAGACCTGCTCCGCTTCGGGTTTGAGTTTGCTCATTTGAAGTCGGAGCTTCTCCGCCACATCATCAGCAAATTCACGGGACATAAAACTTGGTTTTTTCATAGCAAGGTCTGATCTTTAATTGGGCAAGGCGGTGCGAAAACGACTAGAGATATTTAGAGTTTCGGTATCATCGACTAAAAATTTATTCAATGTTTTCAAGGGGTATAGCCTCCACTCTTCAAGAACGCGATCTCCTCCGCCGTGCTGTTTCGTCCGAGTATTTTATTGCGGTGGGGGAAGCGGCCAAAGCGGGCAATGACTTTCTGATGCTCCTTTGCATGGTGCAGTGTATTGGCATCGTCCAGCCGACTATCAACCAAACTCACGCAGCGATTTTGTGCCACAATATCTTCCGCATGCATAAACGGCATATAGATAAATGAGCGGCGCGATTGATCGATTTTTAAATCCCAACCCTTATCGACCATGACAACCGATTGCGCCAGCGCGAGGCCGTCCCATGCAAACGCTGCCTTGGTACCTCGATACATATTTCGTGGAAATTGATCGAGGCAAATAATCTTGGCGAGCATCTCCTCCGCGCTCTCCTCCCATATCATTTGACCTGAAGCTAACCCGATGGCGGTCCCTTCAAAGCGCGACCGTATCTCGGCATCGAAAGCGTCATCGGAATTAAATAATTTCGACTTATGCGCGGGATCAAACCAGAAGTCTAAAATGTCAGCTGGCAAAACCATCTACTTTATAACCGCGTTTCGCCGGACATAATTGTGTCAAAAACAGTTTTGTCCAAAGGCTCATATGCCCCCGTTTGGGGGTTGCAATAATACATAGGCTCATCGACTTTTTCAGGATCAAAACCCGCTTTGACGAGATTGGTTTTCTTAAACTTAAATGTGCTAGTTGTGTCTGATTCTCGCGACAGGCGCAGGAAGACAGGCCGCGCATAATGTGGCAATTCTTTATCGACCAAAGACTTGAGCGCAGCCAAATCTGGCGCTGTCTCCGACACAATCGCGGCCATCCCCGCGCGGCCGTCATAGCCCTGCACATCGACGCCGTAGACATTAGCCTGCGTCACGCCCGGAAAGCTGGATAGCACCGCTGCCACTTCGCCCGTGGCAACATTTTCCGCCTTCCAACGATAGGTGTCGCCCACGCGGTCCATGAAATAATAATAGCCGAGCGCATCGCGTTTCATCAGGTCGCCCGTGCGGAACCACGCATCACCTTTCTTGAACACGTTGCGCAGAATTTTCTTCTGCGTCGCCTCTTTGGTCTCATAGCCGTCAAAGCGAAAGCGCGGATCATCCGTGCGAATTTCCCCAATCATTTCGCCGATTTCATTGGGCTCCGTTGCGATGCAAAAACCGTCGGCAGCGCGCGGGTTCTGACCTGTCTCAACATCATATCGGATAATATCAATATTAAATTTGAATTTCAGGTAATTCGGCACACGCCCCACTGCGCCAACGGGACCGTCCAGATTGATCAGGCTAACATTCCCCTCTGTCGCGCCGTAAAATTCAATAACGTGCGGAATATTAAAGCGCTTGACGAAGCCTTCCCAGACTTCGGGACGCAATCCATTGCCGACAATCCACTCAATTTTATGCGCCCGCTCCAGCGGGTGGGGTGGGGTGGACAACAGGAAACGGCATAGCTCGCCGACATAGGTAAACATAGTCGCGCCGTGATGGACAGCCTCGTCCCAAAACTTCGTCGCAGAAAATTTTGGACAGACGATAACCGCGCCGCCGTGGGTCAATACGGCCCCTGCCCCGACCAAGCCGCCCGTCGCGTGATACATCGGCAAGACGAGGAACATGCGGTCTTTGGCCGTTGTATGTGCGCCCGTTCCGATACCGCGCATGTAATTCTGCGCCCGCACATGAGTGACTTTTGCGGCTTTGGGCATACCCGTTGTGCCAGATGTGAACATCTTCATCGCCTGCTCGCCCGCTTTCAGACCTTTGCGGATAGATTTTGCAGGGCGGGAGGGAACTTGCGTAGAAATGGCGGCGTCAAAGCTATCGATCCCGTCCAACTCGCCAAATGCAGCCCAGACATGGAGGTCTGTGGTCACATCGCTTTTCGCGTCCTCCCACTGATCCACCATTTCGTGATCCAAAATGATGTGCTTGGCGTCAGAGATATTGACGCAATGCGCCAAGGCCGACCCTGCCAGTTGGAAATTCAGCAAAGCTGGCACAACCGCGACTTTCGACAGGCCAAACCATAGCGCGATATATTCAAGGCGGTTGCGTACAAAAATGGCGACGGTGTCATTAGGTTTTAAGCCTTGATCCAGCGCCCAAGCGGCGACGCGATTGGCATAGGTTTCAAATTCGTCATACGTCCATTGGCGATCGCCCTCGATAAAAGCGACATTGGGCCCATACGCATCGACGCGCATTTCCAATTCATCTGCAATAAGGTGATTGCTCTGGGCATCTACGGATTTCACAGCCCGCAACATGCGCAGGAGCCCGCTCACGAATTTAAATTCGCGTTTGATCGTTGTCAGCAAGCCCATGATACGCCTCTATTTTTTTGTGTTTTACGCGGGTGAATTACGACGAAACAATACTGGCATGGGGTAGGAGGTCAAGCAAAGCTGATGGAGAACGGCCAAGAAAAAACCCTGCCACTGGGAGGAAGCAGGGTTTTATAATTGACTAAATATGTCGCTATCCGAGGGAGTAATTCGGATGGCAACGTGGGAACATGAGATGCCTCTCGAGGTTCGTCATATCATTTGCAATGCACGTGCCAAGTGAATCTCTGGTCATTTTACCCGAGTTAGGCGACATTTATCCGAAGCGTGCCAGATCAGGCGCAGATCAGACCCAGTTCAAGCAATGACCTGCCCCGAAACGGGACAGTCTTGGGACTTTACGGGTAGCGTGACACAACACCTGATGTTTGCAGGCATGTATTGTCAGGCTGTAGCACCGTCCCCGCTGGACAGGCGGCCGTGATCGGCGGCTGATAGGTCGGCGCACGGTAGATCGGCGCTGACGTATTCGGGGCAATGCTCCGACCACCGACAAAACCAGACTGCGCAATGCGGAAGCCTTCGATGTAATTGGGCGGCACAAAGACGGGATATTCCTGCCCTGACCGATCCAAAGCGATCACAGTCATACCGTCAAAGCGCGCCGCGTCGAGCCGTTCCGCTGGAATAAAGACGCTCAGCACTTCTTCGCGAGCGCAATCAGTGTTCACAGATGTGACGACTTCGCGACCTCCATACCCATATTCATTCGGGAAGAAGTTTAAGTTACGCGGGTCATTCCGTGCTGACCGACCCTTCACACGCTCCGTTGATCGCGGGCGGCTGACAGGGTTACTGCGCGACTTTGTCTTTGTTCGCGATGTCCGCTCTGGACGGGATGTGCGCTCTGGACGGGGTGTACGCTCAGGACGCGGTGTTGCCGTACGCTCAGGGCGGCTCGGACGCTCAACGCGTGGACGACGTTCAGGCGTCGGCGTGGCTGTGCGAGGACGCGGACTTACGCCTAAACCTGACCGACGCGGTGTGTCTGTTTCAGTCGTGCGGCGACGACGGTCAATGACAGGTCTGTCCGTGCGCGGCGTGCGACGTGTGCCGTCTCCGTCCCGATCACGGCGGCGGCGCTCTACACCTACATCGCCCTCTCGGTCGCGCCGACGGCGAACTTCATCACCATCACGGTCACGGCGGCGGCGCTCAACGCCCTCATCGCCATCGCGGTCACGACGACGGCGGACGTCGTCACCATCTCGGTCACGTCTGCGGCGCTCAACGCCGTCCCCATCGCGGTCGCGGCGGCGGCGTACATCATCATGATCACGGTCGCGGCGGCGCGAAATACCTAAAAATCCATCACTCCCATGCCCACGGCGAGAGGTCGGACGACGACGCCATCCATCACGATATCCAGCACCAAAGCCACGGCGATAAACAGGTCTGTGCGATATGCCATAGCCGTAATGGCCACGGTAATGGCGGTAAGGCCGATAAAAACTCAGCGCCAAACTGGGCGCGTAATATGCGCTATGATTATACACTGTGCGGTTCACATTGGACGAACATTCCAGCACGCGATTATCGCGTCGAACAACAGAAGCGAACTCGCCAGAAAGGAAGGCCACGTCTTCTATACCGCGCACATCAAACGGGTCATTGCTTTTGGAATTGTAATAAAAGCCCAAATCCAAGACAGCCCCATTGGATAATGGCTGCCCGTCAATCGACACAGCGGAATTGATTGACCGCAAGCTAGCAGAGCCCGCCATGCTCGCATCTTCCTCGAAAGGATCAAAGGTCGGAGCAACGAATTCTCGTTCACCTGTGCGGTTATTGATTTGCGCCGTGACGTCCTGCGCAATCTGACTTGGCGAGAGGTCGGGCATAGTCGCGCCAGCGTTCTCGCCTGGCAACTGGCTGAGGCTTTGCGCGAGCGCGGGGCTAGCCATCGCTGTAGTGAGGGAAAGAAACGCCGCGAATAAACCGGCACGAAGGGGTGTTATATAGGTCATACTGTCTGTTAGCATAGCAAAGCTGATGCCAAGCTGAAAGCGCCGTTAACATGCCGTTCACATATAGATAGCTGCCCGCAAGGAGCATCTGAACGCGTGGAAACGCTAAAACTGGTCTTTTAGGGCGCGGCGACGGCCCAACTCATCGGCGCTACCCGCCGTAATGAATGGATTAGTCGCGCGTTCCGCAGCCACAGTCGTCGGCACAGTTGGCGTGCCTTTATCGCGTAACGCTTGCGCCGCCCGCTGCGCGGCTGCCATCGCCGCATTATTTGGCTCGACATGACGTGCGAATTTGGCGTTCGATAACGTATATTCATGCGCACAATACAGCGCGGTATCGTCTGGCAGAGCCATGATCTTGGCAAGGCTATCATGCATTTGCGCGGGCGAGCCTTCAAATAACCGCCCGCAGCCCATGACGAAAATCGTATCGCCGACAAAGGCCGCCTGCGCGTCAGGAACATAAAAAATAATATGATCCAGTGTGTGCCCGGGCGTGTGCATCACCTCGACCCTATATGTGCCGAGCGTAAATTCGTCCCCCTCGCCCACGCCGCGATCGAGGCCTGGAATACGGCCCTCCATCATATTCGGGCCAGTTATGCGGACATTGTGGCTCTCTTTCAGCGCGAGATTGCCGCCTGTGTGATCCCAGTGATGATGCGTGTTCCAAATGTCAGTCAGCGTCCAGCCGCGCGACTGGCACTGCCGCAAAATCTCTTGAGAGTCTGGCGTATCAATCGCAGCTGTCTCGCCCGATTGCGGATCATGGATCAACAAGCCGTAATTATCCTGCAAGCAGGGGAAGAGTGCGATTTGGAGGTCTGACGTCATGCCTTAGCCTACGCCGAAATAACCTATACTTCAACGCGACGAAATATAGGCGCTATTCGGCGCGAAACTTGACAGTCTTGACGTTTTCAACGGTGTCCACAGCCACACCGTCAATCGTGCGGGGTGAGAACTCCAGTCGCTCTATAGTGTCTCGCGCTTCTGTCCCAAATGCGTCTGAATAGCGACCATCATAGCTGTTATCGATCACGCGTACATTTTGTGTCTTCCCGTTTGCATCTATATCGTAGCCAATTTTGACTTCGACATTTTCCCAAATCCCGCGCTTTGCCGCAATTCTGGGATAGCTTATGGATGCCGTATTCAAAAGCTTTGGCATGACGATGACAGGCTCAACGACAGGCGCAGCTTCGGGCTCTATCGTGACAGGGTCTATCGTCGAAGGCGGCGTAATCATCGTTGCCATAGCGGTTTCTACGACAGGTTCAGGTGCGGGCTCGGTGATTGTCGCCGCAGCAGGTTCGCTCGGCTGAATATAGGCAGGCGCTACCGTGGCGGGCAGCGTATCAATGATAACGGCGGTTGTCGGAGCGGGATAAACCTCACCGCCCATCGCAGACGTGTCCAACGTCGTCGGTAAGTCTAGCGCTGCACTTTGGACGACTGGCGCAATCGGCTCTGGCGCGGCGAACATAGCTTGCTCGGTTATAGCAGGCTCAGCCAGTCCCGCAGATCTGAGCTCACGCAAAAACTCGCCCGAAATCTCTGTATCTCTCTTCAAGTCCGAATAGCGTCTTAAACTCGCGAATAGCGGCGAGCGTGTCAGGCGTTTGCTCCCCATTGATGTCGCCTGAATACATGCCGAGTGTCGCCAAGCGCGTCTGCACATCGCTCGTTAGTTCAGGGTAATTCGTGGGAGCGTCGGCCTCCTCATTGTTGGCAACTTCATTGTTGGCGACTTTGGCCTCAACTTGGGGTGTTTCTATTATCACAACTTCCGGAGTGATTTCCGGCGCGGGTGCAGCTTTCGCTTTCGGGGTAGACGCATCAATTTTCGGCGATGGCGCGATAGGTTTAGCAACGCTGATTTTTGGGCGAGGCACGATTAACTCGGCTGTCTTTTCAGGCTTTGGAATTTCAGCTGTGGCAGTCTTAATGTCTGACTCAATATCTGCAGTTTTCACTTCGGCCGCTTCGGGCGCGATCTCATTGGCAAGCGCCGCGGAAGTTTCAATGACTGATGCGGGGGCCTCCACCACTGGCGCGATGGGAGCCGCTTTCGCCACGGCACTCGCAACGTCCATGGGAGCCGCTTTTTCCGTCGCAGCCAAGGTTATAGAGGCTGGACGGTTAGACGCGCTATAGGCCATGATCGACCCAGCACCGATCACAACAGCTATAGCAAGCAACCCGACGCCCTGCTTCTGTGACACCTTTGGCAAGTCAATATCGGGCATGGTAATATGCGGCATCTTCATATCTGGCGCAGATAATTTTGGAGAAATTTTCGGCAGGCTGAACCCCGCGATTTTCTCCCCAAACCGTGTATGTAAGGACGGCGTATCGTCGATGGGAAAGACTTTTGTGGCTGTCGGCTGCGCCAAGGCGGAGGGCGAGCGTAGCTTTAATTTCATTGACGGCCCGCCGGTCAGGGCATCTGACTCGCCCGCTGTCAGCTCAGAGATTTCGGCTAAGGTCGACGGGTCTTCTCCTGCCATCAATTTCGATACACTTGTGCGGTGATCTGCGGCGCGATTGGATAAGTCCTCAATCGCCTGACGCGTTGCCTCAATTTGAATTTCAAGCGATTGCGCGGTCTCGTCCGCTTGCTTGGCCTCGAGGCGCAGAGTTTCAAGTTGCTCGCGGGTAGAGGACAGCTTTAGCGACACGTTTTCAAACTCCGCCTCGTGGCGTTGCGTGATAGCATATTGCGCTTGCTTGGCAGCGAGTTGATCATCAAATGCTGATCCTGTGCGCGCCAATGCGGCCTCAATATCTGTCTTTTCTAGCTTGAGGTCTTCCCACGCTTCCTTCTTCATCGCGGCCATAGCAATCGCCGCTTCGGCAGCGCGTTGGGCGTCGTGATAGGCAGTTTCGGCGCTAAATAAACGCGTATCGAGCGTTTCGTGCTGCGCCTTTACATCCGTTGCACGACGTGTCGCCAGGTCGAGTTCAGTTTCGGCCGCGTTTAAATTCGCTTTTGCTTTGTCCAAGACAGCCGCTTTTTTCTCTGCCAGATCAGAAAGCTTCGCCTCGGTTTCGTGTATTTTCTCAACACTGGCCTCGCGTTGCGCTGTGGCCTCGCGCGCGACATTGGCGTCTGTCAGCAACGTGTCGAGGCGCAGCGCCAAAGTCTGCTTTTCATTCTCCGTCACATCAATCGCTGCTTGGTAGCGTTTAATCGCTGCCGCACGTTCCGCTGCCTTGCGCGCCGCCAATTCACGAGCGCGGGCCGCTTCGATACGGCGCTGTTCTTCTGCCTGACGCTCGGCTTCAATGCGTTGTTCTTCAGCGACACGGCGCATTTCGTCTTGCTGCAGCTTCTCTGCTTCTTCAAAAGCGCGGGCCGCATGTTCCATCTCGGCGATCCGCGCCATTTCCATTTGCAACGCCGCTTCTGCCTCTTTCGCCGCAGCCAGCGCTTTGCGTTGCGCTTCCTCTTTCGCCGCCGAGGCCGCGTCCATTTTTGCTTTATAGTTTTCGGCCATGCGCTTAGCTTCTGCCGCGCGAATTTCCGTTTCAGACGCATTTGATGGGACAGGCGCAACGGTTTTGCGGGCGAAGCGAGAGAGCAAGCCTTTGCCAGCCTCAGCGGTTTCGGATTTTAGAGCCACATCTTCGGGCTGCAGAGTCACCTCTGCCCAGCTTAATGTGTGGGTCAGCGCGAGTTCTGGCGAATGAAGTTTTACTCTGTCACCCACAGCAATGTCGCGGGCAAATTCGCTTGGGATTTCCAGTTCAGTCCCACCATCCTTTTGGACGCAATCCAGCAATGTCCCTTTTTCGTCCAATGACCAACCTACGGGGGACAGCCAATAAGTCGTATCGCTCCCTGGTGTTGTTTTGGAGAGCTTAACCAATATCTGGCTGGCCTCCATCGATTGGGAGAGTCGCAGGCGGTGATGCCCCGCGACTTGCGACATGGCGGGTGTAGTAGATGATGATGTGGAAGGCGTCTGGCCCATGGTGCGTCCCCTAAGAATAAGCAGGGACACAAAGACAAAACTTCATCACTTAGGCAAGAGTATACACTACAAATTGTGGATAACTTACAAATCATCCACAAGATATAGATTTAGGGACCATTACGAGCATGAGCCGCACAATGAAAAATGGCGTTACTTAATCTTTACAGACGCCATGAAATTTGAATCCTTTTTGACAGATTTTGGCGAGCCATAGACTGTTATTTGTCCCATGCCTGCGGCGTCGGCATCAACGGACTCGGACGCATAAACATTGGCTTCGCCCATGCCGGCCAAATCCACTGTTACGTCGCGACAGGTCAAATCCTGCGCATTCACTTCGCCGATCCCCGCCATATCCAGCGTCATAGACTGACAGCTTCCGCTTAAAGTCAGCTCCGTTATCCCAGCAATATCGAGGTCTAACTCTGCATCGACCAAACCCGTCACATCGCCCACTGCAATTCCAGCGACGTCGAGGCTAGTGAGGCTGGGCAAAGTGATTTCGGCGAAGACCTCCTGGCGGTCGCCCATATTCCAGTTTTTCTTCTTCTCTTTCGTGCCCAGCACAAGTGTGTCACCCTCTTGGCGCACATCCATGAATTTGACTTCCTTATCAGCGCCAGATGTCGTCACAGAAAACGTCTCGCCGATTTTAACATCGATATGATAGACGCCTGACACTTCAATTTTATCGAAGTCTTTGAGATCATGCACCTGCAAATTTTCGGGCGCCTCATTTGTGTCATGAGCTTGGGCAGCTATAGGCACGGCCATCAAAGCCGTGGTCATGGCTGCAGCGGCAAGCAGGGATTTAGCAAAAAACATAGAACTCTCCTTTTATTATTGATTATCAATAAGGAAAGGCCGTCGAGAGTCAAGATAATTATCGAAAAACAATAATATCTCATCTATTCATGTGCTTGAAGTAGACGTTTCAAAAATAAAAAACCCGCCGCCAGATCACTCAGGGGCGGGTTTAGGTTTTAATATTGTGGGCTAAGCCTAAGCGTCAGCTTTGGGGCTTGGACTTGGTAGTCCTTTGCCTTTGGACGGGCCTTCTAACTTTTGCTTGGCGGGCGGGACGATTTTGAAGGTGAGGTTTTCTTTCTTCTTATCGACACCCACTTTGACCAAGCCGCCTGTTTTCAGCTTGCCAAACAAGATTTCATCCGCGAGCGGCTTCTTGATATATTCTTGGATCGCACGGCCCAGCGGACGCGCGCCATAGCGCTTATCATAGCCTTTATTCGCGAGCCAAGTATTGGCACCTTTGGACAGTTCGAATTCGATCTTCCGCTCAGACAGTTGAGCTTCGAGCTGGATCACGAACTTATCGACGACCTTCGCAATATCGCTCGGAGAGAGCGGCGCGAAGGCGACAATAGCGTCGAGGCGATTACGGAATTCAGGCGTGAAACGACGCTTGATCGCTTCGCTCTGCTCGTCCTCTTTCAACCCACGACCAAAGCCAATTTCAGCCTTCGCAGCGTCCGCCGCGCCCGCATTGGTCGTCATAATAATGATGACATTGCGGAAATCGACTTTGCGGCCATTGGCGTCTGTCAGGAAGCCATTATCCATCACCTGCAATAAAATATTGTAGATGTCAGGATGCGCCTTCTCGATTTCATCGAGCAGCAACACGCTGTGCGGGTTCTGATTGACTTGATCCGTCAGAAGACCACCTTGATCATAACCGACATAGCCAGGAGGCGCCCCGATCAAGCGCGACACGGTATGACGCTCCATATATTCGGACATGTCAAAGCGCAGAAGCTCCAAGCCTTGCGTCATAGCAAGCTGCCGCGCAACTTCGGTTTTACCCACGCCCGTTGGACCCGCAAACAAATAAGAGCCAATCGGCTTATTCGGCTCACGCAAACCTGCACGGGCGAGTTTCACGGCTGCCGCAACTTGCTCAATCGCGTTATCTTGACCGAACACGACCCGTTTGAGGTCCATTGGCAGAGACTTGAGCGCCTTCTCGTCATCGCGAGAAATAGATTTTGGCGGGATGCGAGCGATCTTCGCAATCACGGATTCGATCTCTTTAATCCCAATCTTCTTATTGCGCTTCTTTTCCTCAACCAGCTTTGTGCGAGCCCCAGCCTCGTCGATAATATCGATGGCTTTGTCAGGCAGTTTGCGGTCAGTGATGTGTCGCACAGATAAATCGACCGCGCCTTGCACAGCTTCATTCGTGTATTTCACATCGTGGAATTCCTCGAAATATGACTTGAGACCCATCAGGATTTTCACGGCATCTTCCGACGTCGGTTCACCGACATCAATCTTGAGGAAGCGACGTGATAGCGCACGGTCTTTCTCAAAATGCTGGCGGTATTCCTTATAGGTCGTGGACCCCATGCAACGCAGCTTACCCGACTGCAAAGCGGGCTTGAGCAAGTTAGACGCGTCCATCGCTCCGCCAGAGGTCGCACCAGCGCCAATGATCGTATGGATCTCGTCAATAAAGAGAATCGCGCCGGGCGTGTCCTGCAACTTGTTCATGACGGCCTTCAACCGCTCTTCAAAGTCACCACGGTAGCGCGTACCCGCCAGCAATGCACCCATATCAAGTGAGAAAATCGTCGCGTCTTTCAACACATCAGGCACTTTCTCATTCACGATACGGCGGGCAATACCCTCAGCAATGGCCGTCTTACCAACGCCAGGATCACCCACGAGCAGCGGGTTATTCTTGCGGCGGCGCGATAGCACCATGATGCAGCGCTCAACCTCATCATCGCGGCCAATCAGCGGATCAATATCCCCTTCTTTGGCTTTTTGGTTGAGGTTGACCGTGAATTCTTTCAGCGGATCTTTTTGCTTCGCTTCTTCGCTATCGCCATCAGGGCCAGACCCTTGGATCGGCTTAGACACGGAGGCATCGCCATTCTTGCTGATACCATGGCTGATATAATTGACCGCGTCATAGCGCGTCATATCCCGTTCTTGCAGGAAGTAGACAGCGTGGCTCTCGCGTTCTGCAAATAGCGCAACCAACGCATTCGCGCCCGTTACTTCTTCGCGCCCAGAGCTTTGGACGTGAATAACGGCGCGTTGAATGACGCGGTGAAAGCCCGCCGTTGGACGGGCTTCTTCAAAATCTTCGACAACTAGCGAGGCCAGCTCTTCATCAAGATAGCGCTCGACGTCCGCGCGCAGAGGCGCAATGTCGACATCGCACGCTGTGATAACGGCGGCCGCATCTTTGTCGTCTAGCAAGGCCAGCAATAAATGCTCCAGCGTTGCCAATTCATGTTTTCTGTCCGTAGCAAGCGTGAGCGCACGGTGAATGGTCTCTTCTAAGACAGGAGAAAATGATGCCATTATAGTTTCCTTTCGAAAGAGATATGTCGGAACGCTCTCATGTTTTTTCAAGTGTGCATTGCAGCGGGTGTTGTGCGCGTTTTGCCGCGTCCATCACCTGCGCCACTTTGGTTTCTGCGACTTCAAAGGTATATACGCCGCACGTGCCAATTCCGGTCTGATGCACGTTGAGCATTATTTGTGTCGCTTCTTCGGATGTTTTCTTGAAAATCCCCATGAGGATAGAGACCACAAACTCCATCGGCGTGTAGTCATCATTCATCAGCAGTACGCGATACATGGACGGCTTTTTCGTCTGCGTCCGCTCTTTGGTGGCAACGCCGCGTTCCGGTGGAGCGTTCTCGTCCCCCTTCTCCGGATCAGACATCGTGATTTCCAAATAAAATAGCGATTCCATCATAGCTCCTAAGCTATGTATTATTACGCCACATTAAAAGGGGCAGACTTGCGACAATCGCGACTAGCTTGTGAGTTATTGGCGATGTGCCGCGCGCGCAGCTTTGATAATTACGCTACGATCCAGCCTAAAATGATGTTTCAACAGGCTTTTTAGATTTAGGGAGAGCGGCGTCTACCGCCTTTTTCAAGGCAGCCTGAAAATCATCATTATTGATCTCTTGCGATAAGGTAAGACTGTAATCGCCGTCACTGCCCTCTGATTCTAACGACTCAGACGATTGAATACCGTCAATCGACATTTCTGGCTCACCTATCCAAATTTGACCGCCATTTCTTAGTGGCTCAGGTTCGGCTTCCCCGTATTTTGAAATGGCCTTTTTAAAAAACACGTCTTGCGTCAAAGTATCATCAAAAATGAAATAGTTGACGCCATTCACATATTCACCACTGGGGTAAGACAAGAATGAGATTGAAACCTCTTCTCGTTCACCTTTAGCAAACAACATAGCTGCGATGGCACCCCGTGGCCTCCGCGGAAGATCTTCGCCAAGTTTTTCTTTCACAGACTGCTCAAAACTGATGCCGTTGACGATATATGGTCCATATGGACCACCTTTCTGCTCAAAACCTTTATCTGTGACGGCCGCTTCAGCCTGCTCTGGCGTCATACCGAGCTTCACGCCCGCAATGTCGAAATCCTGTGCAAATACTTGGCCGCTCATCGCCAATGCGCAGAGGCCTAAAAATGTAGCAGGTAACTTTTGCATGGGGTCATCCTTTAGAGTTCTAATTGTAAATGACCTTAATGCGTTTACTTCCAATAGCAAGTTGGCGGAGTGCAATAGCTTAACAGCCATTAACCATAGTTAAAGACTTCTGACCGTATCAGCAGACCATGTTGCGCGCGGCCTTTTTTGTGATTCTGGCGTGGTGCATGGCGATCCCTGCCATGGCCGAAAACCGCTATGCGTCGATCATTGTGGACGCGGACACGCTGGAAGTCCTCCATGCCCGTCAGATTGACGAATTACGATACCCAGCTTCGCTGACGAAAGTCATGACGCTCTACCTGGCATTTGATGCGTTGGACCGGGGTGAGTTGCGGCTGGATCAAGCCCTGCCCGTCTCGCGCAATGCCGCCCGCACGCCACCTGTCAAAATGGGTGTGAAAACTGGTCAATCGATCAAGGTTGATACGCTCATTCAGTCTATTGCCGTGCGCAGCTCGAATGACGCAGCTGTCGTATTGGCCGAAGCCCTCGCAGGGACAGAGGAAAAATTCGCCGCTCAGATGACCGCCAAAGCGCGGGAACTGGGCATGATGCGCACGACATTTATGACGCCTAACGGCCTGCCCCACCCCGATCAGCAAACCACAGCCCGCGATATGGCAAAGCTTGCCAGCGCCATCCTGACCCATCACGGGGACCGCTATCATTACTTCGGACAAACGCATTTTCGCGGCAAGTCTAACACGAACAAGCTGCTCGCGACGCGCCCGGATGTGGACGGGTTCAAGACAGGCTATACCCGCGCAAGCGGCTACAACCTCATGGTATCTGCTAAGCGTGACGGTCGGCGCCTTATCGCGATTGTTTTGGGCGGGGCCAGCACGGATAGCCGCAACCAGCATATGTCTGACCTGATCGACCGTGGGTTCGAGGTTATGTCAACGCAAGCCCCACCTGTGATGATAGTCGAACGCAATAGTGCGCCCGCGACGCAAACCCCCGTCATTGTCCGTCTGCGGGGGCGAAATTCAGAGCTTATCCGCGTGCAAACGGCCGGCATCGCTATGCCAACAGCGCAAGCAGATGCCAAAGGCTGGACAGTCCAAATTAAAGATTTCAGCACGCCTATGGAGGCGGAAGCTACAGCGCAAGCACTCTCTGTCTTGGCAGGCGGCGGAGAGTTCCAGCCCCGAAGCGGGTTTGCAAATGGGCGAGCTGTCTATCACGCGCGCCTCACGGGCCTCTCGGCTCAATCGGCCCGCGCAGCTTGTGATGGCCTAAAGATTCCAAATCAGCGCTGCTGGGTGATTGCGCCCTAGAATAATCTCAAATTTAGGCTAAACACGCGGCATGAATAATAACATGATTATCGCGCGGTCAGAACGCGCCCTTCGCGGTCAAATCTGGGAATGGCGCGGCCTTGGCGAAACCATCGCCTTTGTCCCGACCATGGGTGCCCTCCATGCAGGCCACATGTCCTTGGTTGAAATGGCGAAGCGTGAGGCTGATAAAGTCGTTGTTTCGATCTTCGTCAACCCAACCCAATTTGCAGAGGGCGAAGACCTCGACAGCTATCCCCGCACGGAAGAGGCTGATTTGGCATTACTAGACGCTCACGGCGCTGACCTGATTTATATTCCCAAAGACGGCTCCATGTATAACGCCCACCACGCAACAAGCATTAAAGTCGGCGGCGTGGCGGACGGGCTGGAAACGGATCACCGTCCGACCTTCTTTGACGGAGTCTCGCTGGTCGTAACAAAACTACTCAACCGTGTTGCTCCCGACATCGCCGTCTTTGGCGAGAAAGATTATCAGCAACTCGCCACGATACGGCGGCTAGTCGAAGACCTCGACATGCCAATCCAAATACTCGGCGCACCGATAGCCCGCGATGACCACGGCCTCGCCTTGTCATCGCGCAATCAGTATTTTGATGCAGAGGGCTTGGCTATTGCACGGCGGCTCAACGAGATCATGCGCCACTGCGCCCTGCAAATGGAACGCGGCGAGAATGTGGATGTGGCTAGGGATATAGCTGCCAAAGCCCTGCTGACGGCTGGATTTAGCGGCATAGATTATATCGAAGTGCGCAGCCCTAATTCCCTCACAGTGCTAGAAGGCGGCATCCTCAACGGCCCAGCTCGCTTACTCGTGGCCGCGCATTGCCGAGGCGTGCGCTTGATCGATAATTTCCCCGTCGAGCCTCACTAAATGCTGCAAATGCGCCCGAATTGTGAACTCTGCGATTGCGATCTGCCAGCAGATAAAGCGGGTGCTATGATCTGCTCATTTGAATGTACGTTTTGCGCCGATTGCGTGAGCGGCCCTTGCCCGAATTGTGGTGGAGATCTGCGCCCGCGACCAACCCGAACGGGCAAAGTACTAGAGCGCTATCCAGCATCCACTAAGCGCGTTCTGAAATCGACTTAACTGCGGTTTATTTCTCTCGCACATTCACAAATCACGCATATCTGCGCTAGGCAAAACTGTGCAGACCTCTATAAGCGGCGACTGAATTTAGTCCGAGGTTTTCATGCGCATATTCTTGTATTCTTCAGCTCTGATGGCCTTAACGGCGCTTCCAGCTTTGGCCCAAGACACACGATCTGACGAAGTCATCGTGACCGCGACAAAAATTGCGAAGTCCGTAAATGATTTGGGACTCTCTGTGTCGGTCGTAGAAGGTGAGCCTTTATCCCGTACAGACAGCGCGGAAGAGTTGACGCAATACGTCTCTGGCCTGCAAGCTGCTGTTGCCAATGGCAATCAGATCGCGTTCCAAATTCGCGGAATCGGTGCGGTGGACCACCAAGCCCTTACGCCAACAGCCGCCGCAGTCTATATTGACGGCGTTTTTCAAGCGACGAATGTGCAGACGGGGCCTTTACTATTTGATTTGGAGCGCGCGGAAGTCTTGAAGGGGCCGCAGGGCTCGCTCTACGGCCGCAATGCGACAGCGGGGGCGATCAACTTTATTTCAAAGCGCCCAACCGACACATCCGAAGGCTACGTGGCGGCTGAGCTTGGTAATTTTAATCGCGTCAATATCAGAGCGGCGAGCAATATCCCCGTGAGTGATATTTTTGCGCTCCGCGTTTCGGGGCGCTACCTTTCCCAAGGCCCAATGATTGACAATGTTGTGACTGACGCCGCTGTGACTGCACCGAAAGCAGCAGGCGGAGAACGGGATGAATTTGGCCTACGCGCGCTCGGGCTTTTACAAGCTAGCCCTAAGACCGAAGTTCTGCTGAACGTGCATTATGCCGCCGACAATGGGGTCAATCCGTCGCCTCGCAATGAGGGGCTAGATGTCGGCAAGCACGAAATTTCCGTGGGGCCAGACGGCATCCAAGACACAGATAACGAGTTTTACGGGGCCAGCGTGACAGTCACGCATGATGCGGGAAATTTTGATCTCACCTCCCTGACAGCCTTTGAAGGCTATAATCAGGATTACGGATTTGACTTCGCCGCCCTGCCGCAATTCTTTGGCGGGCAAACCGCAAACCTGGCCTACGATCGGGACTTCGCGCAAGTCAGTCAGGAGCTACGCCTAAGCTATACAACTGATCGCTTGGAAAGCATGGTCGGAGTTTATTTGGAAGCAGAGGATTTCGATCAGGAATATGTGGTTTTTTGTGGCTCACTGAATGAAGATACGCTGGTGGGATCTTGCAACTATATCGCGGCGGCCCGCCGTGTCGGCGCGGCCCCCACGCCGGCAGGCGCCTCGGCTAGCACACTACAATCCCTCATCACGCAAGAGCGCAAAACCGCAGCCCTATTTTCCTACAACACCATAGCTCTCGCGCCGCAATTAGATGTGGTCCTTGGCGGGCGTTTGACAACCGAAACCATTCAGGGTCGCGGGCAAGGCAACCATATCTTCGATACTGGCGAAGTCGGGATTAATAACACGTTGGCAGGCGGAGAGATTGTTGGCCCAGCCATTGGCAGCAATACGCTCGATGAAACTAATTTTTCCGGCAATATCGGTCTAAATTTCACACCTAATGATAGCACTTTGATTTATGCCACGCTGTCCAATGGATTTAAAAGCGGCGGGTTTAACGGCGAAGTTATCGACAATGCCGCACACTTTGATGATGAAGGCCTATTCGGCTCTGAGACTGTCACGGCAGGCGAGGTCGGAATAAAGTTTACGACCAACACTCTGCGATTTGCCCTGTCTGGATTTTACAACGATTACGATGATCCCCAAGCGCGATTTTTCCGCGAAGTGACCTTAGAGAATGGACAGACGATTGGACTCAATAGCCTATCTAATTTCAAATCGGCTACCTCTTACGGGGCGGATATAGACCTGTCAGCTACACTGTCTGAAGGGTTAGATGTCGGGGCCAGCGCAACGCTGCTTAAGACAAAGATCAAAGATCGTGACCAGCCTGCGCTAGACGGAGATGACCTGCCTTTCGCCTCTGATTTTTCTGGAACCGCATTTGCCCGCTATCAGTGGGCAATAAGCGAAACGATCACAGGCCAGTTGCAAGCCAATGCCAAATACCAAACGGACTTTACCACAGGCGTGGACAGCGCAACGGCAACGGCCTTCCGACAAGACGGCTACGGCTTGATCGACGCAGAAGCCAAATTGATGCTTGATAATGGCGTCGAGTTAGGTCTTTGGGGGCGTAACTTGAACAATGCTGATTACGCTAGCTCAGCCTACCGCTTCTTTGGCGCAACAACTTTTCGCGGTAATCCGCGCAGTTACGGCGTTGCCCTGCGCTACGATTACTAGGCATTTAAACACATCGCTCTGATCACCACACGCCTAATTCGACAAGTTTACGGCGTAGCGCAGGCGGCAAGTCTTCGCCGCTGCCTGGCCCGCTCAGGTCGGCTGGTGCGTCTTCGGCTTTAAGATATCGCCAGCCTTGAAAGGCGCGGCGCGGCGTGGGGATGACGGGAACAATCTTGGGCTCCATGAGAATCGAACAGGCCTTGCGTCCGTCCTGTGTGATGGTTTCTTCCAACGCAACAATCTGATTGCGGCAGATAATCTGTCCTTTGATGACCCAGTAGATTGAGCCGCCGTCTAGCAGCGCGTCTTTTTGTTTGGGAAACATGCGAGTGACGTGTTGGTGATGGGGCGGCAAGCCATTGGAGTTGCGGCGGCGCACGACATGGCGCTGCCACTCTTTGAGCGTCTGTATGCTTTCCGAACCAACAGAGAGTTTTTGCAAGTGTATGACCATGGACCCCTACATAGGGCGCGCAAAGCCGTTAGACCAGACCACAGAGGCATGATCTGCGCGGTGCAAATCCGCGCAGCAGGTGTTGAGCCTAAAAATTGCGCTCGAAAGGTTCGATGTCGCGAATGAAGTCTGGCGTATTCGGATCGACTGTAAACGTCACCATATCTGTGCGGTCTTCTTTGACAGCCATGCCAGTCTTTTTAATGACGCGCCCGAGAATGGACTTCACCTGACGCTCCACGCCGCCCGCATTGCGGTAACTCGTCTTCACGCCAAAGCGGTGACGCAGCGTAGCATTAGCAATCATAGCCGCATTTTTCATGCCGCTTTCCCGCGTTGAATATTCGGTCGTCACAGACACACAGAATGCTTGATTGTCCACGCGGTGCGGAGAATTGAGCGGCCATGTGATCGCTTGGTCCGGTTGCAGATCGAAGATAATCGCGTCCTGATCAAAATCAGCGCTATAGGGCAGATCATCCTCTAACTCTGTCATCAAGGTCGCTTCGAACGCATGATCGGGTATATATTTTTCTGTCTGCGGATAAAGATAAACGCGCTTCTTCCCGCGCACATGCCAGAGGATAACTTCGGTTTTATCAAAATGATACGGCACTTTTGCCATGGGTGATGAAATCAAGATACCACCATTAGCCGTGAAGGCTTTATTCCCGGTTTTCTCGGCAATGCCGCCATACATCTGGTCTAGCACCGCTTTATATTCAGGATGCAAGTTCATCCCGCGACGCACATTGATCCAGACCTTCCCCGCTTTCGCAGCTTCCAGCAGCACAGCTGGATCGACATTGCGAAAATCACCTGTGCGGAATTTATTCGGATAAAGCGGATGTTCGGCAGGGCCCATTGTACAAACGTCCAGCGATTCAGAGGGATGCTTGCGCAACAACTCGATCAGCGCTTCATCTGTAAATAGGCCTGTCTCGTTTAACCGATGGCCAAAAGAGATAATGTCTTTCTGAAATTTCTGCGTATGTTCAGGCGTCCAACCTTTGAGCATACCACTCTCCTCGGGCGCGCTGTCATCTGAGTTGACGTCCTGCGAGCGTGTTGTTTCTGAGATAATATTATCCACAATATCCACCTATGTTTCACTTCGTAATGGTCGGTTTTTCCGATCTCTTGGATTCTATATCCGTAAAGAGTTGATATTCCCTTGCGACTAACGCCCGCTCAGCCCTGAACGTATGGCATAGTAAATAGCCGCTAAAATTAGCATGCCGCCCACAATGACACCGGCAAAGGTCAGCAGCGGACCCCAGCCATTCAGCCAACCCTCAACACCCTTATAAAGCGCCATTAAACTCGCGCCGAGCAAGGCAAAGCCAGACAGCAATGTCATCCAATAAGTCAGCCCCGCCGCGCCGTCATTCGGCAGCTCTGGCTCGCTGATTTCGATATATTTGGCCGCGCTATTTGCCCCTTCGCGCATGGCGTCATCAGCCGCCAAATCATCAATTATCAAGTCAGGCTCACGCTCGCTCAAAGATAACGGCGGCGTGGCGTCTAAGACTGATCTGAACTCATCTGTCTCGGACAATTCGCTCTCGGCCATATCAACAACATGATCCTCTGTGCGGCGGCGGTTAAACGGCACGACAGTGCTGGGTGGCTCAACATCTGGGGTATCCGCCGTGATCAGTTTCTCAGGCCAGATATTATCCACATCGTCAGTCTCGCGACCTGCATCGTCAATCAGGGAGTCCAACTTTTCGTTCAGCTCTGACGCAGCTTTGGCAATCAAGGTCGATGCGCGCTGTGTGGCAGTGTCGGAAGCAATATCGTCGCCTTCAGGGGCGCTCTCTTCAATCGCATCAGCAAGATCAAGATCAAGCGTGTTGTCATCTCCTTCGTCGCTGTCCCACGGCGTTTCACTGTATGACAACCCACCTGCAGGGCCGTCTTCGCGGCGGCGGGTCGGATTTAGGGGTGATAGCGCTGTGCTGTAAGGGGCCGAGCCCACGATCCCATTGGCATCATTTTCCGTGAAAAGCGGCAGCGCATCTTCGGTCGAAATCAGCGCAAGCGCTTGATCCTCGACGGGTGGCAAGTCAATGCGTGAGGCCGGAAAGGCGCGGCCCGAATCTGTGCGCAGGAAGAGCGACTTCTCGGCTGTCCGACGCCGCAGCAAGGCATCAACCACATAGGTCTTGCCCTGAATTTCGCATTTACGCCAAACATCAAAACTGCTGGCAGCGTCCAGAATACGCCCATTATTAATCGCACGGACTGTGTCTGATTTTAGGAAAGCTTTGGGGCCAATGTTGAAAGCGAGCGAGCAGAGCGCATCAAACTGGCCTTGGCTAAGCGGTGCATGGACATTTTCATTGATCATATCCTCAAACGGCTCAAGGTCGCGGCGCAACTGCGCCTCCGCATCGTCCTTGGACATATGCACGGCATCATCCGCGTAGAGACGGTGGCCATAACCCACAACGCGCTGTCCCGTGACGAGTTCTCGGTCCACAGGACGATAGCCCTCATACGCCTTAATCAGTTTGAGGCCCATC
Source organism: Litorimonas sp. RW-G-Af-16 (assembly GCF_048319245.1). Lineage (GTDB taxonomy): Bacteria > Pseudomonadota > Alphaproteobacteria > Caulobacterales > Maricaulaceae > Litorimonas. The sequence goes on from NZ_CP166993.1 coordinate 1,866,069, forward strand.
TCGGAAATATTCATGTCACGGCTCATAAGAGTCCCAAATTGCTACAGCTCTGTCTTTTGACAAATAAGCCTTGCAAGGGACGCGCCGCACGGGCGAGCCAAGAGGTCTTTGAGGTGAAATTTTCTGCTCTCGCGCGAAAAAATGCGCGGCAACCGCCTAGAGCAAGAGCAGCACGGCTGTTCCGAGGAAGGCGAAAAATCCCACTACATCTGTGACCGTAGTGACGAAAACGGAGGATGCAACGGCCGGGTCAGCCCCGAATTTCTTAAGACCCAACGGCACAAGAATACCCGCAAGCCCCGCGAAAACATGGTTCACAATCATGGCCAGGAACGCCACAAGAGCCAAGGTCGGATCACCGAACCAGATAAAGGCAATCCCGGCCAAAACGACCGCGAAAATCAGCCCAATTATCGTTGCGGCTAGCGCTTCCCGCTTCACCGCGCGTTTCGCCGTTTGGGAGGTTAGGTCACGTTCTGACAGCGCACGCACCGCCACGGCCAGCGCTTGAGTGCCCGCATTGCCGCCCATGCTCGCCACAATCGGCATCAGGATCGCAAGCGCCACGATTTCCGAAATCGCATAGTCAAATTGGGCGATAACGAGCGACGCCAAGACAGCTGTCGCAAGGTTGACGAACAACCACGGCGCGCGGGATTTTACGATAGAGGTCGCGGTGTCGGTCAGGCCCGCATCGCTCACACCCGCAAGCGCCAAAATGTCTTCTTTGTTCTCTTCTTGGATAATATAAATAATATCATCCACAGTCATCATCCCCACGATACGACCCGCATCATCCACCACGGGGGCCGAGATAAGGTGATATTTTTCAAAGAGATAAGCCGCTTCTTCCTGATCTTGCTCTTGCGAGATTGTGACGATCAGATCTTCCATGACTTCGTCTAATCGGACTTTCCGATCCGCCCGCATCAGGCGCGAGACTGGCACATATCCGATGGGTATAAATTTCGTATCGACGACATAAATGTTGAAGAACAAATCTGGCAGCGCCTCGCCCGTTTCGCGCATATGGTCAATGGTATCACCGACAGTCCAAAATTCTGGCGCCGCGACGAATTCGCGCTGCATGAGACGACCAATCGTTTCGTCGTCAAAAGACAGACTAGCCTCAAGCTGCGCGCGATCCGCAGGCTCCAGCGCCTCCATAACGTCTTCGCGCTGCGCGTCCTCCATTTCCTCGATGATCTGCAGCGCATCATCATTGTCCATTTCCGCCAGATCGACAGCGAGTTTTTCGGCTGAGATCAGCGGGAGAATATCCTCAACGACTTCGTCTTCCAGCTCCGCCAAAACGTCGCTGGTGATCAGTTCAGGCGCGCGGACAATTAGCTCTTCCCGCTGGCTATCGGTCAGTTGTTCAAATTGATCCGAAAAATCCGCAGGGTGGAGACGTTCGAGCGCTTCGACAATCTCAACACCACTGCCAAGCCCCAATGCTTGTTCGACGCGGTTCAGGCCGTCTTCATCTGTCTCAGTGACAGTTGTTTTTAGATCATATTCGCTCATAAAGGCAGGCATAAGGGATGCGATTGCAGAGGTCTATGATCAAATCTCAATTCCGCGCTAAACTCTATCATGTGCTGTAATGCTGCATATTTCTGTCGCGTATTTGACGGTTTCAGAATTGCATCGCGCAGGCAGAGTGCTAAGGCAGACAAAATTAAAGCAAGAGGGATTTATGAGCGCTTCAGTGATTGACGGAAAAGCCGTAGCAGCCAGTCTGCGCGACGATGTGAAAACGGCGGTAGATCAACTATCAGGTCAACCGACTTTGGCCGTTGTTCTGGTCGGCGATGACCCGGCCAGCCATGTTTACGTTCGCAATAAAATCAAGTTCACCGAAGAATGTGGCATGCGCTCCGTGGAGCATCGGTTGGACGCTGATGTTTCTCAAGACATGGTTGTTGAGATCGTGCGCGCACTCAACGCAGATGCGAGCGTTGACGGTATTTTGGTGCAACTCCCCCTCCCCAAAGGCATGGATAGCGATGCGGTCATTGCTGAAATTGATCCTGGCAAAGATGTGGACGGCTTGACCGAAACGTCTGCAGGACGTTTGGTTTTGGGGCAGCCAGGTTTGCGACCTTGCACTCCCACAGGCTGTGTGATTTTGGCGAAGTCAGCTTTGGGGGATTTAACGGGAAAGCATTGTGTGGTTTTGGGCCGCTCGATCTTGGTCGGCAAGCCTGCCGCGCTGCTGTTCCTTGAGCAAAACTGCACTGTCACGATTGCACATTCGCGCACTAAGAACTTACCCGAAGTCTGTCGAGAGGCGGATATTTTAGTACCCGCTGTGGGGCGCCCTGAAATGGTGAAGGCCGAATGGATCAAGCCCGGGGCTTGTGTCGTGGATGTCGGCATTAACCGCGTACCAAACCCGAAAAAGCCAGGCAAATCAAAATTGGTGGGAGATGTCGATTACGCAGATGCGCAAAGCGTTGCTGGCCCGATTACACCTGTCCCAGGCGGCGTCGGTCCTATGACAATCGCCTGCTTGCTGCGCAACACAGTCCTCGCGGCCTGTGCCCGCAGAGGGTGGGACGTGCCAGAGATACTCGCTATTTAATTAGCCAACCAAATTAACTAGGCAATCGACACCGTTTTACAATTACAGAATGCGCGGATGCCCTCCGCTGTCAATTCGCGGCCATAGCCCGATCGTTTGATCCCGCCAAAAGGCAAGCGCGGATCAGAGCTGGTCATAGAATTGACGAAAGTTGCGCCCGCTTCCAGATCGCGAATGGCCTGATCTTGCTCAGCTTTATCTGTCGTCCAGACCGAAGACCCAAGACCAAATGGGCTATCATTGGCGAGTTTGATTGCGGCCTCGATATCGTCCACCTTGAATAGCAGCGCCACGGGCTCAAAGACTTCCTCGTGATACGCGTCCGAATCTTCTGAGATATTTTCCAATATACCTGGGCGGTAAAAGGCGCCGTCACCGTCCATAATTTCCGCGCCCATCACGCGAATAGCGCCCGCTTTCAGCGCTTTCTGGACTTGTCCGTCAATCGTCGCTCGCGCTTCAACGCTGACCAAGGGGCCAATATCGGTGGCGTCATCCATCGGGTCGCCAATCGTCAGATCCGCGAAAGCCTCCACCATTTTTGCTTTAAAACCGTCGTAAATATCAGCGTGAATTATGAAGCGTTTGGCGGCAATACAACTCTGTCCATTGTTCTGCGTTCGTGATGTTGTACCGACTTTGACGGCCTCATCCAGATCAGCACTTGGCATGACGATGAACGCGTCTGAGCCGCCAAGTTCTAGCACGGTTGGCTTGATTTCTTCGCCGCAAATACTTGCGACAGATGCCCCCGCAGGTTCGGAACCTGTGAGGGTCGCAGCCCATACACGGTCATCACGCAATATCTGTTCAACCTGTGACCCGCCAATTAATAAGGTCTGAAACGCGCCGTCAGGAAAGCCTGCGCGCTGGAAAATATCTTGGATCAGCAGGGCGCTCTGCGGCACGTTTGAAGCGTGTTTCAGCAGCCCCGTATTCCCGGCCATGAGCGCGGGCGCGGCGAAGCGGAAGACTTGCCAGAGCGGATAATTCCACGGCATTACTGCCAGAACTGGTCCCAGTGGGCGGTAGCAGCGATAGGACTTCGTGGCGTCGGTCTTAACAATATCATCCGCCAGATGCGCCTCTGCCGTTTCTGCATAATAGCGACAAACCCACGCACATTTCTCAACCTCTCCCTTGGCAGACGCCAGAGTTTTTCCCATTTCCATCGTCATGATTTCGGCAATACAAGGCGATTCATCTTCGAGGATTTTCGCAGCTTTTTCCATGCACGCCGCTCGCTTTTTGAATGACCAGTCACGGAGTGCCTCATGCGCCACGACGGATTGGGCGATTGCTAAATCAATCTGCGCCTCGGTGAGGGCTTCAAATGTTTTGACCACTTCGCCAGTGGCAGGATTTTTAGATTGGATCGTCATGCTGGCCTCTTTAATTACGTCTATGATAGTTACGTGGCACAGCGGCGTTTGTTGCAAAGATCGTTAAGTCGCGACACTGATTTTGATGGTCGTCACATCACCCTTCGCCAAACCTTCAGCCTTTCGCACTGCCGCCTTGATCGGCAAGACATAAGCGCCAGCTTCCTTTGACGGGAATAACGAGGTCAACCAAACACTCTCTCCAATCGTGACTTTCACGCGCACAGAACGAAAGCCGCGCGCCAGATGTTTCGTGAAGACTTTAATATCGTCCGACATCTCAACGGGCAGCGTCACAAAATGCCAACTGCCCTTTCCCTGATATTCCCAAATCTCAGCCTCAAAGGTGAAGTCTAGGTCAATCACGGTGCGGCTCAATCTTTGCGATTATAAAAACTACCCGTGCGGGTCGAGAGCAGCGCGGGGAGCGGGATGTCCTCTTGCTTCAGGAAGCCCTTGCTCGGCAACTGACCCTCACGCACAAGCTCGATCACAGAGACAACGGAGCCTGCGGTCGTCCACGCAATCGCCGTGCGAGACTCGCCCGCGATCATCAGCGGTTTATAGCCATTGACGAATTCCTTGCGCGACATTTTTCCGTCGATCAACCCTTCTGCGGCCACGTGCACATAGACAATATCCTGATCCACAGGCGGCTTGGCATGAACCAAAATACGTCCCGCCTCCTCACGATTTTCACGCATTAGCAATTCGTGGAAAAAGAAATTCATCAGATCAAAATGGCCTGGGTAGCGCATGGTTTTATAGTCGAGATTGGCGACTTTCCCCAAATAGGTTTCGCACATCGTCCCGAGACCGCCTGATGTTGTGAACGCTTCAAGCTGCAGTCCTTCAATATAGATTTGCTCACGCCATTCCATCGCAGACACCCATTTGCGTTCGCCGTCTTCGATCACTTCGCAATCATTCAGATACTCGTTGACCACGCCTTCGGGCGACCAGTTAAAGGCATATCCCATTAGGCCCGTCGGATTTTGCGGCAGCGCCCCCACGCGCATGCGACAGCTACGACACTCATCAAACTGCGCAATTAAATTGGCGCCGACAATGCCAACAAACCCGGGCGCGAGGCCGCATTGCGGCGCCATCAGCCCTTGGGAAGTCACGGCCAAATTGCGGATATGATTGGTCGTCGGTACATCTTCTGTCAGGTCAAAATAGTGGATGCCTGCCGCATGAGCGACATTAGAAACTCCGATATTTAAGTGATATGGCAGACACGACAGCACGGCATCGACCCCATCAAAAATCTCGGCCAAAGCATCTGCATCCTTCACGTCAATCGCTCTCACGTCGTGAGAAAATTTCGCAGGATCAGCCATGCTATCTACGCCGATCACTGTGAAGTCAGAATCGACGAGTAATTGCGCCGCCAAAGCGCCGACTTTTCCTAGACCTAAAACAGCGATAGATTTCATGGTATGATTCCCTGACACACTTTTTTGCTGTTTGCGGGGTTTTCAACGGGCAAACAAGGGCGCATTATAAGGCATGGTAGCACAAATGTTTCAAGATTCAGATCATATGCGGCGGGATTTTTCCAATGCACTCTCCGACATGTATCGCCGTGAAGTCCCCGCTTACGGCACGCTTATCGACATTGTTGCAGAGATAAATGCAGTGGACGGCGAAAAAATAGACAGCGATGCGCGACTGGGCGGAGAGCGCCACGGCGCCATTCGTCTAGGCACGTCCGCAGAATTAAACTTGATTGGGCGCGTCTTTGCGCAGCTCGGCATGCACCCCGTGGGGTATTACGACCTCTCTGTTGCTGGCCTGCCTGTCCATAGCACCGCCTTTCGACCTATCACACCCGAAGCCTTTGAGATCAGCCCGTTTCGCATGTTTACAAGCCTGCTGCGGTTAGAAATGATTGAAGATGCCAGTTTACGGGATGCGGCCGAGACGGCCCTGGCTACGCGGCAGATTGTATCTGCGCGTGGATTGGAACTACTGCACAAGGCAGAAACACAGGGTGGACTGAACGCGAAGGATGCGACTGAGTTCGTTGCTGAAATCGTAGCTATTTTCGCGTGGCGTGCGGAAGCCCATGTTACGCTTGATCTGTATCAGAAGTTATTAGAGGCACACCCCCTGATCGCAGATATTGTATCGTTTCAAGGTCCGCATATGAACCACCTCACCCCGCGTGTGCGCGACATTGATGCCGCACAAGACGCGATGCGCGATGCGGGGCTAGAGGCCAAGTCAGTGATCGAAGGGCCGCCGAAACGGAATTGTCCGATCCTCCTGCGTCAAACAGCGTTCAAAGCCTTATCCGAACCCGTAAAGTTTCAGACAGCGTATGGCTGGGAAACGGCGCATCATACGGCGCGCTTCGGCGAAATCGAACAACGCGGGGCGGCCCTAACACCGAAAGGGCGAACATTATATGATCGTTGCCTCTCGGCCAAAGACTTCACTGATTTTCCTGATGATTGGGCGCAAATGGCGGCGCAAGGCTTGGCCTATTTTCGTGACGGCAATCCTGTCACTTATGAGGACTTTCTTCCCGTATCTGCAGCCGGGATATTTCGCTCTAACTTAGGTAGCGAGGCTCGAGAGCTATCCGAGGGCAACGCCAATCAAAACGCATTCGAGGCAGCACTTGGCCGCCCCGTTTTTGATATGTTTGAGCTTTATAAAGCCGTAGGGGTGGCAGCCTAGCTGGAGGAGCCAGACTGCCAAAGACACCTACGCGGCGTTTTCAAATTGGTTCATCGTGTTGTGCTCGCCGCCCGCTTTCAGCGCGCGATCACCCCCCGTCATCTCTTTAAAATCATCGCCGAGATTTGAGCCAACTTCGTGCTGATGTTTCACGGCAGACACATTCGTGCGAATTTCTTCGCGTTGAATATTCTTGACGTAAGCCAGCATTTTCTCTTCGCCGAAGTAACCTTCTGACAAATCATTCATCACCTTGGCTGTGCCGTGGAACGTCGGCAGGGTAATAAGATTATGGAACACGCCAGCTTCGCGAGCGATGTCCGTTTGGAAACTTTGCAGACGACGATCCGCCTCTAGGCCCAGCGCATCTTGATCATAAGCTGCGCTCATTAGCTGAGTCCCGTCAGGATAATCACCTGCTGAAATCGTGCCCGCCGCAATCCAATCTTCCCGCACTTGCTTGCGCAAATTCAGCGTCCAATTAAATGACGGAGAGTTGTTGTATGTGAGTTTGGCATGTGGTGCTTTCTCGCGAATACGACGCACCATTTCTGCAATCTGCGCGACGTTCGGGGTGGCTGTTTCGATCCAGAGTAAATCTGCGCCGCCTTCATTAAGCGAGCTAATGCAGTCTTCAACCACGCGATCAATGCCTGTATTATCTTGGAACTTATAAAGGCCATTTGGCAGTCGCACGGGCTTCCGCAGTTGACCATTTAATTGAATGGCAATCTCGCCGTCAGAGAGATTATTTAAGTCCGACACAGGCGTCGTCTCAAGCCACTTCGTATATTCCGCTGCACTATCGCCAGCTTCGCGCGACACAGGAATCTTCTGCGTCAGGCCAGCGCCAAGGCTGTCGGTACGCGCCACAATAACGCCGTCATCCACACCGAGTTCTTCGAACGCCATGCGGACAGCGCGGAGCTTCTCAACGAAATCTTCGCGCGGCACAGTTACCTTACCGTCTTGATGACCACACTGCTTGGCGTCTGACACTTGGTTTTCAATTTGAATACAACAGGCACCCGCTTTGATCATCTCTTTAGCGAGCAAGTAAGTCGCATGAACATTCCCAAAACCTGCATCGATATCAGCAATAATCGGACGCACATAGCTCTCGAAATTGTCAATCTTTGCAATAACTTCTGCGCGATTCTTCGTTGTTTTTAACTCCGCGAATAAATCATTGAGATCCACTTCATCGGCTTGACGCAGGCTCGTATAAATCTCTTGAATAAGATCAACGACAGATGTTTTTTCGTGCATGGATTGATCCGGCAAGTGACCAAACCGATTACGAAGGCCTGCAACCATCCAGCCTGATAAGTAGACATACGCCTTATCTAGCGAGCCCTTTTGACGCTTAATCGCACGCATCATTTGCTGCGCATGAAAGCCAGACCAGCAGCCAAGAGATTGCGTGAATTCGCTGGTATCATTATCGTAACGCGCCATATCAGCCCGCATCACTTTGGCCATAGCCTTGGCAATATCCAAATGTGTTTCAAACGTGTTTTGCGTCTTCAACTGCGCAACATGTTCGATGTCAATTCCTGCAGGCGCACCGTTTGGAAAGCGTTTATTTAATTGCTGAATTGTATCCGAGTAAGTCATAATTAATTCTCCAAAATTTCGTAAGCTGGGATAGTGAGGAAGTCTGGTAAGATTTGCGCGGTTGCTGTTTGCGTGAAAATATCGGCGGCTTCAGGGAAGCGTTGCGCAGCATAATCATCACCCAATTCGGCTTTCAACTTCGCGATCTCTTCATTGAACAGACGCTCATATAGACGGGTCGTCAGAACCTCTTTGAAGCCACCTTCCATCTCCACATTCGCGCCATGGGCAAGCCATTGCCAGATTTGTGCGCGTGAGATTTCAGCCGTCGCTGCATCCTCCATCAAGTTATGAATAGGCACCGCGCCGCGACCACATAACCACGCCGAAATATAGCGGATCGCAACTTCGATATTTGTGCGAACGCCTGCTTCCGTTACTGTGCCCGAATGCGGCGACAACATTGCTTCGTCAGAGATACGGCGGAATTGACGCTTTTTATGGATTTGGTGCTTGGATGGCATTTCCTCGTCAAAGACCTCCATCGCCACCGCGACCATACCCGGATGCGCCACCCAAGTGCCGTCATGGCCCAGTTTGGCCTCACGCTCTTTATCGCGGCGCAATTTATCAAAGGCGATGGTGTTCGCGGCCTCATCATTCTTCACAGGAATTTGTGCAGCCATCCCGCCCATCGCATGTGCACGACGCTTATGACACGTCTCAACCAAGCGCGTGGCGTAAGCCGAGAGGAAGTCGCGATCCATTCCAACTTGCGCACGATCTGGCAGCAAGAATTGCTTATGATTGCGCAGCGTCTTGATATAACTAAAAATATAGTCCCAACGACCACAGTTCAGGCCCGTAATATGACGGCGCAAGACGTAGAGAATTTCGTCCATTTGAAACGCTGCTGGTAATGTTTCGATCAGAACAGTCGTCTTGATCGTACCATTTTCCATGCCCACAAACGCTTGTGCGAAGTTGAACACGTCATTCCACAGACGGGCCTCTTGATAGCTTTCAATTTTTGGCAGGTAGTAGAACGGACCACGATCGTTTTCGGCCAACAGCTTTCCGTTATGGAAGAAATGCAACCCGAAATCGACGAGGCTAGCTGACATCGGCTTGTCATCAACTGTGATACCGTTTTCTTCCAAATGCCAACCGCGGGGACGGACGAGCATTGTCGCCGTCTCCACGTCGAGCGCATAAGACTTTTTATCAGTCTTTAGCGCTAGCTCTCCCCGAGCGTAGTCACGCATATTGATCTGTCCTTCGATCATATTGGCGAAAGTGGGGCTGCTGGCGTCTTCGAAATCGGCCATAAACATCTTCGCGCCAGAGTTTAGCGCGTTAATCATCATCTTGCGGCTCACGGGGCCTGTGATTTCCACGCGGCGATCTTGCAGCGCAGGCGGGCACGGGTCGACTTCCCACATGGAATTACGGATGTGGGCCGTTTCCAATGGCTGCGTCGGCATTTCACCGTCATCAAAGCGCTCTTGCTGCAGACGGCGGTTTTCCAACAAAATTCGACGCTGCGGTCCAAAGCGGCGCTCTAAGTCTGCGAGGAACAGCAAAGCATCCGGCGTCAAGACCTCGTTATAGCGCGACGCATAAGGGCCACTCGCCGCCTTGACGACCTTGGCCAGCACGCGGTGGCGAGGGATAGGTTGATCTGAATGTGTGACTGGCGCGTTCATAGCGGCCTCCATTTTTAATTTATGCCCTACTATATTTACAAGAAATATCGAAAGTATATAAGTAATTGTAAAACATGGGTATTTTTGTAATGATTGTAACACAACAGATGTGTTATTTGTAAATCTTGTAAAGATTGAGAAAGAGAAACATGGCGCAAAGTGATGAAAAATTACTGGTCGGCCCCCGCTTGCGGCGCTTCCGTCAAACCTTGGGCCTGACCCAAGCTCGCATGGCGGAAGACCTCGGCATTTCAAGCTCTTACCTCAACCTGATGGAACGCAATCAGCGGGCCTTATCCGCCAAAGTCTTGCTGAAAATGGCGGAGATTTACGACTTTGACATTGCGGGGTTTACAGGGGCGGGCGATGCGCATTTGGTGGCCGAAGTGTATGAAGCCATGCGTGATCCACTGTTCAAAGGCGAAAGCCTGTCCAAGAATGAGGCCGAAGACTTGGTCAATGTCAGCCCGACAGCCGCAAAAGCGCTGCTTAAACTCTATTCGAAACACCGCGATGCGGCGCGGCGAGATGTGGACATTACGGTAGATCGTGACAAGGTCGAACTGTTGGAGCAATCAGCGGAAGCCGTTGAAGTCGTCCGTCGTTTCATCCATCAGCAGCGCAATTACTTCCCCCGTCTCGACGCCGCCGCCGAAGCGTTATCCCAAGAATTAGGACTGACAAAACGAGAGCCTCACGCCGCGCTGACAGAACGCTTGAAAGAAAAGCACGACCTGTCTGTGCGGATCGTTCCTGTCGATATTATGCCGCAAATGCTGCGCTATTTTGATCGCCATTCCAAGCGGATCAACCTCTCAGAACTCCTCCGCCAATCGGGTCGGCGCTTTCAGCTGGCCTTTCAAATCGGCATGCTAGAGCAGCGAGAGCTAATCGACGAAATCGTCAAATCTGCTGCCCTGCCCGGTCGGGAAGCTGAAGGCTTGATGCGAACCTCGCTCGCTAATTACTTCGCGGCCGCGGTGATCATGCCTTATGCACGCTTTTTGAAAGAGGCGGAGAGCAGCAAATATGACGTCGACTTGCTCTCCCACCGCTTCGGCACCAGTTGGGAACAGACAGCCCACCGCCTGACCACATTACAAAAACCAGACGCCCGTGGCATCCCATTCTTCTTTGTGCGGATCGACGTGGCGGGAAATGTGTCAAAGCGCTTCTCAGCTGGGAGGTTTCACTTCTCCAAATTCGGCGGCGCGTGTCCGCTCTGGAACATCCATGAATGTTTCCAAACTCCCGGGCGCACGATCAGTCAGATGATCCAAATGCCCGACGAGACGACCTATTTCTCGATTGCCAAAATGGTCAGTCGGTCAGACGGCACTTATAATGCTCCCGCGCAGAAACTCGCCATTGGGCTAGGTTGCGACATCGCTTACGCCCCGCGACTAATCTATGCGCAGCAATATAATTTGGACAATCCGCAACCGACGCCGATTGGCATTAATTGTTATCTTTGCGAGCGCCCGCATTGTCGCCAACGCGCCCACGCCCCGTTGAACAAAACACTCAGCTTTGACGAACGTGCGCGCGGCATGTCACTTTATAGCTTCCGCGAAGACTAAATACGTGCAAGATTTCTGAAGACGTGGCGAAGGATTTAACCCCCTCGCCCGTTCATTGATATGCACTATTAATTTGTGAGGATTTGAGCATAGCCGCATTTAAGATGACATCATCGGCACATCACGCCATGTCGCGCTTTGGTCTAGGCCCATCCAAAGTGGATAGTTTACGGCTGGGCGATACGCCGAAAGCGTGGCTGCACGCACAAATTTCATCATATAACCCTGCCCCCGCCATGCTATCCGATCTGCCTGACAGCGCTACAGTCTTGGCGGAGCAATATAAGGCCCGGAAGATCAAGGACGAAAAACGCCGCAAGATGAAAGGCAAAATGCGACGCGAAGTTTTTACGACCGCAATGGAGGCTCGCACCGCGCAATTTATTCAAAGCCAGACGCCTTTTGCAGAGCGCCTCGTCATGTTTTGGAGCAATCACTTTACAGTGTCGCGCACGCGCGGCCTGATCGGACCAGCCCTGCCTGCCTACGAGCGTGAAGCCATCCGCCCGCATATTTTCGGTAAATTTGAAGATATGCTGACCGCTGTTGCGCAGCATCCCTGCATGCTGCTCTATCTCGATAATGTCAGCTCTATCGGGGCAAATTCACCGCAGGGGCAGCGGCGCAATCGTGACTTAAACGAAAACCTCGCCCGCGAAATCCTGGAGCTACATACGCTAGGCGTCAAAGGCGGATATTCGCAAGACGATGTCACGAGCTTCGCAAAAATCCTGACGGGGTGGACAGTATCACGCAAGGTGAAAGCCTCGAAAAAGCGCTCCAATGCAGCGCGTTATAACCCCCTTGGCAGTTTTCAATTCAACGCGAATATCCATGAACCCGGAACACAGACATTGCTGGGCCAGCGCTATGCTCAAACGGGTCAAGCGCAAGGCTTAGCGGCTCTGCGCGATCTGGCGACCCACCCGTCTACTGCCACCTTTATCGCGACCAAACTTGTGCGGCATTTCGTTAGCGACACGCCCCCTGCCGACGCTGTTGAAACGATCGCCGCTGTCTTTCGAAAAACGGGTGGTGATTTGGCCGAAGTCTCAAAAGCCTTGATTGACTTGGAGGCTGCATGGGAAAAACCCCTCGCAAAAGTCAAAACACCTTATGATCTGATGTTATCAGTCATGCGTGCCGCCAACATTTCGGGCCCACAAGAGATACCCGACAGCCTGTTTCTCAACTCCCTCAAAACCATGGGTTACGAGCCGTTCTATGCTAAATCCCCTGCGGGTTGGTCTGATTTGTCTTCCGATTGGGTCGCGCCCGAAAGCCTTATCCACCGCATTGAATGGATCAGAGCCTTTGTTGGGGAGGCAAAAATATCGATTGAGCCACCCAAGCTATACGAGCAAACAATCGCGCCTGTTGCTGACCCTGCGACACAATTCATGATCGAGGGCGCGCCGTCCCGCGAAGACGGCCTTGCGCTCATCTTTGCCAGCGCCGCGTTTCAAAGGAGATAGCCATGATCTCTCGTCGCATATTCACAGCTAGCGCTTTGGCGGGACTTGGGATAACCGCCCTGCCTCAACTCAGCTTTGCCAAGGCAGAGACGGATCGACGGTTCGTGCTGATCATTTTGCGCGGCGCTATGGACGGGCTTCACGCGTTGGTTCCCTATGCGGACGCGGATTATTACAAGCTTCGCCCCACTCTATCTCTCGGCGCATTAGGGCGAGCGGATGGCGGTGAGCGTCCTGCGATTGCACTCAACAGCAGCTTTGCGCTGCACCCAGCCCTTGCAGCGCTCAAACCCCTCTATGACGCCAAAGAATTGGCGCTTATCCCCGCCATCAGTTCCCAATATCGTCGGCGCTCCCATTTCGAAGCGCAAAACATGCTCGAAGGCGGCGGCGCGCAGCCTTATGCGCAGAAAACAGGCTGGCTGAACCGTGCTATCGCCCAAATTAATCAGAGTGAGCGTATTGGTCTTGCGCTCGGGCCTAATGTGCCGCTGATCCTGCAAGGCAGTGCACCCATCCGGTCTTGGTCGGATAGCCGTCTGCCAGAACTGGGCGAGGACTTTTTGTTCCGTATGGACAAAATGTTCGAAAATGATCCGCTATTTCACAAGGCGTTCGCGCAAGCGCAAATGGACAAAGAAATGGGCAGCGATATGAGCGGTATGCGCCTGCGCAATAATCGCCTCTCGCCATCGACGAAAGCGGCCTGCAATCTATTGAAAGAAGTCAACGGCCCGCGCATTGCCGTCATTGAAGCAGGCGGTTGGGACACGCATTACGGACAAACGCGCCGCTTGACCCAGAATTTTGAACAATTAGCTACAGCCGTCACCAGCATGAAGACCGATCTAGGCCCGCTCTGGGCCAAAACGTCTGTGATGATCGTGTCTGAATTTGGACGCACGGCGGCTGAAAACGGCTCTGGTGGCACCGATCACGGAACGGGCGGTCTGGCTATAGTCGCTGGCGGGACAGTGAACGGCGGACAAGTCTTGGGCGATTGGCCGGGTCTATCCCCAACAGCCCTGTTTGAAGATCGCGACCTGGCGCCAAGCAACCAGCTAGAAAGCCTGTTCGCCGCCGCCTTAACACAACATCTCGGCCTGTCTGACGCCAAAGTCTTTGATCACGTCTTCCCTGATCTCAAACAGATCAGACAACCAGCCAGCGATATGGCGGGCCTTTTCAAGGCATAAAAAACGGAGCCCCAAGAGACTCCGTTTCAATCTAACTAATCATACGCGACTGCTAGCTAAGCTGGCAAATATCCAGCGCGTTAATGTCGGTGTAGTCGAGATTCTCGCCCGCCATGCCCCAAATGAATTTATAGTTAGACATACCAGAACCCATATGGATCGACCACGGCGGAGAAATCACAGCATCCTCGTTTTCCAATACCAAATGACGCATCCGATCAGGTTCACCCATGAAGTGGAAGACCCGCGAATTTTCATCCATGCCGTAATAGAAATAAATCTCTGAGCGACGGTCATGTAGATGCGGCGGCATTGTATTCCATACACTGCCCGGCTTTAATTCCGTCATTCCGACAAGCAGCGAACAGCTCTCGCAAATACCTGGAATGATATATTGATAGATCACGCGATGATTGCTCTCTTCCAGCGATCCACGCTCGAGCGGCTTGGCCATATCTACCGTGATTTTTTTCAGCGGAAGGGCTTTGTGCGCGGCCGCGCTGATCAGGTAGAAATGCGTCGGCGCTTTGGCGTCATTGCTTTTAAAGCTAACCTCTTCGCTGCCCATCGGCACATAAAGCGCCTCCTTAGGGCCAAGCTCTGTGTCTGTGCCGTCGACCGTGACTGTCCCAGGATTTTCGCTGACATTGAATACGCCAAGCTCGCGGCGCGTTAGCAATGACTGCCCCGCTGCAGACGCAGGCTCTGTATGCTTAGGCAGGCTAATCGATCCTTTGACCGGGGCCGCACCACCTATAACTAGCCGTTCATTGTGGGAATAGAACAACCGAATTTCATTATCCGCAAACATGCCCTGTACCTGATAGCGGTCTTTGAGCGTTTCATTGTCGATGTCTTCCATCGATGCGGGGTGGGTCGCCTGATAAGTCTTGCGATACATAGATCTCTCCTAGAGCTTGAATTAAGTTTGGGGGGGTCAGGTCGATGAAGAATTCACCCAGACCATCGAATTTAATATGGGAATGAGAACCGATCTCCGTCTGATGCACCCCAGACACAGCACCCGTCGACACATAACTCCCAGCGGGCAATGGATAACCGATAGCCCGCAGGTGGTTAATCAAAAAACGGACAGCACCAAATGGGCCTGCCTCGCCAATGCCCGTGGGCTTCTCGCCCGCTAAATCACCGTCAATCACGACGCTAACAGCGTGCTGGCTGAAGTCGGTATCTTTGGGGATTTCAGGGCCAATCGCCATGCCGTTATTATTCCCAAAGTCACTGATGATCGACATCGGGCCGAGGTCATTGACCATGATCATCGGACTACTGGCGATCTCCGCGCCGATGTAAACGGCGTCTACCAGATTGATAATGTCATCAATATTGACGTCGCGGTCAGGCAATTCACCGAGCTTAACCACATATTCCGCCTCCATCGCCGCAAAGCCGCCAACAAAAGCTGGCATGGTGATCGTCTCATTATTTGCAACTGTTTTGACAGCCCTCTCAAAGATTGGTCCCGCCAGTCGCTTCGCGCCAAATTGCTCTGCAAATTGCGGGGCTATCCCGCCGACTTTCCAGCCAATCACCTGATCGCCAAATAAGCCGACTGACCGCATTTGTACGGCGTATGCGGCCTCCAAATTCGTCGGCAATTCGCCTGGAAACCCAGCTAAAGCCCGCCCCGTTTTTCGGGCTGTCAAAAGCGCGTCTGAAATCGAGATAGTCTTTGCAGTCATCATAAATGCGGTATGACACATATCTCCCATCCATGACAATGATTGGTAAGACAAATTTATAGTCTTCAATGTTTCGGGGGCGACCAACACAGAATTCTAATCTGGAAGACTGAGAGCTTAGCGTCTGGTGGAACGGTTCTAACACACGCACACAGCAGCGATCCTGTCCAGTGTAGTATTAAAAAGAGAAGAAATTTGGTGCGGCCGAGAAGACTCGAACTTCCACGGGTTTTA
This sequence comes from Litorimonas sp. RW-G-Af-16, assembly GCF_048319245.1. GTDB lineage: Bacteria > Pseudomonadota > Alphaproteobacteria > Caulobacterales > Maricaulaceae > Litorimonas. The sequence goes on from NZ_CP166993.1 coordinate 1,882,177, forward strand.
CCCCACAGCGACCTCAACGCTGCGCGTCTACCAATTCCGCCACGGCCGCACATTAAGGTGCGCGCCGTATAGCTAGACTTATTGACTTTGTGAAGCTTTAAATGTGCATAAAGATGGGCCATATGACAGCTATGCGATTTGACCCTAAATTATATTCTGACTCCCATGTCGACTGGCGCGTTAGCCTTGAATTGATCGACTATCTCACTGCGGTGACTTTCATGGAAGAACGCGCCGCCGAGATCGCAGCGGGCAACGCGCGGGAGATGGTATGGCTCCTAGAACATCCGCCACTTTACACGGCAGGGACCAGTGCCGATGCGGCAGATTTAGTGGAGCCAGATAAATTTGACGTGTTCCAGAGTGGACGCGGCGGGCAATATACATACCACGAGCCTGGGCAGCGTGTGGGCTATGTTATGCTCGATCTGCGCACGCGCGGGCGTGATGTTTCGGCCTTTGTGCGGGCGCTAGAGCAATGGATTATCGATACGCTAGCGGAGTTTGATATTACGGCTGAGCGCCGCTGCGGACGTGTGGGCGTGTGGGTCACGCGTCAGGGTGCCAGCGGTGCGGTGGTTGAAGAAAAGATCGCGGCGATCGGCGTGCGTCTGCGCAAATGGGTGAGCTTTCACGGGATTAGCATCAATCTCAATCCAGACCTCACGCATTTTGGCGGCATTGTGCCCTGCGGGATTTCTGAACATGGCGTGGCGAGCTTTGAGAGCCTGGGAAGCAAGGTGACCATGGGAGAGTTAGACGCCGCACTTACGAGAAATTTTGCGCGGATTTTTGGGCCCGTCAGCGAGGTATAAAAAACCCGCCGACTGGACTAACCAGCGACGGGTCAAATGTTGTGATAATAACCTCAATCACATTGGCGCAGGGCCGAAACGGTTTTCATGCGGCTCTTGCTTGAGCATCAAATTTGTCAAATACCCGCCGAGCATCGTGCCAACAAACCCTGCGATAGCCGTTGCTAGCGCCGTATTTTTAGCGATCGCTGGCCCGTATTCTTCGGCCAAGGCTGCGGTTTGCGTCATGATTTCGCCAAAGCCCGCGCCGCTTGTCGCCAGCTCTTGAGAGGCTGCTTTCATCGCCGCCATCTCTTCGCCGCCCGTGGCTTGTTGCGCGAAATACTGCAGCAATCCAGTGATGAATAATATCATGATAAAAAACAGGATGCTCATCCAGCCAGATTTTCCTGCATCGTGACAACGCTTGATCAGGATGAAAAAAGTTGGGATCGCGATCAGGAGTGACGCCAAGCTTAAAATGCTCGCCAATGAATAATTGATGAGGGGTGCGATCGCGATAACAGCAGCGACTAAAGCTAACATAGCCAAGCCTCGTAGGAAATCTGACGGACCGATCCGGCCATTTGGTGAAAATAGTAAATTGCCCATGAAGGCCTCTCCCTTTGTTGTTTTACGATAAGAGATTGGCAGATACGCGACAGAAATCAAGCTTTTTCATCTGAACTAGCCAAGCGGCGCGCCGTAACGGTTGGCCTCCGGGTCAGGTTTCGCAAACCCGCACCATGCTGTGAACAAGCCCCACACGCCGTAGAGCAATGGGCCTAAGACAACGCCGCCATCTGCTAAACGGGCTTGGTAGTTAGCTTGCAAGCGGGCGATCTCGGCGGGATCAATGTCATCTTTGCGGTCATATTTTGCGAATTCGCTGAAATATTCAGATCCGCCATAGGCCATTAATACGGCAATCGCGATCACAACGGTTAAGGCCAGCATGGCGGTCAAAGGCCAGAAGCTACGCCCCATATCGTGGAGGCGTTTCCCGTAAACTGAATACAAAATTTGAAAGACCAAAACGATAAAAATGAGGGACAGGAAAAACCCTGCCAGAGTATCCGCAATTTCGTGAAGGCCCAGCTGTGCCAGCGTCACGAAAACAGCAAACCCCACAAAGCCGATCCAGAACTTCTTGCGGCCCATGCGGCCTGCGGGAGATAGAAATAATTTGATCATGCGCAAGTGTTACCGCGCGGAGCGATCACTTGAAAGGCTCAATTTCGGGCGCAGGCATTTTGCCGCAAAAGATGCACTCTTAGCTCTTGGAGGCATTGGATTTATCGGCGTTGAGCGTCTCTTTTAGCAACTCCCGCGCTGTGGCGGCATGTTCGGCCAAAGCGCCCATATCTTCGCGCATCTCATAGGTTTCGCGCGCAAGTTTAAAATCAAAAGCGAGGAAATCATCGGCCAATCTTGCCGCCCGCGCCTCGCTCTCGCCCATAAATTCTAGCGCTTTTCGACCTATGGCAAGACCGCCACGGATCGTCTCGCGTTCGACAAAATCTGCGTCTTCCGCGAGAAGTTCAAAGAGGTGGGGACGGCCAAAGGCACGGGCGATGATCTTGGCCTGCGGATAGTGTTCGCGGACCTCCCGCACAGTGCGTGTGACGGCTTGGGTGTCGTCCATTGCCACGATAATCACCTTCGCAGTCTTGGCCCCCGCAAGGCGTAAAATATCCATATCTGAGGCATCGCCGTAATAGACTTTGTGCCCGAATTGTTTGAGAAATTCGATGTGGTCGCCATTATTATCGATGATCGTCGTGCCGATCTCTTGGGTCTGCAAGAGCCGCCCAGCGATCTGTCCGACACGGCCATAGCCCAGAATAAGCACGGGATCATGTTGGTCTTCTGGTGCCTCCCCCGTGCGTGCCTCTCGATCAAATCTCGGGGCGATCAACTTATCATAGGCTAAGACAAGGAGCGGCGTTAGCGCCATCGTCAGCGCAATCACGGCATTCAAGCGGCTCGCTATTTCAGGCCGCACAGCGCCTTCTGTCAGCGCAAACTGAAAGAGAACGAACCCAAATTCGCCTGCTTGGCACAGCAAGACCGCGAATAAAAACCGATCACCCCCGCGTAATTTGAACACAGTTCCGATGGAAAATAGAATTAAAAACTTGATTAGCAATAACCCGACGACAAGCCCAAAAATTAAATCAGGGGTCTGCGCCAAGGTGATGAAATCGAGCGACATGCCGACGGAGATAAAAAACAGTCCCAGCAGCAGCGCTTTGAACGGTTCAATGTCGCGTTCCAACTGATGCCGATATTCGCTATCTGCCAGAACCACGCCCGCGATGAACGCACCCAGTGCCGCCGATAATCCTAGCCAGCCCATCAAAAGCGCAGACCCGATCACGAGGAGTAACGCAATCGCTGTAAACGTCTCGCGCACGCGACTTCGCGCGATTAAACGAAAGATCGGACGCAACAAAAGCCGCCCCGCGACTACCATCCCGATCAGCACACCAAAAATTGCCAATAGGCGAAATACGCCTGTCGGGCCGTGGCTCTCCGCGCCGTGGCTGTCGTAACTTGAGACAGGCTCAAACCCCGCCATCACCCCAAGGATAGGCAGCACGGCGATCATCGCGATCACAATAATGTCTTGGAACAATAGGACCGCAAAGCCAGATTTGCCTGTTGGCGTGACCATATCACCGCGGTCTTGCATCATCTGCAGCGCGATTGCTGTCGACGACAAAGCCAGCGCCATGGCGACCGTGATCGCTTCGGGCAAGCTAAGGCCTAGCGCAACACCAATGCCTGTAAAGGCCGCTGTCGTCAGGCCGACCTGTAGCCCGCCCAGCCCTAAAAGCTTCCCGCGCATCTGCCAGAGCGCTTGCGGGCGAAGTTCTAGTCCGATCAAGAACAGCATCATCACTACGCCAAATTCAGAAAAATGCAGAATGGTCTCTGGTTCAGTAATCAGCCCTAAAACATGTGGGCCGATCAGGACGCCTGCAATCAGGTAGCCGATCACAGACCCCAGCCCTGACAGTTTTGACAGCGGGACCAATACGCACGCCGCAGCCAAAAAGACAAAGACTGAAAATAATAATGATCCGTCCATCTAGGTCTCTCTTACGTTTAATATCTCGGCCAGCGCCAGGAGTTCCGCGCGAATATTGTCCGTCCGAATTTTGGCTTCGTCGTCCACGCCCCACGCTTCGATTTGATAGGCTTCATCAAGGCGAGATAATTCAAATGCGTCCTCAGCAGACAATGCGCCCTCCATCACGGCCATGCCTAAAATGGCCGACCCAAAGACGGCTGTAAAATGCACGAATAATGTCAAATCAATATCTGATAAATTGCGCGCGTAGTCAGCGACAGCATCAAGGCTGCCTTCGGCTTGCTCGACCGCCACAATACCCGTGACAGCGGTGAGGTCTACCCCGCGCGCCTTCGCCCATTCCAACCACGGACCCCATTGCGTGATTTGGCGCTGCGTTAAATCTGCCGGATCAGGCGCCCGGTAGCAGAGTAAGTCTGTGCCTGCATAATTGCGAGCTTCCAGCACAATGTCGTCCCGATGGTCAGGTGTGCGTTCCAGCGCCACATTGGCAAGGCGCGTGATGGGCATGATGGCGGGATTGATCTCATCCACTTGCGCGTCCCACTCCGCTGCAATTAATTGCGCCAAGCCTTGGGTGGGCAAATTCAGCGACTTTTTGCCGGGTGTTTTTAGCTGGCGTCCGTCAAGCAATACGACGTAGCCACTCTCGCCCGCTTCGACTGTGACGTCTTTGTAAAACCGCTTCGCCATTACCGAAGCTCGTCCCAATCCACGTCTGACTCGTTGCGATTAAACGCCAGCAATTCAAAGGCTGCATTCATATGCTTTGGCAAATGCGCCGTGACAGTCAGCATCTCTCGCCCCTCACGCGGAATAGAAATAGAGCGCGCATGCAGGTGTAGGCGTTGCTCCAACCCGCCTGGCATTTCACGGTCTGTCATATATTTTGGGTCGCCCGCGAGGGGGGCGCCGAGCAGTTGCATATGAAGACGTAATTGATGTGTGCGGCCCGTCAGCGGCATCATCGCGACCCAAGCCGCGCGTTGCCCCGCTTGCGACAAAGTATGATAGAGCGTCCGCGCATGCTTGGCCCCGTCCGCGCCGTGGCGAACCGCTTCCATCACTTCTTTGCCCGCATGCTTATTGCCAAAGCGATTATCTAATACGCCTTTCGCCATATAGCCTTTGATCTCGCCAGAGTTAGGTTTGGGGACACCGTTCGTGATGCCCCAATAGATTTTCTCGGCATTGCGCGCTTGAAAGGCCCGCCCGATTGTCTTGGCAGAATGAGCATTTTTGGCGACCAGCAAGACGCCTGATGTGTCGCGGTCCAGTCGATGCACGAGGCGGCAGCCTTCGCCCAAAGCCGGGAGCATGCCGTCAATATGGCGTGTGGTATTCGTCCCGCCCTGCACGGCCAGTCCCGCAGGCTTATTCAGCGCGATAACTTCATCGTCCTCATAGATCACCATTTCGCGGATCAGCCGCGCATCCGTATCATTCACGACAGGCGCAGTCTTTTCGTCTGTAGGCTCCGGCAGCGGCGGAATTCGCACGACCTGCCCGGGCTCTAGCCGTAGATTACCTTTGGCGCGTTTTCCGTCCACGCGCAGCTGCCCCGTGCGCAAAAGCTTCTCAACGCGACCATGTGCGATGTGGGGAAACTGGCGCTTAAACCACCGATCAAGGCGCGAGCCTGCGTCGGTCTCAATAACAGTCATCTGTTGAACGCCACTCATGTTGCAAATATCCCGCGTGATACCCAAAGACCAAGGCCCAGCGCTGCCAAGCTAATAATGACTGACCCGCCAACATAGGCGATGAACGGGCCGTAGGCTTTTTTCTCTAGCAGGAGAAATGCGTCTAATGAAAATGCGCTGAAAGTGGTGAAGCCGCCCAAAATACCGACGCCCAAAAACAGGCGCATCGCATTACCAGCGTTGCTAACTTTTGCCGCCAAAAATCCAATGAGTAACCCCATCAGCAAGCTACCGATAATGTTGGCAGCCATTGTGCCATAGGGAAAGCCTGGCCCGAAGACCCGCAAACTCGCTTGACTAAGGATGTGGCGGGCGCTGGCACCAATGGCCCCGCCCAAAGCGACATATAAAATAGAACTCATGGCGCAGTCCTTATAGGGTCTGCCCCGTCGCGCCAATCAAAAACGGGGCCCGAAGACCCCGTTCTTATCTTTGAATATCAGCAGGATTTTACTGCGTTGGGTAGAAATAATTCCCGCACGTCTTCATGTAATAAATCGTGCGGCCATTCACGCCCTCGATTTTGAAGGCTTCCAAATCGCGCCCATCTGTGACGTCGAGCTTGGAATATTGCAGACCGTGCTGTTCGCCGTACCCCAAAATACCGACGGTGCCATTGGCGATCGTCGCATTGGTGCAGGCGGATGACGGCACATCGTTAAATCCGCTATAGCCTAATTCACGCGCGACATAGTCGAGGTAATTCGCGTCATAGCGAGAGGCCGCATAGCGATTGGCAAGCTTATCGCAAAAACCTGTTGGCGTGAGCGAATGGCTGTCACCAAACTCTGGATTCGTGCCCAGACGCGTTACGACGACAGGCGCAACTGCCGTTGTGCTGAACAAAGTTGTCGTCAAGCCCGACGTTGGTTGCGCACGCACAGGAGCAGGTTCAACGGGGCAATTAGCGCTCGTTGCTGCTTGGCTGCCGTCCCAACATGTGACCATCGGCGCGGGTTCAACGGGGCAAGTCGCCAGATCATTGACCGTGCTGCCATCCCAACATGTGAATGTCTCGACCTTGGGCGGCTCGACAGGGCAAGCCGCTGTTGAGGTCGCAAAACTATTATCCCAGCACGTGACTTTCGTTGGACACGCCGCTTGGTTTTCAGCCTCTGACCCATCCCAACACGCGATAACCGCAGGCGGGGGTGGCACAGCGGCTGGTTGACAGGCTTTGAGTAAGAAGAACAGTGCCAGCAGCGCGGCGAGCGCCAGAAGCAACCATTTCAACCAGCCCCAAATGCCAGGGCCAGTCGACGCTGCCACGGCGGGCGGTGTCACAGCAGCAGCCGCGACAGGCGCTGCAGCAGCGGCCACAACAGGCACAGGCGCAGCAGCGGCTTTCGGCGCACAAAGGCAAGACCGACCGACTTCGCGGCCCGTTTCGTCGTATAAGACATCGATATATTTATCGCCGTGGTGGATGCGCTTGTAATAATCTGGATTATCTTTCAAACGCAGCACACCCGACAATTCCTGATCGCGGGCATCGCCTGTTGGGAAACCCTCACTGCGCAAGCGGACATCGCCATTATCGTCATATAGCGCGAAGTAATGTTGCCCATTTTCATGTTTAAACATAGCAACATTGTTGACGCGATCATTGACTGTGTGGCCTTCATAGGCTTCGCATGGCAAATAATCATCGGCTTTATCTTTGGGTTTGGCAGCCATGGCAGCTGTCGCGGCCACGGCAGCGGCCGCAGCGACTGGGGCCACATTGGCGGCACGTTTACGCTTGCCCATAAGATAAGCGGCCCCTGTCGCAGCCGCAGCGGCAGAGCCGTACCAGACAGAACGTGCAATTTCTTTATTATTGCCCGCCCGCAGACCGAAGTCATACTTTTTGCTTTTCTTCAGCGGACCCCGGTAATTATAGCGGTCCTCAATCGTAATATTTTTCTCGACTGAAGCCACGCCAACATCGCGGGCGGCTTCGGTCGGATAACCCTCAGAAATCAGCGCGATTTTACCGTCTTCGAAATACGCAAAATAATACTGGCCGTCTTCGCCTTTGAAAGTTTCGATTCCATGATCGCGGCCTTTTGTTTGGCGCGTGTAAAATGCGAGGGGTTTGTAGTTTTGCTCAACATTGGCTTTGCGCGGCGCAGCTGCGGCGGCAGCTTTTTTGGGTTTAGCTGCAGCTTTTGACTTGGCTTTAATCGTGCCTAAAAGGCGACCCGCCAGATGTTCGGCTTTGGCCTTAGAAGAGAGTGTCGGGCTGACAGCAACTTCTTGCTTATTGCCTGCAATGATCGACAGACCCCATTTGCCGCCATCGCGTTCTTCGACTTTAACATTCGCTTTGATTTTCTCGTTTTTCTTGACCGACTCAATGCCGTTATCGCGACCGCTTTCTGCGGCGTAAGATTGACTGATCAAGGCAATGTCGCCATCCATGTAGCGACAGAAAAAATGTTCCCCGCCTTCTTCAAATTTTGAAAAGCCGAATTTCTTGGCCTTCGTGTTCTTTTTATAAAATGATAGCGGTTTATAGTCGTCAATTTTGCGAGCCATGCGCGTCCTCCGAGGTCAAATTTCCCAGACGTTACATAGGACGGATGCTAACGATAAGTAAATAGCTTCGCGTTAAGCGCGTAAAACTTAGTGGCGCGCGCGATTGAGGCTAAGCTACCTCTCCGACGGCAAATAGCGCACGGGCAACATACCCAAGCGACCATTGCGATCAATCTCAATATCCCAATTTTCGCCATCACCAGATGTGTCCATCAAAGCTTGCAGTTGACGGGCAGACGTCACGAGAGAACCGTTGATTTCCGTCACAAAATCACCGGGACGCACGCGGTTATAATTCGCCGCAGAGCCGCGTTCGACCTTCAAAACCATCACGCCTGTCAGGTAGGGGTCAAAGCCTAATTCTTCGCCCAATGCAGGGCTCATATTAACGACAACCGCACCGTTCAGCGGATGACGCCCGTCTAGCTTGCGCTCATCACGCTTGGGGCTTTCTTGTGGCGTATCGACTTTGACCGAGCCAATGCGCTGCTGCCCGTCGCGGAAATAGCTCACCCGCGTTATCTCGCCTGTCTTTAGTGTTGCAAGTTTGAACCGCAATCCGCTGTCATCATTAATAGCTGTGCCGCCAATAGAGAGAATAACATCACCCTTCTCTAACCCCGCTTTGTCAGCCGGACCGCCGCGCAGAATTTCGTTGATCACAGCCCCTTTCGCACGGTCCAGACCGAGAGCAGCCGCCATTGTCGCATCAACGCCGTTCGTGCGCGCGCCGATCCAAGGACGCACAATGCGACCCTCTGACAAGGCGCTATCGACCGCACGCTCTACCAACTCTGACGGGATTGCGAAGCCAATACCGTTTGATCCGCCAGAGCGCGAGAAGATCGCTGTATTCACACCGATTAATTCACCCGACAAATTCACCAGAGCGCCGCCCGAATTACCGGGATTCACGGCAGCATCTGTCTGAATGAAACTCGACACATCCGTTACATTTGTACGGCCTAAGGCGGATACGATACCGCTCGTCACCGTTTGTCCGACACCGAAGGGATTACCAATCGCCAGCACAATATCACCGATCTCTAGCGGACCATCACTACCAATGCGTAGGCTGGGAAGTGTCTCGCCATCGGTATCTATTCGCAAAACCGCAAGATCAGTCTCTTCATCTTTCGCAATGATCTCAGCTGGAAATTCACGGCGATCATTCAAGACGATTTTCAGCTCTTCTGCCCCTTTGACCACGTGAGCATTGGTTACGATAATCCCGTTTCCACGCACGATAACGCCAGAACCGAGCGAGCTTTCCATCCGTTCTTGCGGAGCGCGACGCATACCGAACATTTCATCAAAAAAGGACGACCGACTGCGTGTGCGCACCGTGCGGGAGGTGAAAACATTGACGACAGCGGGTGCCGTCGTTTTCACAACGGGAGAATACGACAACTGCACTTGAGCTTGGCTAGTCGGGACAACGCGGTCCACGCCCGCTACGGAGTCAAGGAATTGCGCATTGGCAGGACTCGCCGCTCCGCCCAAAACCAAAACAGACCCCAGCAATGACAAAATCGATTTTTTCATAAGCCCTAAATAGGCAAGCCTGCCGCTCGGGAAAAGGGGCAGGCTCAGATTATGAGGCATTTGTCATGGAAATACGGCAATAGCCGCGCACAGATGATGCTTAATTATTCAGCGACGCCGCATAGGGCATGCCATCAAAGATCGGATTGAGGTAGCGATCCCGTCCGCCGCCTTCCCAATTCTGCACGTTTTTGATACAAAACCGCACGATTTCAGGCGCTTGACCTGCCCGTTTACGCTTCGCTTCTGCCCGCTCAAAGGCTTTGATTTCGCGCAAAGGCGTTGCAGCACCATTGGCACACGCGGCGATAACATCTGAAGGGGTCGTATTGGGCGTCTGTTTGAACTCTGTGCGGTTATAGGCTTTATAATTAACACTGACCAAATTACCCGACAGGTATTTCACAAACACCATACGGCGATATTCAGGATTATCCGATGGTCCTGATTCAATCAGCAAGACAGGGCTAACATCGCCAAATTGTGCCTGTGCAGGGAGCCGCCATAGTCAGCATGGCAGCAGTGGACAGGGCTGTTAATTTTAAAAAACGAGACATAGATTTCACTCCCAATCGATCAATCCGATGATGAAACTTATTAAAGCAAAAATAAGGCCGATACAGCCCAAACGTGCAGTTAAATTCCATTATCTCGCATGCAAAGCTCACTTTTTCTCTTACAACGCGAAATCCTCGCCCTACAATATGTTTTGAAAACTTTGCTCAGACACGCCAGACACGAAACTGTCTTAATTTGGGATCATTACGTCATTGCGCCGATAAAAAAGTCCATCTTTTGATGTCTGTTTTCCGCGCCTAATCCGTGATGTTGCGTTAAATTTCACGGGATAGGTGTAGGCGCCATCAGCGAACAAATCTGAGTAACGCTGCACCTGAAAATGTAAATGCGGCTCGCTAGTATTACCAGAATTTCCGCATTGTCCCAGCGCGTCCCCTCGCGCGACACGGTCGCCCTCTTTCACCGCGGCGCTACCTTTTTTCATATGTGCGAGCAAAGCGTAGTGCTTGTCGTCCATCTTAATCACAATATGATTGCCAGCTGGATTTTTAGGATCCGATCCGCCAATCGGCTGATCAATTTGATCGCTGACAACGCGCTCAACCTGGCCCGCGACAGGCGCAATCAGCGGTGCACCAAAACAGGCATAACTTGTCAACTCATCCGGGTCACCATCACGGCTTTGCCCGTTGGGATGCGTTAAAACAATATCTAACGCATGCTCTTGAGAGCTATGTGCGACATGATAATTGACCATCGTATTGTGACCCGCATGAAACATATAGCTCGGCTGAGCAAAGGGAGAATTCACCGCCACTGCGCCCTTACCTGTAAGTTGTGGGAAAAGGCTATCACCTAAGATAAAGACCATAATAGGAATAGATATGGCGGTAAATATTGACATCGGCTTGGCCCCAACACGTTTGGGAATAAGGCTGATTAACGCCAAAAATGCCGCCCCACCGCCTATGATGGCGTAGATAGTCTGCCGCTCGGCTTCACTAAATTGCGCCGCGATAACACCCGTACAAACGGTCATCGCGCAGAGTCCCCAAAACGCGATGCGTAATACAATCTGCCGCCAATAGCGTAAGTTTTCTTTGGCAAGAGGGGCCTTCCAGAAGCGCCAAAAAATCTCATTTTTGATAAGGTAAGGCAGCCGTGCCAGTGGGACGACGACGCATCCCACCATAATCAAGATCATAATAATATTAAAATAGGCTCCAACCCGAAAGGCCAGCGCGGTCAATATGAAAGCCAGCGCGCAGATCAAGGCGATAATTACGCGCATAGCAATTTGCCACCCAGGCATCTTACCCTCTTGAACCGCCATTGCTCAGTCTAACTTTCTGCACCAAAATCCACTTTTGACACTGGCAGCTGTCGGATGCGTTTGCCCGTCGCTTTGTAGATCGCGTTCGTAATGGCGGGGGCTATTGGCGGTGTGCCGGGCTCCCCAGCGCCGCCCAGCGGGGCATCACTCTTGATAATGACCACGTCAATTTTCGGCGCTTCGTCCATGCGTGTCACGGGGTAATCGTGGAAATTGCTCTGCTCAATCGCACCGTCAGCAATGCTGATCTCGCCGTTCATCGCGGCGCTCAGGCCGTAGATAATGCCGCTTTCCATCTGTGCGATAAACCCGTCAGGGTTAACCGCCATGCCGGCATCCGCGGCGCAAGTAACATGAACAATGCGCGGCGCACCGCGGCTCATATCAACCGTCACAACCTCTGCTACAATCGTCATAAAGCTCTCGACGAGCGAAATACCCTGCGCTTGACCCGTTGGCAGAGCTTTCCCCCAGCCTGCAAGTTTCGCGGCTGCATCTAGCACTTTCAAATGACGCGGCTGTTTCGCCAGCAACTTGCGACGATATTCATAGCCGTCCATGCCCGCTTTTTCTGCCAACTCATCAACAAAGCTTTCGGTGAAGAAACCGTGCTGCGTGTGATCGACGGAACGCCACGGGCCGAGGCGCACATGAACTGGGCTCTCGACATAGTGCATTGACTGATGGGGTATATCGTAAGGAATATGACTAGCCGTGGGTGGGTCGAGCTTATGCACAAACACGCTTTCCCAGCTTGTCGGCATGCCGTCAGCATCAAGCGTGGCTTTGAGGCGGGCCAGCACAGAGGGACGGTAATGATCCTGTTGTGTGCTTTCTTCGCGGGACCAAATCACTTTCACTGGCACTTTGGCTTTTTGCGACAACCTGACGGCCATATTCGTATAATCGGGCATAGCACGACGGCCAAACCCACCGCCCATAAAGGCTGTGTGAACTGTGACGTCTTCCAACGGAATACCTAGCAGAGCCGCTGTTGCGCCGCGTGTACCGAGGGGGTTCTGCGTTCCGGCCCAAACATCGGCTTTACCCTCCCGCACCCAAGCGGTTGCGTTCATGGGCTCCATGCAAGCATGAGCGAGAAACGGCACGCGATATTCAACTTCATGCGTGCTGACAGCTGTTTTGGCAGCTTTCGCCACATTGCCTTGTTTGTGCAGTTTCTGCGTCTCGCCTGTGTCTAGCGCCTTGGCGTATTGCGCAAAGATCGTCTCTTCGCTGGCAACGTCATTCTCACTCTTCATCCACGCAATGTCGACAGCTTGCAGCGCCATTTTCGCCTGCCAGTAACCATCCGCGACGACCGCGACGAAGTTGTCCATATTATAGACGCCGTGAACACCGGGCATGCCCTTAGCTGCACTAGCGTCTATCGACTTGACAGTCTGGCCATGAACGGGGGCTGCGGCCAATGTGGCATATTTCATACCCTCGACTTGCGCATCAATACCGAACTGGGCTGTGCCGTCGACTTTGGCGGGAATATCGACCCGTGGTAGCGATGTGCCCATGAGCTTATACTCGGCGCGGTTTTTGAGCTTTGGATGTAAGTTCGGCTTCATGTCCGCTGCGGTCACCGCAAATTCTGCGAAGGGGCCAGATTTTCCAGAGCTGTGATAAATATAGCTTTTCTCCGCGCGCAATTCGGAGAGCGGGACATCCCACTGCTTCGCTGCGGCTGCGAGGAGCAATTCTTTCGCGGCAGCCCCAGCCGTCAGCATCGCGCCTGTGCCAGTAAAGCGCACAGAGGTCGAGCCCCCCGTGATCTGCATATCCATGCTTTGCGCCATTTTCAGGAACGCCCCGTTCAGCGTGTCAAAGACAAGGCCTTTGGGCATTTTCCCGCCCATCATTTCATTGTTCGCAAACTCCCGCACCAGAGGCATATTGGCGTATTCTTTCACGGCGGGCGCTTCCATAATTTCAAGCGCGTCCCAGTCTGCTTCCATTTCTTCGGCCAGCATGGCGGACAGCGCGGTATGCACGCCTTGGCCCATTTCGCCGTGGGGAATGATGGCTGTGATCGTGTTGTCTGGCGCAATTTTGACCCAAGTCGTGATCAACTGCTCCGCGCCTTCTGTCGCGAATTTCGCCAGCTCGCCTGTGCGGTCCCCTGGTCGAATGGCAACACCCACAAAGAGCGCGCCACCCGCTGCGAGGCCCGCAACTGTGCCAGCACCAATAAAGCCGCGACGCGTCCATTTGCGCGCGCCACTCTCGTTTTGGCGACGATTTTTCTTCTCTGCTTTTTTGTCAGCGCGTGTCAGTTTTGCCATGATCTGTCCCTACGCTTTCTTTGCCGCTGTTTTGATCGCGGCTTTGATCCGCGTGTACATGCCGCAACGACAGATATTCCCTGCCATGAATGTCTCGATCTCTGCATCCGATGGGTTCGGAGTTTCTTTGAGCAAGGCCACAGCCGACATGATTTGCCCTGACTGGCAGTAGCCGCATTGCGGCACTTGGTGAGCAATCCATGCTTCTTGCACAGCGTGTAGTGTGCCGTCCGCACTAGCAATCCCCTCAATCGTTGTGACGTTAGCCCCGTCTACGTCCGCGAGGAAGGTCGAACAAGAGCGCACGGCTTCGCCATTCACATGAACAGTGCAAGCCCCGCAGAGCGCAGCGCCGCATCCGAATTTTGTGCCGTTCAGCCCTGCTTCTTCTCGGATGGCCCATAAAAGAGGCGTTTCGGGATCCATGTTCAAAGTCGTGGGTTTCCCGTTCAGGGTCAGCTTGGTCATCTCGGCGTCCTCTTCCGATGCGAATATGCTCTTTGCATAACGTAATTTGCCCGAAATAACCAGACGTTAGGCGATGCACTCCGCCGCGCCAGAATTGCATGACAGCAAAGCTAGCTAGCGTTTAGACAATAAATCAACCAATTCCGCGACTTTGCTCTCACGATCCGCCAGATCATTACTGGCAATCGCGGCGGCCAAACAGTGATCTACATGATCTTTTAGAAGCTCGCCTTCCACGCGCTTGAGCGCAGCTGTTGCAGCTTTCACCTGCACTAAAATATCGACGCAATAGCGATCTTCCTCGATCATTTTTTGCAAGCCCCTAACTTGCCCCTCAATGCGAGAGAGGCGTTTGAGGCTGCTGGTGCGGCGAATTTTACGATCCGACATTAGATGACCATTTTGTGAGTTGAAGACAAGATTGAAATATACCATAGGGGGGTATGCGAAAATATGCAATCATAATCACAACTGCAATCACGGCCATACTGCCCATGACGGTTCAGGCGCGTCCCGTGTCCTATCCTGACGCTTGGACGCTTATGATCCGCAATGACACCGACCAGAATAGCCTGCATGCGCATTACACCGTCGATACTCAGCACAGTGTTGGACTGCGTCTGCGGTATGATCGAGAGGGGGACTTCACCTTTGTAGGCGCGCAGATCAACCGCCTGATGAAGCGCTGGAATAAGATCGATAGCCAAGCCAATATTTATGGCCGTATTGGCGTTGGGCAAGTCTATGACGATGTTGATAACGCAGAGCTGCGTCTAAAACGGGACTCTGACGAAGCGTTATTTCTCGGCCTGTCGGGTGATTGGGAAACGCGACGTTATTTTATCTCTGGCGCAGCAGAGTATTGGGACAATGGCCGTTTTGGAGATTATAGTGCCTATCACGGACGCCTCGGTATTGCTCCCTATGTCGCCAATACGGGCGCCCTTCACACATGGTTTATGGTCGAAGGTCATCACCGTCCCGAAAATGACGACAAAGTCGGGGCCTCAGCACTCCTGCGATTTTTCAAAGGCCCGTCCTTACTGGAAGTCGGCGTGGACGATCAGGGCGAACCCCTGCTAAATTATATTCACAGATTTTAGATACCCCTTAAAGGAGTTAGACATGAAGTTACTATCGACACTGGCTATCGCAACAATGTTGTCACTTGCCCCTACTGCGAGCTTTGCCAAAGATAAGAAAATGGAAGGCCCAGCCGTTGTTGAAATCGCAGACATTTCCGTCGGGCTCAGCGGGCTCGTATGTGATTTTTGCTCCATCGCATTGAACAAGACGTTCAAGAAACGAGACGAAGTGCGCGGCACATATGTGGACCTTGATACAAAAACAATGTCTATCGCACTCGTCGAAGGCACGGACATCACAAACGACGAAATCGTGAAACTCGTCAGCAAAGCGGGCTATAATACAACAAAGATCACGCGCAAAGATGGATCTGAATTTGTGCCGACGAAGTCCTAAATCATGAGCAAAACAAAACTCGCATTTCGAGAGACTGCGGCCCCCACAGTTGCGCTCGTCACGAGCCTATCGACTCTGATCTGCTGCACGCTTCCCGCTGTGATGATCACGCTGGGCATGGGGGCGGCGCTATCGTCGCTGACGTCTAACGTACCGCAGCTCATCTGGTTGTCGGAGCGCAAGCCGCTAGTCTTTGGTGGCTCATTTGTGCTGCTGTGTCTGGCCTGGGGCGTGCGCTATATGACACGCAACATGCCCTGCCCTGCCGATCCCGCACAGGCGAAGGCTTGCGCGCGCTTGCGGACTTTCGGCGGCTGGGTTCTCTATATAGGCTTTGGCGTTTGGGCGCTGGGCGCTTTTTCGGCTTTCGTCCTGCCGAAATTGCTCGCTTAACGACATCAATCCACAAAATATCTAGACACAAAAAAGCCCGCCTCTTTCGGGGCAGGCTTTTCTTGATTCAGAAATCGGCAGTGACTATGCGTCGACAGCTTCCGCTTCCATACGCGCACGATCAACCGCACCTTTAGCAGCTTCGTCGCGGTCAACGAATTCGATGACAGCCATTGGCGCATTGTCGCCGTAGCGGAAGCCAGCCTTCATAACACGGATATAACCCCCTGGGCGATCCGCATAGCGTGGGCCGAGGATGTCAAAGAGCTTCTTTGACTGTTCTTTATTGCGTGTGCGCGCGATCGCGATGCGGCGAGAGTTCAAGTCACCCTTTTTCGCCAAAGTCACAAGCTTCTCCACGAAAGGACGTAGCTCTTTGGCTTTTGGCAGAGTTGTGACGATTTGCTCATGCTCGATCAGCGATGACGCCATATTGGCGAACATAGCTTTGCGGTGCGATGCCGTCCGGTTCAGTTTACGATGGGCCATTTTGTGACGCATGGCTTAATCCTCTTATTTTGTTTGACCTCGGTCGTTATACAACGCGGTCGGTTTATACCTTAGACGTGGTCGTCATACTTTTTTGCAAGATCTTCGATATTTTCTGGCGGCCAGTTTGGCGCGTCCATACCGAGGTGAAGACCCATAGCGGCCAGCACTTCTTTGATCTCATTCAATGATTTGCGACCAAAGTTCGGCGTGCGAAGCATTTCTGCCTCTGATTTTTGAATCAGGTCGCCAATGTAAACGATATTGTCGTTTTTCAGGCAGTTCGCAGACCGCACAGATAGCTCAAGCTCGTCAACCTTGCGCAGAAGCGCTGGGTTAAAGTCGAGTTCTGGCTTCTCTTCGCCGCGGACAGAATCTTCTGGATCATCGAAGTTCACGAAGACTTGGAATTGATCTTGGAGGATGCGCGCTGCAACAGCAATGGCATCTTCTGGCGTGACCGCACCATTGGTTTCAATATCGATCATCAATTTGTCATAATCTAGCACTTGGCCTTCGCGTGTATCTTCGACGCGGTAAGCCACGCGTTTGACAGGCGAATAAAGCGCATCAATCGAGATCAGGCCAATCGGCGCATCTTCTGGACGGCTGTCAGCCGCAGGCACATAACCTTTACCTGATGTAACAGTCAGTTCCATGCGGATATCGGCGCCTTCATCGGCTGTGCAGATAACATGATCCTTGTTCAGGATTTCAACGTCAGCTGTTTCTTCAATGTCAGCCCCTGTGACAGGACCAGCACCTTGCTTGCGCAGAAGTAGCTTTTTCGGACCGTCTGCGTGGAGGCGAACAGCCAAACCTTTGAGGTTTAGCACGATGTTCGTCACGTCTTCGCGGACATTTGGAATAGATGTAAACTCATGCACGATACCATCGATCTGCACAGCTGACACAGCAGCACCTTGCAGAGAGGATAGCAGCACGCGACGGAGCGAGTTACCAAGCGTCATGCCAAAGCCACGCTCTAGCGGCTCTGCAATGATAACCGCTTTGCGGATAGGGTCACGACCGGGTTCAATCTCAGGATTGATCGGACGGATAAGTTCTTGCCAGTTTTTTTCAATCACAGTGTTCACCTTCTTAGGTAAGCGATTGGCGCGATCTCACAAAGAGGTCACGCCGATAAAATTCTAGTCCCGATTAAGGGAATGTGCCCAAATAATTTCGGGCGATTATACGCGGCGGCGTTTCGGCGGGCGGCATCCATTATGTGGGATTGGCGTGACGTCACGGATCGTCGTGATCGTATAACCAGCTGCCTGCAAAGCGCGGACAGCGCTTTCGCGACCTGACCCTGGGCCGTTCACATTAACTTCTAATGTGTTCATACCATGCTCAGCCGCTTTTTTAGCCGCATCTTCAGCTGCCATTTGCGCTGCATATGGCGTTGATTTACGTGAGCCTTTAAAGCCCATTGTGCCAGCTGATGACCATGCCACAGTGTTGCCTTGGGCATCTGTGATCGTGATCATTGTGTTGTTAAATGTGGAGTTCACGTGAGCGACGCCGGAAGTGATGTTCTTCCGGTCGGCGCGGCGAATACGTCCTGGTTCTTTTGCCATTGCGGTCTACCCTACTTCTTCTTGCCAGCGATTGCTTTCGCCGGGCCTTTGCGCGTGCGCGCATTTGTATGTGTACGCTGACCGCGCACTGGCAGGCCACGACGGTGACGCAGACCACGATAATTACCCATGTCCATCAGACGCTTGATGTTTTGTGAGTGTTCGCGGCGCAGATCGCCTTCAACCTGATGCTCAGCATCGATGGTCTCGCGGACTTGCAGGATCTCTTGGTCCGTCAGGTCTTGCACGCGACGCTCAGGCGCAATGCCCACTTTTTCGCATATAGACGCAGCTTTTGCTGCACCAATGCCGTGAATGTAACGCAACGCAATAGTTACGCGTTTATTAGTCGGGATGTTTACCCCAGCAATACGAGCCACGTGCGGCCTCCTCAAAAAATACCAGTTTCACCGACAATTCGTGAGCGTTCCATACGAAAGGGAACGGTTACACGACTCTGTCTCCGCGAAAGCGGGTTACTTAGTCCTAGTCAATGGCGCCGTCAAGCGCTGTTGACGTCATTATTCACCCGCCGAACAGGCGAGCCCAAAAACTTTTCTTACCAGCCTGATTTTGACCGCCTTGGCGATCCAAAACGTGGGCGATAGACGCGGCGACAGTTTCAATGTCAGCCATGCCGTCAACTTCTGCCAATTTGCCCTGCGCAGAGTAAAAAGGCAGGAGCGGCGCAGTTTGCTTATTATAATTGCCGAGGCGAATTTTGAAGCTCTCGGGATTGTCATCCTTGCGGCCTTCGTCCTGAAAGCGCTTCACAATACGCGCCACCAGAGCTTCGTCGTCCACCTTTAGGCGGATCACGCTATCGACATGCATATCGCGGGCTGCGAGAGCCGTGTCTAGCGCTTCAGCCTGAGGCACGGTGCGTGGGAAGCCGTCAAAGATAAAACCTGCTGCGCCCTTATTCATGTCAAGCTGCTCTTCAATCAGTGCGATCACGATATCGTCTGAAACCAAGTCACCACGGTCCATAATGCCCGCAACTTTCAATCCCAGCTCTGTGCCAGATTTACGAGCCGCGCGGAGCATGTCACCTGTTGAGAGCTGAATAAGACCACGTTCTGCGACGAGGCGTTTCGCCTGCGTGCCTTTACCCGCCGCTGGCGGCCCAAAAAGTATCAAATTCAAGCCCATGCCCTGCCCCTATTTCTTACGCCGACGCATGCGCGACTTTTTGATCAAGCCCTCATATTGATGGGCGATCAGGTGCGATTGAATCTGGGCGACTGTATCAAGGGTCACAGACACGATAATCAAGAGGCTCATACCGCCGATCAACATGGCAACAGAGGGCGGGATAGCCTTGTTTTGAGAGATTATATATTCTGGCAACACACAGACGAAAGCCACATAGACGGCGCCAATGAATGTCAGGCGTGACAAAACGTAGGACAAGTATTCCGCTGTGCGCTCGCCCGGGCGAATACCTGGCATAAAGCCGCCATTCTTGCGCAGGTTATCCGCGACATCGTCAGGCTTAAACACATAAGGCACATAGAAGTAGCAGAAGAAGATGATTAGTAAGCCATATAGCGTCAAGTAGAGCGGGGAGCCGTAGCCGATATAGGCCAGCATATTTCGTGTTGCCTGCGCCACTGCGCCGTCACCTGTGGCCACGATCGGTGCAATCGTCGCGGGCAGTAGCAAGAGCGAGCTAGCAAAAATCGGTGGGATCACGCCAGCTGTGTTCAACTTGAGTGGCATGAAGGAGCTTTCGCCGCCAAATGTCTTCCCGCCTGCCATCTGACGCTTAGGATACTGAACAAGTAGACGGCGCTGCGCGCGCTCGACAAAAACGATCAACATAGACAGACCCACAAACAAGACAATCACGAACGCCAAGAGCAATTCTGAAATTGACCCTTGCTGGTTCAATCCAAATGTCTGGAAAATCGCCTTGGGCAGTTCTGCCACAATACCTGCGAAAATAATCAAGGACACGCCGTTACCCACACCGCGGGCCGTGACTTGCTCACCTAACCACATCAAGAACATGGTGCCGCCGACGAGCGTGATCACAGTCGATGCTTGGAAGAACAGACCCGGGTCAATCACGGCACCAGGCGTCGCTTGCAGGGCGCGGGCGATACCGAATGCTTGGAAAGCCGCCAAAAAGACTGTCAAATAACGCGTATATTGGTTGATTTGCTTACGGCCTTGCTCACCATCTTTATCCAATTCCTTGAGTGCAGGCAGCGAGCCCTTCATCAAAGTCATAATAATTGAGGCGGAAATGTAAGGCATCACGTTCAATGCAAAAATCGCCATACGTTCCACGGCGCCGCCCGCAAACATGTTCAGGCGTGTCAGTAGACCGCCGCCCCCTGCGTCAAACGCAGATTGGAACGCCTGCATATCCATGCCTGGGATCGGCACAAATGTCCCGATGCGGTAGATAACCAGAATAAAAAGCGTGAAAAGCAGACGTTGCTGCAACTCTTTCGCCTTCGCGAAGACGCCAAGGTTCATGTTCGATGCGAGCTGTTCTGACGCTGAGGCCATAATTGTCTGTGTCCCTGATGTGATAAACCCCCATATGGGGGTCAATCGTCAGTTTAAAAGGGCGGGGCTTAAAACTCGCCCAATTTACCTTCGTTTTTCGCGAGCAAATAGTAGAAGGTTACGCGGTTTTTCATGCGTGTCGGCTTCATTGTTTCGCAAACCGCTTTGACTTTCTCCATCGCCGCGTCTTTGTCGTCCACGCCCAACTTTTTCTTCATGAAGCCTTTGACGATTGTTTCAAGTTCTGTCTCGTCAGAACATGACACATATTTCGCGTCACGGTTCTTAAGGGACGCACCGAGATATTTTTCAATCTTCGTGACAGTCTCATTATCGGCCTTGGCGTCATATTCCTGCGTCGGCGCAAGATAATCAGACTCGCCGTCAGCCGCTTTGGCTGGAGCTTTCTTAGCTGCAGCCTTCTTAGGCGCCGCTGCTTTTTTCTCAGCTTTCGGCTTCTCGGCTTTGGGCTTTTCTGCTTTAGGCGCAGCAGATTTCTTGTCAGCCTTGCTTACTTTATTCGAACGATCTTGCTTCTCGCCTTTGCCGCGATATTCAACCGTCTCGTCCAGCACTGTCACAGAGCCTTTGGCATCTTCGACAAGCTTGATCGCGCCGGGTGTTGCGCCAGAAACCGTCAGCTTTACAGCTTTAGATAGTTTGCCGCCACCGATCAGACGCACGCCGTCTTTGGCGCGGCGAATAACGCCAGCTTCGACAAGCGCAGCCGCATCATAATTTGTTTTAGAATCCAACTTACCAGACTCAATCGCACGGTTCACTGTTGCGATAGACAGCTCTGTCCAGTTTTTGCGGTTGGGCTTGTTAAAGCCACGCTTTGGCAGACGCATGTGAATTGGCATTTGACCGCCTTCAAAGCCTTTGATCGCCACACCTGAGCGTGACTTCTGACCTTTGACACCACGGCCGGCTGTTTTGCCTTTGCCTGAGCCAATACCACGGCCTACGCGCTTACGGTTCTTCGTTGCGCCGGCATTATCACTGAGTTCGTTTAAACGCATTTTTCTTCTCCAAAGGCGGTTTCCCGCGCCAATAGGGCTGCGGGACTACGCTTCGTTCTTTATTTGTCTTCGACGACTTCGATCATGTGGGAGACCTTATTGATCATGCCACGAACCGAAGGGGTGTCTTCGAGTGTTTTTTGTTTGCCGATACGGCCCAGGCCAAGACCGACAAGCGTCGCGCGCTGATCAGGTTTACGACGAGTCGATGATCCTGTCTGACGGACGGTAACTGTTGCTTTTTTCGCCATGATTAAATCTCTACTTACGCTTCGATTGCATCAGGTGCAGAGGCACCATCTTTGCGACGATCAACGATATCTGCGACTTTCATGCCGCGCTTATTAGCAATCGTCCGAGGGCTTTCCATGCGCTTCAACGCATCAAAAGTGGCCCGCACCATGTTGTATGGATTGGATGTGCCAATAGATTTGCCGACAACATCTTGAACGCCGAGACATTCCAGAACGGCCCGCATTGGACCACCAGCAATCACACCAGTCCCAGGAGGGGCTGAGCGCATGACGATCTTGCCTGCGCCGTGACGTCCTTGAACATCATGATGGAGCGTCCGACCTTCACGCAGTGGTACGCGGATCATTGTCTTTTTCGCTTCTTCAGTTGCCTTGCGGATCGCTTCTGGCACTTCGCGGGCTTTACCCTTGCCAAATCCAACACGGCCTTTTTCATCACCCACGATGACAAGTGCGGCGAATGACATGTTACGGCCACCCTTCACAGTCTTTGCCACACGGTTAATGTGAACCAGACGATCAATGAACTCGTTGTCTACTTCTTCGCGTTTGCCGCGACGGTTATCTTCTCTACCTGCCATAATCTCAGCTTTCCTAGAATTTCAAACCGGCTTCGCGAGCCGCATTCGCCAGAGCTTTCACTCGGCCATGATAAAGATATGCGCCACGGTCAAAGACAACGTCTTCGATTTTCGCTTTTTTAGCGCGTTCTGCGATCAGCTTGCCAATTCGTTCAGCAGCTGCAACATCAGAACCCTTTGCTTTTTTATCTTCAAGCGTAGAGGCGGATGCTAGAGTTGTGCCTGTTGCATCGTCGATGATCTGTACAGAAATATTCTTTGACGACCGGAAGACTGACAGACGCGGACGCCCATTGGCGTGTTTTTTGAGGCGGCGGCGAACCCGTTGGGCGCGGCGCTGCATAAGAGAACGAGCGGTTTTCATTATTTCTTCTTACCCTCTTTCTGACGCACAAATTCACCGACATAGCGCACGCCTTTGCCTTTATAAGGCTCTGGCTTACGGAAGCTGCGGATTTCTGCCGCCACTTGACCGACTTGCTGCTTATCAATGCCAGACACGCTGACCAAAGTCGGCTTTGACGCCTCAATAGTCACGCCAGCTGGCGGTGTGTAATCAACGTCATGTGAATAACCGAGCTGCATAGAGAGCGTATTGCCCTTCATTTGCGCGCGATAACCAACGCCGCGCAATTCTAGCTCTTTTTTGAAGCCGTTCGTGACGCCTTCAATCATGTTTGCGACCATTGTGCGAGACATGCCCCACATTGCCGCGGCTGTTTTAGACCCTTCGACAGGTGACACAGTAAACTCTGCACCGTCTAGCTTGCCTGAAACAGCATCTGGGAGCGTGAATTTCAGCTCGCCTTTAGATCCTTTGACAGTCACCTCTTGGCCCGTTTGTGTCAGTGTGACACCCGCTGGAACCGTGACTGGTTGTTTTCCGATACGTGACATAATGATAGCTCCTTATGACACTTGGCAAAGAACTTCGCCGCCGACATTGGCTTCGCGGGCAGCTGCATCGCTCATCACGCCTTTGGGCGTAGAGAGGATTGAGATACCCAAGCCATTGCGGACCTGCGGAAGTGTTTTAACCGATGAATAGACACGACGACCTGGCTTTGACACGCGTTTAATGTCGCGGATCACAGCTTCGCCTTCGAAATATTTCAGCTCGACATTAAAGCCTTTAAAGCCGTCAATTTCTGTCTCTGAATAGCCGCGGATGAAGCCCTCTTCTGCCAACACGTCCAAGACGCGGCCACGCAATGTGGAAGCAGGTGTGAGAACAGTCGAACGGCCACGCATGATAGCGTTACGAATACGAGTGAGCATATCACCCAATGGATCGGAGAATGACATGGTTTCCCTCCTACCAGCTAGATTTCAGAAGACCTGGGATCAGGCCGTGTGAGCCAAGCTCGCGAAGCGCGATCCGGGACATTTTCATTTTGCGATAATAGCCGCGCGGACGACCGGTGACTTGGCAACGGTTACGAATACGCGTTTCCGCTGAATTACGTGGCAGGGCAGCTAGCTTGAGCTGCGCCTGAAAACGCTCTTCGACGGGAATATCTTTATTACGCGCAATATCTTTGAGAAGCGCACGCTTAGCCGCATATTTTGCGACGAGGCGCTGACGCTTGAGATTGCGCTCAACTGCACTGACTTTAGCCATGTTTTACTCCTATTTGCAGGACTCAGACGTCATATCTGCAGTCCGCTTCGCTTGTTGCGTTCGTTTACTTCGGTCCGGCCAGATTAATTTCTGAACGGGAAAGCAAACGCGGCCAACAATGCTTTGGCTTCTTCATCTGTTTTTGCGGTCGTTTGAACCACAATATCCATACCTCGGACTGACTCGACTTTGTCATAATCAATCTCTGGAAATACGATGTGTTCTTTAATGCCCATGGCGTAATTGCCGTTGCCATCAAAGCTTTTACCATTCAATCCGCGAAAGTCACGTGTCCGTGGCAGTGCGATATTGATGAGGCGGTCCAAGAATTCAAACATCACGTCACGACGCAATGTCACCTTAGCCCCGATCACCATGCCGTCGCGAAGTTTGAAGCCCGCAATAGACTTTTTGGCAACCGTTTCAACTGGTTTCTGACCTGCAATCAAAGACAGTTCTTCGATCGCCGCTTGGACTTTTTTCTTGTCAGCCACACCCTCACCAAGGCCCATATTTAGGACGACCTTTTCGATGCGTGGAATTTGTATGTCATTTTCGTAGCCGAACTGCTCTTTCATCTTCGCGCGGATTTCCTCGCGGTAAACAGTGGCTAGGCGTGGTTCATAAGGTTTAGACATCGATGACTTCCCCTGTTCTCTTGGTCACACGGACCTTTTTACCATCTTTCAAAGTCTTGAAACCAACGCGAGTTGGCTTATCGTCTTTGGGATCAATGTGCGCGACGTTTGAAACAGCGATCGGCGCTTCAAATTCCATGATGCCGCCTTCATTACCTTGTGAGGCACGCATGTGACGCTTGACCATACGCACGCCTTTAACAACGATACGACCTTCTTTCGGAGAGACCTTCAGGACTTCGCCCTTCTTGCCTTTATCTCCGCCAGAAATGACGACGACATAGTCACCTTTTTTAATCTTGGCTGCCATGATTAGATTACCTCTGGAGCAAGTGAGACGATCTTCATCAGATTTTTCGTTGGGCCAGACTTGGCGCGCAATTCACGCGGCACTGGGCCAAAAATCCGTGTGCCGAGCGGCTCACCATTATTGTTGATGATCACAGCGGCATTGCCGTCAAAACGAATGACAGACCCATCCGCGCGCTGGATATCTTTACGAACACGTATGACGACAGCCTTACGAACTTCGCCTTTTTTCACTTTACCGCGGGGTTGAGCTTCTTTGATCGACACAACGATAATGTCGCCCACGCTGGCATAACGACGCTTAGAGCCGCCCAGCACTTTGATACACTGGACGCGACGCGCACCAGAGTTATCGGCGACTTCGAGATTTGATTGCATTTGAATCATGCGGGTCTCCTAGCTTGGTAGTTTCGCAAACTGGCTTAAGCGCCAGTCACGACTTCCCAGGTCTTGAGTTTACTTTTCGGGGGACATTCGATGATACGAACCTTGTCACCCACTTTATGCGCATTGTTTTCATCATGCGCGTGATATTTTTTTGTCCGACGGATCGTCTTTTTGAACAGCGGGTGCAGGAAAGAACGCTCGACGCGGACGACGATTGTTTTTTCACCTTTGTCTGACACCACAGTGCCTTGGAGAATACGCTTTGGCATGGCTCTCTCTTACGCTTTCTTTGCGGCTGATTTTGTCTCAGCCTGAATAGTTTTGATCCGTGCGATATCGCGGCGCACTTGGCGCACGCGGGCAGTTTTTTCCAGCTGACCTGTCGCGTCCTGGAAACGCAGGTTGAACTGTTCTTTTTTCAACTTCAGCAGCTCTTCTGTGAGCTGATCGGCTGTCATGGCTCGTGCGTCTACGGCTTTCATAGCGCGCTCCTATTGCTCGCCTGGACGTGTAACGACTTTACACTTCACAGGCAATTTGGCGGCGCCGAGGCGAAGCGCTTCACGCGCAACAGCATCAGACACACCATCAATTTCAAACATGATGCGACCGGGCTTCACTTTACAGACCCAGAATTCAACAGAACCCTTACCTTTACCCATCCGAACTTCGGTAGGTTTTTTCGTGACTGGCACATCTGGGAAGATGCGGATCCACACACGACCAGCACGTTTCATATGACGTGTGATTGCGCGACGTGTCGCTTCGATCTGACGCGCGGTAACGCGCTCAGGTTCGAGGGCCTTAAGACCATAGGAACCAAAGTTCAATGAAGAACCGCCCTTGGCCATGCCTTTAATCCGACCCTTATGGGCTTTCCGGAATTTAGTACGTTTTGGCTGTAACATTGCTCTTAGCCTTCCAATTAATTTGCGCGAGCTGGGCGACGATTGCCACGGTCATTGCCGCCGCGATCATTGCCACCGCGAGAGCGAGTATCGCCCTGCTCTGTCATGCGCTTTTCGTGAGCATAGGGATCATGTTCCATGATCTCGCCCTTATTGATCCAAACTTTGATGCCGATGATGCCCATGGCTGTCATCGCACGCGCGACACCGTAATCGATGTCAGCGCGCATTGTGTGCAACGGCACAGAACCCTCTTGATATTGCTCAACCCGTGCGATTTCCGCGCCACCAAGACGACCGCCGAGCTTAATTTTACAGCCCTTCGCACCCATGCGCATAGCAGACTGCAAAGACCGCTTCATTGCGCGACGGAAAGAGACGCGACGCTCTAGCTGCTGCGCAATGCCATCAGCAACGAGGTTAGCGTCTACTTCTGGCTTACGGACTTCAACCAAGTTGATGAACACTTCACCGTCAACCATGCCCGCAACCTTTTTGCGCAGGACTTCGATATCGGAGCCTTTTTTACCAATCACGACACCTGGACGGGCTGTGTAAATTGTAATGCGGCAGGTTTTGTGCGGACGCTCGATCACGATGCGAGACACAGACGCGTTTTTCAACTCAGCCATTAGGAATGAGCGGATCGCGAGATCTTGATGTAGCAGATCGCCATATTCAGCCGTGTTGGCGTACCAACGGGATGACCATGTGCGGTTAATGCCTAAGCGTAGACCGATTGGATTAATCTTCTGACCCATTATGCGGCCTCACTTTTTTCTGTCTCGGACACTTCAACTTGCTCTTGAACAACGATTGTTAGCTCAGAGAACGGCTTTAAAATACGAGCGCCACGGCCACGTGCACGTGCACGGAAACGCTTCATCACGAAGTTTTTGCCGACATAGGCCTCTGACACGATCAAATTATCGATGTCCAAGCCATGATTGTTTTCAGCATTTGCAATCGCGCTTTCCAGCACGGTCTTCACAACACCAGAAATACGCTTGTGCGAAAATTCCAGATCAGCGAGGGCTGTTTCGACTTTTTTACCGCGAATGAGTTGCGCAACAAGGTTTAGCTTTTGTGGGCTGATGCGGATCATCCGCAACTTAGCCCGAGCTTCGTTGTCAGCAACGCGGCGTGGATTCTTAGCTTTAGCCATGACTACTTCCGTTTCGCTTTCTTATCCGCACCGTGACCATAATAAGTCCGTGTCGGTGAGAATTCGCCTAGCTTGTGACCGACCATATCTTCGTCGACCAAAACTGGCACAAATTTTTGACCATTATGCACTTGGAACGTCAGTCCAACGAAACCAGGCATAATCGTCGAACGACGAGACCAAGTCTTGATCGGCTTATGACGGCCCTCTGCGCGAGCGGCTTCGGCTTTTTTAAGCAGGTAACCGTCAACAAACGGACCTTTCCATACTGAACGTGGCATAGCGGTGTCCTACTATTTCTTCTTCTTGTGACGAGAGCGGATAATGAACTTATCCGTCGCCTTATTACTACGCGTTTTGGCGCCTTTAGTCGGCTTACCCCAAGGTGTCACAGGATGACGACCACCAGATGTCCGGCCTTCACCACCACCGTGCGGGTGATCCACTGGGTTCATGGCCACGCCGCGAACTGCCGGGCGCTTACCCAACCAACGCTTACGGCCAGCTTTACCCAGATCAATGTTCATATGATCCGGGTTAGACACAGCGCCGATTGTGGCGCGGCATGTCTGGTGAACCATGCGCATTTCGCCTGACTTCAAGCGAACCTGCGCGTAACCTTCTGACCGACCCACGAGCTGCGCATATGTACCAGCAGAGCGAGCGATTTGACCGCCCTTGCCTGGCTTCAGCTCGATATTGTGAATGATCATACCAACAGGCATCAAACGCAAAGGCATGGAATTACCAGGCTTAATATCGGCACGGTCAGATGAGAGAACTTTGTCGCCTTCAGCCAAACGCTGCGGTGCCAAAATATATGATTTCTCGCCATCTTTATATTCGATCAATGCGATGAAAGCTGTCCGGTTTGGATCATATTCAAGGCGCAGAACAGTCGCTTCCATATCAAGCTTATTACGCTTGAAATCGACCATACGATAGAGACGCTTATGGCCACCACCTTGGCGGCGCATCGTGATGCGACCTGTATTATTGCGACCACCATTTTTCGTCAGACCTTCAGTCAGTGCCTTTTCAGGGCGACCTTTGTGAAGTTCTGAGCGGTCAACCTGAACCAGGTGACGTCGTGACGGTGAAGTCGGATTGAATGTCTTTAAAGCCATTGTCTCTTCCTACAAACCAGTTGCGATGTCGATGCTGTCGCCGTCTTTCAACGTGACATATGCTTTTTTGACATCTTTGCGGCGACCAGGACGACCCCGGAAACGCTTTGTTTTACCTTTGACACGGATCGTGTTGACCGCCGTCACAGACACTTTGAACAACTGTTCAATCGCGTCTTTGATTTCTGGCTTAGAGGCGCTCAATGGCACCTCAAACACAACCTGATTGTTTTCGGAAACAATCGTCGTTTTCTCAGTGATAACCGGGCTAAGCACGGCATCATAATGGCGGGCTGCTATACTCATTTCAGTCGAGCCTCCAAGTCTTGAACGGCTTGCTTTGTGAGGACCAAAGTGTGCGACTTCAAAATATCATACACGTTAGCACCCTGACTCGGCAA
The DNA here is from genome assembly GCF_048319245.1 of Litorimonas sp. RW-G-Af-16. GTDB lineage: Bacteria > Pseudomonadota > Alphaproteobacteria > Caulobacterales > Maricaulaceae > Litorimonas. The sequence continues at coordinate 1,911,330 of NZ_CP166993.1, forward strand.
CACGTCGAGGTTAGGGATATTGCTGGCGGCTTTGGCAAAA